>JBELAE010000045.1:0-20246 GCA_049509155.1 Candidatus Sulfotelmatobacter sp.
CATTGAGCCGGAGTGGTTGAAGGGCGCCACGACGATTGCGCTGACCGCCGGTGCTTCGGCGCCGGAGTGCCTGGTGGAAGAAACCGTGGCCTACCTGCGCAACAAGGGATTTGACAACATGCAGGAACTCGAAGTGATGCCGGAAAATGTGCGCTTCGGGCTGCCGCCGGAGATCGTGGAGGCGATCGCCGCCGCTCCGGCCAGCGCGAACGCTGATTAGCCGCAAGTGGAATCTGTGAGGATTTTGCGGAGGTGAGGGATGACGATTGATGAACGTCTTGAGCGGCTGACTGAGCGGCACGAAGCGCTCACGCAAACGGTGGAGCTCTTAACCCGCGACCTGCAAAGCGTTCGCGATTTTTCCAGGGACATAGCCGAGGGCACGGCCCGACTGTTGCATATTGCGCAGATTCACGAAAATCGCATCAGTCGTCTGGAAGGCGGCGAACAGTGAGTATGATGTTGGCCCGCGAGTGAGCAGAGGATCAGGCGTGCAGGCCGCATCTGCTCGAGAGTTCACGGTTGAAACGGAGTAGCGAATTTATGGACAACAACTCCCCCGATGGCAATATAGCTTGCGCACCCTTAGGTTCGAACCCACAGCTTCGCTTCGGAAAAATTGAGGGACTGGGCAGCCGCGTCGGCGCGGCCGTCGCGGCTGCGCGCAAGTTCCTGTTCTCGCAGCAGCATGAAGAAGGCTCAAACTGGATTCTGCGCCATCAGAATGAAGACGGCGGATGGAGTATTTACGCCGCTGGGCCGTCGAACATCAGTGCATCGGTGAAGGCCTACTTCGGGCTGAAGCTGGCGGGTTATACGGCCGATCATCCGGCAATGGAACGCGCCCGCAAGAGGATTCTGGAACTGGGCGGCGTCACCGAAGTCAATACATTCACCAAGATCTATCTGTGTTTCTTCGGGCAGTATGACTATGACGCGGTTCCGGCCATTCCGCCGGAGATCGTGTTGTTTCCGAACTGGTTCTGGTTCAACATTTACGAGATTTCTTCGTGGTCGCGCGCCATTCTGGTGCCGCTGTCGATCTGCTATGCCAAGAAACCGTTCAAGAAGATTCCGCGCGAAATGGGCGTGGAGGAATTGTTTGTCGGCGGGATGCAGAAGTCGCGCATGCACCTGCACTGGGCGAAGAAACTGGTTTCCTGGCGCAATTTCTTTCTGGTCGCGGATCGCATGACGCACTGGTTTGAGCGCGTCCATGTGCGTCCGCTGCGCTCCATCGCGCTGAAGAGTGCGGAGAAGTGGATGCTTGAGCGCTTCGAGATGAGCGACGGTCTGGGCGCGATTTATCCCTCGATGATGAACGCGATTATCGCGCTGCGTTGCCTGGGATATTCGCTGGACGATCCGCAGGTGATTCGCGCACTGGATGAGTTTGAGAAATTGGGTATCGAAGAAGACGATACCTTCCGTATGCAGCCCTGCATGTCGCCGGTGTGGGATACGGCCTATGCGCTGTTTGCGCTGGGTGAGGCGGGAGTTCCTGCGAATGATCCGCGAATGGTGAAGTCCGCCGACTGGATTCTGCAAAAACAAGTGCGCACAGTGGGCGATTGGAAGGTGAAAAACAAGAAGGGGCAGCCGGGCGGCTGGTACTTCGAGTTTAACAATGAGTTTTACCCGGATGTAGATGATAGCGCTATGGTTTGCCTGGGGCTAAGCCGCGTGGAACATCCTAACGGACGCTACCAGCGCGAGTCGGTGCAACGCGCTATCGACTGGATTTTTTCCATGCAGTGCAAGAACGGCGGCTGGGCGTCGTTTGACAAAGATAACGACAAGATGGTGTTCCAGTACATCCCATTTGCCGATCACAACGCCATGCTCGATCCGCCGACGGTCGACATTACGGGGCGCATTCTCGAGATGCTCGCGACTTACGGGTATGACCAGAATCATCCGGCGGTGCAGCGGGCGATCACATTTCTTAAGAAAGCCCAGGAGCCGGATGGCAGCTGGTTCGGGCGCTGGGGCGTCAACTACATTTACGGTACGGCGCTGGTGTTGCGCGGGCTCGACTCGATGGGCGTTGACCTGCACGAGCCTTGCATCCAGCAGGGCGCGGAATGGCTGCGCATGGTGCAGAATGCTGACGGCGGCTGGGGCGAAACCGTGGGGTCCTACGACGACCCGACACTGCGCGGAGTAGGCGACAGCACGCCATCGCAGACCGCGTGGGGGATCCTGGGATTGCTGGCCGCCGGCGACACGCGCAGTGATTCGGTGGCTCGCGGCGTAGCCTACCTGCTGCGCACGCAGAGAAAAGATGGATCGTGGGATGAGCCGTTCTTCACCGGTACCGGATTCCCGCGCGTGTTCTATCTGATGTATCACCTCTACCGGGATTATTTCCCGCTGCTCGCACTCACCACGTACGCCAAGGTGATGGAGAAGGGCGGGAATTAGAGCGCAGCTCCAACCGCGTGAACATATTGCAACTGGTCGTGGGGCCCGCGTGCGACAAGCAAAACGGGAACCCGCAAACGATTGTCGGTGTCTAGGCGCGGCAGGAGGGACTATGCGGCTATTTGCTGCCTTCTGTTTTTTCTATGCATCCTTGCTACTAGCGCAGAGCGCGCCAAAAGCTCACATTCGGTTCTTCAACGATTCCGCGAAGGCCGTCAACTTCTACGTCGATGGCGAATTCACCTGCACCGTTCGGGCAAACCCCGAGGAGAACGAGGCCTACTGTGAAACCTTCGAAGCGACGGTCGGTAAACATGCTGTAAACGTCGAGGGACCAAGGCTTCCCCGCCAGTCCTGTGATGTCTACGTTAGTGGAGACGGTGCGTACATCATCCTTTCCAAAGGTGAACGCATGCATTGTTCTTCATACGTGCGTGCGGAATAAGCAGCGCCTGAATTCCTAGAATCGGATGATTGACGCTATCAGGCCGTTACAGTCAAAACCGAAGCCGCAGACGGGATGCGCCCGCTTGCCGTCCATTCTTCCGACCCTGCAGCTGTCCGAACTGTTTATACTGATTCCGAATGCAGTTCGAGTGGGATCTACGCAAAGAGGTCTCGAACCGGCGTAAGCACGGCGTTGGGTTTCGGGAGGCCGCAACGGTCTTTGGCGATCCTCTGGCGACGACTTTTCCAGATCCTGATCATTCCGCATTCGAAGAGCGTTTCCTTACTATTGGAGAATCGGCATCTGGGCGAATGCTGGTTGTGGCCCACAGTGAGCGTGGCAAGAATATTCGAATCGTCAGTGCCCGGCAGGTTACACGCCGCGAGAGGGAGTTCTATGAAGAAGCCCGTTAGTCGCCGAAACCAGGATGGGATGAGGTCTGAGTACGACTTCGCCTCGATGAAGGAAGGAGTCCCGGGCAAACATTACCGGGATTATCGAATCGGGACGAACGTCGTTCTGCTTCAGCCTGACGTTGCCGAGGCGTTTCCTACAGAAGATGCAGTAAACGAAGCCCTGCGCGGAGTACTCACGACCACGCGTGCCGTGCGCCGTAGTGGAGGATTGCCTGACCGTGCGGTAGGGGCAACTCCGAACGCATCCAAACCCTACCGCCGCAAATAATTGGCTTGTACATCGGCTTGTCGCTCGGGATAGCTGTCTGGATTAAGATGCCGATCTCTCCATGAAGGCTTTCGTCACTGGCGCTACCGGATTCTTGGGATCTCACGTTGCCCGTGTTCTTGCCGATCAGGGTGCGGATTTGCGGCTGCTGGTGCGGCCCACGAGCAATCTGCGGAATCTGGAAGGGCTGCTTTCTCCGGGGACCAAGGCTGAAACTGCGACCGGTGATCTGCGCGATGCTGCATCTCTTGAAAGGGCTATGTCGGGTTGCGACACAGTTTTTCATGTGGCAGCTGACTACCGGCTCTGGGTGCGCGATCCGGAGGAAATGTACCGGTCGAACGTCGAGGGCACGCGGGCGATTCTGCAAGCGGCGCGCAAGCAGGGCGTGCGGCGTATCGTGTATACGTCCAGCGTGGCGACCATCGGGTTCACGAGCAACGGGCATTCTGCGGGACATTCTGCGGGATATCCTGCTGGACAACTCGCCGATGAGGATTCGCCGGTTTCTCTGGCCAACATGATTGGGCACTACAAGCGCTCGAAATTTATGGCTGAACAGCTGGCGCTGGAGGCTGGCCGCAGCGGCATGCATGTGGTGACGGTGAATCCGACGACGCCGGTAGGCGAGCAGGATGTGAAACCGACGCCGACCGGGCGCATTGTTGTCGATTTTCTGAAACGTAAATTTCCCGCTTACGTCGAAACGGGATTGAATCTGGTCGATGTGAGGGAATGCGCGCTGGGGCACGTTGCGGCTCTGGAAAGAGGGAACTCCGGCGAGCGTTATATTCTGGGCGGAGAAAATCTTACGCTGAAGCAGATTCTGGACAAGCTCGGCGAGATTACCGGGCTGCCTTCCCCGAAGATCAAGTTGCCCTACATATTCGCCTTTGCCGCGGGACTCGTGGATGAAGCGATCACGGGAGGCATTTTGCGGCGCGAGCCTCGCGCCACCGTCGACGCCGTGCGCATGGGCAAGAAAAAAATGTTTGCTAGCTCCGGCAAAGCCGAGCGCGAACTGGGCTGGAAAATTGTGCCGGTCGATGGCGCATTGCGGCGGGCGGTCGAATGGTTCCGGAGCAACGGATATGTCTAGAGTCGCGATTGTGGCTGCGCTGGAGAGGGAAGTGCGTTCGCTAGTGAAGAGTTGGCGCGTCAGCGAGCGGGAAGTCGATGGGCGTCACTTTCGATTCTTTGAGAAGGACGATGTGGTTCTGGTTTGTGGCGGGATTGGATCGCAGGCGGCGCGGCGGACTGCGGAGGCAGTAATCGCGCTGTATGCGCCCGAGCTAGTCTGTTCGGCCGGCTTCGCCGGGGCGCTTGATGCGGGGCTCAAAGTGGGAGATATCTTGCAGCTGCGGCGCGTGGTGAATGCGGGCGACGGCAGCAGCGTTACGCTCGGCCGTGGTGAAGGCGTGCTTGTGAGTTTCGGATCGGTCGCCAGTCCGGAACAGAAGGCGAAGTTGCGAGACTCGTTTGCCGCGCAGGCCGTCGACATGGAAGCATCCGCAGTCGCGCGCGCGGCGGAGGTTCGAGGCGTAAAATTCGCGGTCGTGAAAGTTATTTCTGACGAGTTCGATTTCAGTTTTTCGTCGATATTTCCATCAATGGAGCATTTTGTCGATGCGAACGGTTTGTTTCTGGAAGGGCGATTTGCGTGGTTCGCTGCGCTCCGGCCCTGGCTGTGGCCGCGGGTGGCGCGTCTGGCGCGGAACAGTCGTCGCGCTTCCCGCGCGTTGTGCGACTGGCTGACGCGCGACG
Organism: Candidatus Sulfotelmatobacter sp.; assembly: GCA_049509155.1. Lineage (GTDB taxonomy): Bacteria > Acidobacteriota > Terriglobia > Terriglobales > Acidobacteriaceae > Sulfotelmatobacter. The sequence continues at coordinate 5,321 of JBELAE010000045.1, forward strand.
GGCTGCGAACTATGAACGCTGACTCGACTTCAACCTCAACCCCAACCTCAACCTCAACCCCAACCTCAACCTCGACTTCAACGTCCCCTGACGCTCCCACTCTGCAGGCGGTTATCCGCCGATGATGCGCTGTCTAATTTCACTTCTCGTGTGCGCGATGGCGGCGACGGCAGCGCCGGTGCTCGCCCAAAGTGTCGCGCCCACCATTTATGCCGAGAGCTTTCGCCACGGATCGCTACAAATCACGGAGGAGGCTTTCGATGCCAGGCTCACGCCGGACAATCCGACTTACCGCGAGCGCATTAAAGATTCCTTGGGCAACGATCGCTACGAGCTGACGATTTCGCCGCAAGTAATGGAGGGCGGCAAAGAGATTACGTCCTGGCGCGTGAAGCTCAGGGATTTGCATCACAACATCTACAGCAACATTCTGCTGGCCGATCAGCAGCCTTCGGCGGATGCGAAGAACAATCTATGGTGGCTCAACCCAAACCGGTTTAGTTCCGTGCCCATTCGCGCGAAGCGGATTATGAAGGTCGACGGATTTTATGTGGTGATGCAAGTGAAGGATATGCACTTCACACCGCTGGACTCGCCTTACCTGGATTCGATGGTTGTGCACTTCGGCTTCAGCAATAGCGATCCGCGAACGATCCGGTGATCGCAAGCTCGATCACAAGCTTGATTACAAGCCTGGAACACAAGCCTGAACGCCAGTCTGGCCGTCCAAGATTTCATTGGCGGATCGGGTACACGCGGAAAAGCAGGCCGCCTGGATCATCTATAATCAAAGCCGGAAACCTCCCTAAAACACGATGCATTTATTCCCCTTGCTGGTAGTGTTCGTCGGCGGCGAAATCGTCGACATGCTGTCCAATACTGGCGCGCTGGCCAAGCTGGTCTTGCTTGCGCTGCTGGCGTTCAGCCTGATTTCCTGGGCCATCATCCTGACCAAGTGGAGCTTGTTGCGGCGGGCGCGGGCGCAGAGTGGACGATTTGTGCGCGCGTTTCGCAAGGCGCAGCGGCTGCAGGATATCGCCGCCGTGGCCGAGCAATTCAAGCCCAGCCCGCTGGTGGGCGTGTTCGAAGGCGGGTATGAAGAATACAAGCGGCAGGCCGTGACTTCGGGCACAGTGCGGAGTCTGGTGTCGATCCAGCGCGGGATGCAGATTGGTGCTTCCGAGGAAATTACGCGGCTGGAGCGCAACATGCCCTGGCTTGCGATTACGGCTGCGGTGACACCATTTGTCGGGCTGTTTGGCACGGTCTGGGGCATCATTGACGCGTTTCAGGGGCTGGGGACGGCGGGAGCGGCGACGCTGCGGGCGGTTGCTCCCGGCATTTCCGAGGCACTCATTACGACCGCTGCCGGACTGGCGGCGGCCATTCCGGCGGTGATTGCCTATAACCTGATTGGCGCGTCGATCCGAGAGTTGGCCGCGCGCAGCGACGATTTTGCCCTGGAAGTGCTCAACGCGGTCGAGCAAGGACAGGCGCTGGCTGCGGGCCATGTTGCTGGAAATGCCGCGCAGGAAGCGAGGCGCTGATGGCCTTCACCGCCCCCAATGGACGCACGCAGACGGCGATGGCCGACATCAACATCACTCCGCTGGTGGATGTGGTGCTGGTGCTGCTGATTATTTTCATGGTGACGGCGCCGGTTTTGCAGTCGGGCATCGACGTCAGCGTCCCCAAAACCCGCACAGTGAGAGAGATCACGCAGGAACGGTTGGTGATCACCATCAATAAGGACCAGCGCGTCTTTCTGGGTAATGACGCCATCAACATCAACGAAATTGCCGCGAAGCTGCATCAGAAGATTCGCGACCCGCGCAACCAGTTCATCTTTGTGCGCGCCGACGAAAACGTTCCCTTTGGCGCTTTCGCCACCGTGATGGACGCGGTGAAACAAGCAGGCATTAACAACGTCAGCATCGTGACGCAACCTCTCGAGCAAAATGGCAGCAAACGCTGAGATCTACTTCGAACACGACCGCTGGGGCCGCGCGCTGGCGTGGTCGGTGGGGTTGCATGTGGGCATCACTGCGTTTCTGCTGATCTTTTCGGCGCTTCTTTCCGAACGAAGCGGTGGCACCTGGGGCGCGGGTGGAGGCGGGGAAGCCATCGGCGCCACGCTGGTGAGCACGATTCCGCTGCCCGTCAATCCAACACAGACGCAGAATGTTCTGGCCAATGAATCGAAGGGGTTGACGCAGTCGCAGCCCAAGATCGAAGAGAAAGCTCCCGACGCGATTGATATTCAGGGCAAGAACGCAAAGATAAAGCCAAAGCCGAAGCCGAAGCAGGAGACGGCATCCAAGGAGAAGCCGCAGCCCGCGCCGGTGGAAGAGGATAACCAGGTCGCGTTTGGCGAAGGCGGGCCGGTCAGCGGGCCTTATGGCACGTTCAGCGCGGCCGGCGCCAAGGGTGGTTTCGGCGTCACCGGAGGCGGCGGCGATTTTGGCACGAAGTATGCGTGGTATGTGCAGGTGATTCAGAAGAAGGTCGCGGAGAACTGGCTGAAGTACGAGGTCGACCCGAGAATCACGACCGCGCAGCGCGTGTATATCACATTCGACGTCGCGCGCGACGGCCATCCGGCGAACATCAAGGTGGAGCAAGGGAGCGGCGTTCCGTCGTTGGATATTTCTGCAGTGCGCGCGCTGCAGCGCATTGATACTTTCGGTCCGCTGCCGCCGGATTACCCCGGCGGCAAGATTTCGGTGGAATACTGGTTTGATTACAAGAAGTGAACCTCTACCAAACCCGTTCAGCCCAGAGCGAGAGAGAAGGTCAGTTTGAAGCAATTCATTATTCATTTTGTCATTCCGAACCGGGTGAAAGCCCGGTGAGGAAACTGCTGTTGGCCGGTCAAGCAGCAGGTTCCTCGCGCGATAAAACCGCGCCTCGGAATGACAATTGTTTTTTAACTGACCGGGACCAGAAGGGAAGAAGCCTTGCAAAGCCATTCATATCGTGAGACGATATTGTCGTACGGAGTATGTTTCTCCGCACGTTTCTTCCCCAAGCGGATGAACGAAAGCGCTAGACCAATTTTCCGGCGAGGCCCCCTCAGTTTCCGTGGCCCGAGATTCGGGCTGTTTCTGATAGCCGCCATCTGTCTTTCCTCTTCCGCTGTTTTCGCTCAGGATTGGGTCAAGACGGGCACCAGCCTCGGGGTAGAGAAGGTGCGGCTGGCCGTCCCGGATTTCAAGCCTTCAGCTACCGATCCGCAGAGCGCCGCGCTGCTCAAGACCTTCAACGACACGTTGTGGAACGACCTCGATGTGTCCGGCGTCGTCGAGCTGGTGTCGAAGAGTTTCTATCCGCTGCAGGTTCCCGGACAGCCCCCGGAAGTCAATTTCCTGGCGTGGAACGTGCCCCCTCCCAATGCAGCCATGCTGGCTTTCGGGAACCTGGGTGTGGCAGCGGGAAAACTGACGGTGCAAGGCTGGCTGTATGACGTGAAGAACACTCAGTCGCCCCAGGTGCTGGGCAAGCAATACGCAGACACCGCCAGCGATGCTGCGGCGCGGGTGATGGCCCACAAGTTCGCCGACGAAATCATCTTCCGGCTGGGCGGAGGCATCCCCGGCATTGCCGAAACCCAGATTTATTTTGTCAGCGACCGCACCGGGCACAAAGAGATCTGGGCCATGGACTACGACGGCTCGAACCAGCGCCAGGTCACACATCTGGGCTCGATCGCATTGGCACCGCGGATATCGCCCGACGGGTCCCGCGTGGCCTTCAGCGGTTTGACCAAAAGCGGCTGGGAGATCATGATGTATTCCCTCGACCTAAACCGGACGGTGAGTTTCCCCCACATGGGAGGAACGAATCTGTCGCCGGCTTGGTCGGCGGACGGGTTAAAGCTGGCGTTTTCGTCGTCGCGGGCGGGCGCGCCAGATATTTATGTTTCCGATGCCTCTGGCGGGAATCTAAATCGTGTAACCACGGCCAAGGGGCCCGATGTTTCCCCGGTCTGGAACCGTAAGACGAATGCCCAGATTGCCTTTGTCAGCGGGCGCACGGGATTGCCGCAGATTTATACCATGGAGGCGGACGGCACTAACCTGCAGCGCATGACCGATCAGGGTTACGCGGTGTCGCCGAACTGGGCGCCCAACGGGCAGTTTTTGACTTTCGCGTGGGAGCGGAAATATGGCCCGGGTGACCCGGGCGCGTTGGATATTTACCTGATGGATATTGCCAGCAAGCAGTTTGTGCAGCTCACGCATGATGGCGGACGGAATGATTCTCCTTCATGGTCACCGGACGGACGGCACATCGTGTTTCAATCCAGCCGGTCGGGGAAAGAAGAAATCTGGACAATGCTGGCCGACGGTACTAAAGTGCAACAACTGACTTTTACGGGACGCAACACCCAACCCAATTGGAGTTGGAAATAGTAAATAACGCTTCGTCTGACCCGGAGGCAAGCCTTCCAGGGTCGCAGGGAGGAAATAAAGTGACGCAACAAAGAAAGAAGTGGTTTCTGCTCATCGCTGTACTCGGCGCTCTACTGATCCTTGGAGCCTGCAAAAAGAAAGCGGCTCCGCCGCCGCCCCCACCCCCGCCGGCACCGCCGGCCCCAACCGCTTCCATCTCCGTGAGTCCGAACTCCATTCAGGCAGGACAGTCGGCCTCTCTGACCTGGCAGACCAGCAATGCGACTGACGTATCGATCGACGGCATCGGCGCGGTGCAGCCGAACGGGTCGCAAAGCGTGTCCCCGGCGAATTCCACGACCTATCATCTGACGGCCAAGGGATCGGGCGGTTCGCAGGAAGCGACCGCGCGCCTAACGGTAACCCAACCGCCGCCACCGCCGCCACCGCCAGCTGCTCCGACGGTCACGGACGAGGACTTGTTCGGACAGAACATCAAGGATGTGTACTTCGATTACGACAAGTCCGACATTCGCGGCGACCAGCAGAGTTCGGTGCAGGCCGATGTGGCGTTCCTCAATCAACATTCCAATATCAGCTTCACGATTGAAGGACACTGCGATGAACGCGGCTCGACTGACTACAACCTCGCCTTGGGCGACAAGCGCGCCAATGCAGTGAAAGACGCGTTAACCTCGGGCGGCGTCAGCGCCAGCCGGATTAAAACCATCAGCTACGGTAAGGAAAAACCTTTCTGCACAGAGAGCAACGAAGCTTGCTGGCAGCAGAACCGCCGTGGCCACCTCGTTTATCAGAAGTAAGTTAAGGATTGATCGGGGGACGCCAGGCGGCGTCCCCCGAGTCATCTTGTCTGGAAGCGCGCATTCGTGTGCGCCGCTATGCGCGCCGGTTTGTTCGTCGGTTCGTTCACAAGAAGAGTAGTGCGGCGGGAACGAGTTTCCTCCCCGTTGTGTATCCCGGTTCCCGCGTAGCCCTTTCCGTGTGGAATCTTCCTAGCCTGTGGGACAATCGAAGCATCTAAGAGGGCTGGCAGAAAAGAGGCTTGTCCTAAGGGAATCCTTATGAAACCACATCATGTTGCTGTGTTTTTCGCGTTGTTGGTGGTGCTTTGGTTGGGAGCGGCTCCTGTTTCAGGGGCAAACAAAGACATGGTGCAGTTGCAGACTCAGGTGCAGCAACTGCAGGAACAAATGACGGCCATGCAGCGCAGCTTCGACGAGCGCATGGGCATCATGAAGAATCTGGTCGAGACAAACACTGATGCAGTGAATAAAGTTGCGTCGGCACTCAATGGCCTGCAGACCACGCTAGCCAAACAGCAGGGAGACACGGGATCGAAAACCGACCAGCTTTCCGGCCAGATGCAATCACTGAATGACACTCTGGACGAATTGAAGGTGCGCCTGTCCAAAGTCAGCAAGCAGTTGGAAGACATGCAGGCGGCGCAGCAGAGCCTGGGCGCGCAGCAGGCCCAGCAGCAAGCGCAGCAGCAGGCCCTAGCGCAAGCTCCGCCTCCGGACGTGCTCTACAACAATGGCTTGCGCGATTACAACGGCGGGAACAACGACCTGGCGCTGCAGGAATTCTCCGACTACCTGAAGTTCTATCCCAATACCGATCTGGCCGGAAACAGTTACTTCTATGTCGGAGAAATTCAGTTTCGTCAGGGAAACTACCAGCAGGCGGCGCAGAGCTACGACCAGGTATTGCAGAACTTTCCCAGTGGAAGCAAGGCTGCGTCGGCGCAGTTGAAAAAGGGATTCGCTCTGGTGGAACTGGGCAAACAGGACGACGGAGTCGCCGAGTTGCGGCATGTGATCCAGCGCTATCCCCACTCTCCAGAGGCGCTGCAGGCGCGGGATCGGCTGCGCAAGCTGGGAGTTCCGGCCTCGGGAAAATAATGGAGGCGGAGGCGTATCCCCAGCTCCCGCTGCCTGCGTTGCGGGCGGGATCTAAGCCGCGTGGTGATGCGGCCGTTTGGGAGTGTGATGTTTCCCGGCCTTGTGTGCGCGGTGGCGCTGCACGCGCTTGTCACGGTGGTGGTGGGTTGCCTTCGCGTACGTGAGCTGAGCCTGCGGCGGGGCAGCTACCGCAAACGCGCTGCACGAGATGCACAGCAAGAGTAGTGCAAGGCACCGCTTCATCTACCCACCTCCCGAAGTACTTCTCCATACTCTAACCCATTTCCGTGGAAGAAGCTTCGGAGCTAAACTGAATATGCAGGAATCATTGTCCGAGGTGAAACTATGCCACATAGCACGCGCGATCAGGATACAGCGAAGGGTGCCACCGAAGTTGAGGATCACAAGGCGGGGAACGCCGGCCTGCAGGAGCAACTTGGCCACCGCGATCAGGACCCCATGCTAAAGGACGCGGATTCCGATTTTCCTGAGCCAGGGCAGAGTCCGGAACACAGCGGGGAACCGCAACGGAAGCCCGCGTAGCATAAAACGCGGTACGGCAGCAATGTCAGGGAAAGCAGATTCCTCACCGCGCGTTCCGCCCGGTTCGGAATGACAGCCAATAACTGCAGGTCTTTTCTAAGCGGGCCTAGCGCAACTCTTCCATCACCGCGTCGAGCACTTCCTTGCCTGGACGCGTCATCGAATCGGGCAGCGTGGCCAGGGGTTGGTCAACCACGTTCAGCATCTCGATGAAGTTGGGGGCCTCGGGATTCACATAGAACACGCCGGTCAGCACCTCGCCCTTGTCGTGGGCTTCGGTGAGGCGGGTGATGGCGCGAATCTTGTCGGTCGGATCGTAGTCTTCCTCGAGTTTGCGAAGGTGCAGCCGCGAGCCGTCGTGCATGGTGACTTCGACGGTTGTGCCGGGATCGTATTCGACGTCGATGTCCTCGAAGTGCGGGACGAAGCTGACGTCCTGCAAAGTCTCTTCGTGTTCTTTCACATATTTGTAAGACTTGGTCGAGCCCTCGTGATCGTTGAAGGTGACGCAGGGCGAAACCACGTCGAGCATTACGGTGCCCTTGTGCGCGATGGCAGCCTTGAGCATGGCGCTGAGCTGGCGCTTGTCTCCCGAGAACGAGCGGCCGACCAGCGTCGCGCCTAGTTGAATGGCGAGCGCGCAAGTGTCGATTGGCGGAAGGTCATTGACCACGCCGGATTTCAGCTTCGAACCCAGGTCGGCCGTGGCCGAGAATTGGCCCTTGGTGAGGCCGTAGACGCCGTTGTCTTCGATGATGTAGATGATCGGCAGATTGCGGCGCATCAGGTGGATGAATTGTCCGATGCCGATGGAAGCCGTGTCGCCGTCGCCGCTGACGCCGATGCAGATCAGCTTGTGGTTGGCGAGCAAGGCCCCCGTGGCGACCGAGGGCATGCGGCCGTGCACGGCATTAAAGCTGTGCGAGCGGTTCATGAAGTAGGCGGGAGTTTTCGAGGAGCAGCCAATGCCGCTCGGTTTGATGAGCAGTTCAGGCTGCACGCCCATCTCATACATGGATTCAACAATGCGCTCGGAGATCGCGTTGTGGCCGCAGCCGGCGCACAGCGTGGTCTTGCCGCCTTTGTAGTCCATGACGGTGAGGCCGATGCGGTTAGTTTTTGGTGCCGGCGCGGCTCCGGGTTCGACGGTCGTGGTCGACATCTACGTACCCTCCAATATTGCCAGAACTTAGATTCTCAAAACTCTCACTTGTAAGTTTGGACGAAAACTGTGCTGGGCGGGTTCAGAATAAAATCGAAGTACACGATCCGACCGCCCCCCGGATTTTTACAATTCTCATATAACCAAAATCCTTGAAACGTCTGAAGCACGTAGTCGAGTGCTTCTCTCACAGTCGCATCGTGCAAATCTCCATGAACGCTAGGCACGGTAGGCACGAGCCCGTCGCTAGAGTACCCAATTCCGCCCACCCAGTCAGTCTCGGGCCCTATATTGTGTTCCCTTCTGAACGCAATCACTTCCGGACTCCCCAGAATGACGCTGATAGCCGTATGCGGTCCGTGATATTCGGCTGGAAACCGAAGGTAGTGAATTTTTACGTCGAGCAGATCACTCGGTACATCCTCCTCGATCATTCGGATTTTCCCATCACGGTCTTGGCTGACCCTCATTTCCGGGTCTAAGGAAAACATTTCCTGCAGCAACTCCGCCGCCGAAGCCTCGTGGCCCGATATTGCCTTGAGCTTGGGAAAATCGGGATAGGGCTCTTTGAAATTGCAGACTCCCCAATACTCAAGGGAGCCCGACGCATGTGCGTTGCTGAAAACGCCGCCAATGAGCATGCGTCCAGCGCCAGTAGACGTACCGCCTCTGTCTTGACCTAGGCACGAAGCCAACAGGAATAAGAGGGGCATCATCCTCAAAGCCGCCCGAGCCATTGCTCCGGTTGTGCTTGTGCGACGCAAGTCGTCTATTTCCCCTCCATGCTGGTCAGTTCGTCGGTGATGGACCGCGCGTCGAGCGGCAGTCCGGTGATGTGCGCAATGCTGCGCAGGCGCGTCGTCAGCTCGGGCTTGAGGTCGAGCTTGAGCAGCGTGAGCATTTGCGCGTCGCGATTTTGCTCGACCAAGTAAATGCGGTCGTGCTGCTCGATGAACTCATGTACTTCGCGCGTGAAGGGATACGCCTTAAGACGCAAGTAGTCGGTCTCGATGGCGTATTCGTCGCGCAGTTGGTCGCGGCTCTCAGTGATGCCCCAATGTGAAGTCCCGTAGCCGATAATCCCAATCTTCGCGTTGCTGCCTTTCGTGATCTCGGGCCGCGGTACGAAGGAGCGCGCGGTTTCGAACTTGCGGTTCAGGCGCTCCATGTTGTTTTCGAAGTCGTCGGCGCGCTCGCTGTATTGCGCTTTCTCGTTGTGACCACTGCCGCGCGCGAAGTACGCCGCCGCGGGATGGATGGTTCCGGGCAACGTGCGGTAACCAATGCCGTCGCCGTCCACGTCTTTGTAGCGCGCGAATCCGCCGAGGCGGTCAAGATCTTCCTTGCTCAAAACCTTGCCGCGATTAATCGGCGTGGTGGGATATTCGAACGGATCGGACATCCAGTTGTTCATGCCCAGATCCAGATCGGACATGACGAACACCAGCGTCTGAAACTGCTCTGCCAGGTTGAACGCTTCCGGCGCCATGGTGAAGCACTCCGTAACGGAGCAAGGAAACAGCATGATGTTCTTGGTATCGCCGTGAGAGAGAAACGCGGTGGAAAGAATGTCGCCCTGGGAAGTGCGCGTCGGCAGGCCGGTTGAGGGGCCTACGCGCTGGATGTCCCAGATGACGCCGGGCACTTCAACATAGTAGGCGAGTCCAGCGAACTCCGACATCAGCGAGAGCCCTGGGCCGGCGGTTGCCGTCATGCTGCGCGCGCCCGCCCAGCCTGCGCCGATCACCATGCCGATCGCGGCCAGTTCGTCTTCGGCCTGCACGATAGCAAAAGTCGCTTTGCCGTCGGGGCCGATGCGATATTCCTTCATGTAGTCGATCATGGTCTCGACCAGCGACGAGGACGGTGTGATCGGATACCAGGTAACGACGGTGCATCCGGCAAACATGCAGCCCAGAGCGGCGGCGGAGTTGCCGTCGATGATGATCTTGCCCGCGGTCGCGTTCATGCGCTCGATGTAGAAAGCACCGCGCTTTTGCAAGTTCGCCTTGGCATAGTCGAACCCAGCCTGGGCTGCAGCCAGATTCAGGTTGGCGGCCTTCACCTTCTTTGCGAACTGTTTGCGGATCGCTTTTTCAACCTCGCCCATTTCAACGGTGAGCAAGCTGGCGACCACGCCGACGTAGACCATATTCTTGACGAGCTTGCGCAGTTTCGCTTCCGGGCAAACGGCGGCGACCAGCTTGTCATAGGGAACCGAGTAAAAGATCAGATCATCGCGCAGCTTGTGCAAAGCGAGAGGTTCGTCGTAGAGCACCGCGGCTCCGGGAGCCAACGACATCGTGTCTTCGACCGCGGTTTCGGAATTCATGGCCACGAGGAAATCGATTTCTTTCTTGCGGCCGATATAGCCGTGCTTGTTGGCGCGAATGGTGTACCAGGTTGGAAGTCCGGCAATGTTCGAGGGGAACATGTTCTTGCCGGAAACCGGTACTCCCATCTGAAAAATGCTGCGCAACAGCACTGTATTGGAACTCTGCGAACCGGAACCGTTGACCGTCGCGACCTGAATGCTCATGTCGTTGACGATGCGCTTGTGCCCCACGCCTCCAGCAGATTCTCGGGGCGTGATATCCGTCGTGGCCATCCCAACACCTTCCTTCATTTTGCAGACTGAACTGAGTTACCCGTGACTTACGGATCACGGAAATGGAAACATCCTATTATAACGGCGACTCCGCCCTCCGCGGCGTCAAATCGCCCGTCAGGAGCCACAGGGGAACCTATTTTGAAACCGGGAAATCGTCCGTCGTCCAGGTTCTCCGCTTGTCATCAGGAAAACAGCTCGTCATCAGGAAAAACAGCTCGTCATCCCGAGCAAAGCGAGGGACCTAGATTCTTGCGCGCGCGTGGTCCGCTGCCGACCAGCGGCAAATACCCAGTCCCTCGTGCTGCTCAGGATGACAATCTGAAATAAGAATGGGGTCGCGCAGAATTAGGATTCTGTTTTGTAGAACTGAGCGATGTTGCGGAACTTGTTATATCGCGACACGAGCAATTCCGCCGGAGGGATCCTCTTCAACTCCGCGTAATGCTTCTGGAGGCTGGCGTCGAGCAGGGCAGCCGCAGCCTCGTGGTCGCGGTGGGCTCCGCCTTCGGGCTCGGGAACGATGTCGTCGATGCAGCCCAGTTCACTGAGGTCGGTGGCAGTGATGCGCATGGCTTCGGCCGCAAGCTCTTTTTTTGTGGCGTCACGCCACATGATGGCGGCACAGCCTTCCGGCGAGATGACCGAATAAATCGAGTTCTCCATCATCAACACGCGGTCGGCGACGGCAATCGCCAGGGCGCCGCCGCTGCCCCCCACGCCAATCACAGTGGCGATGATAGGCACTTCCAGCCGCGCCATTTCGCGAAGGTTGTAGGCGATGGCTTCGGCCTGCCCGCGCTCCTCCGCATGGATGCCGGGGTAAGCCCCGTCGGTGTCTACCAGAGTAAAGATGGGGCGGCGGAATTTCTCCGCGAGTTGCATCACCCGGATCGCCTTGCGATAGCCCTCAGGATGCGGCGTTCCGAAATTGCGGTGGACGCGCTGCTTCATGTCGCGGCCCTTTTGGGTAGCGACGATCAGCACTTCGTCGCCGTGAAATCGCGCCATGCCGCAGACGATGGCGGCGTCGTCGCCGAAGCTGCGGTCGCCGTGAATTTCGCTGAAATCGGTGAAGATGCGCTCGATGTAATCGAGTGATTGGGGGCGCTGCGCGTGCCGCGCCAACTCGGTTGTCTGCCATGCGGTGGGTGGCGCGTTCATCTCGATCCTTAAAGTATCGATGCGATCCTGCAGCTTGGCGATTTCGCGGCGAGTGGCGTCATCTGCGCCGGGAGACTCGAGTTCAGCGACCTGGCGTTCAATCTGTTCCAATTCCTGCTGCGATTTTTCCGTGGCGGCCATGTTTTGAATTCAGGCGGTGATCATCACGCGATCATCGTCAAGCGCCGACCAATCATGCGCTGATCAATCACGCGATGATGCGGACGCTGCCACGCCCGCACAACTGTTCGACGCGGGCGATGAAATTGCGGTCCGGCAACACATTATAGCCTTCCGCCTCCATCACCACCATGAAATCCCCCTGGCGCTCCACGTCAAACAGCACTTTGGCCTCGCCCTTCCGCTCCAGAAAGAGCGAGTGAAGATCGTCGACCGTGGTCTCGCCAGAAATGTCGAGCGGTATCCGGATGCGAATGGCGCGCGGCAGCGGGACCTTGGCTTCTTCGAGCGGCTGAATTTCCGCAGCGGTGATCTTAGGGTTGGCGCCTTCTTCGATTCGCACTCCAGCTTTCACCAGCACCGGAACTTCCAGTTTCACCTTATCGCCGATGCGCTTGTAGGCCTCGGGGAACACGATCATGTCGATCGATCCGGACATGTCTTCGAGTGTGGCCTGAGCGTAGAAATCGCCGCGCTTCGATTTGAGTACGCGCACGTTGGCGATGATTCCGGCGGTCGTGATGGTTTCGTCCTTGCCCGTCGATCTTGTCATGGCAGCGATTTCTTCGATGCTGAGCGCCTGCAAGTCTGCGAGTTTGTCTTTGTACTTTTGCAGCGGATGACCGCTGATGAAGAAACCGAGAATTTCTTTTTCGGCGGTGAGGCGGGTGTGCTCATCCCAGTCAGGAACGTTGGGCAATTTGTCGTTGTGCGCGTCGGCATCCTCTTGCTGGAAGACGCCAAACAGGCCGTGCTGGCCCGATTCCGCGTCGCGCTGCGCTTTCTGCGCCTGTTCCATGGCTTTGTCGAGCACGGCCATGAGCTGGGCGCGGCGTCCCATGGAATCCATCGCGCCGCTCTTAATTAAAGATTCCAGCACGCGCTTGTTGAGCAACCGCAGATCGACGTTCTCGCAGAATTCAAAAATAGATTTGAAGCGCCCGAGCTTCTTGCGGGCAGACACAATCGATTCGATCGCGTTGCCGCCAACATTTTTCACTGCGGCCAAGCCGAAGCGAATCGATTCGCCATGCGGCGTAAAGTTAGCGTCGGAAACGTTGATGTCGGGAGCTTCGACAGCAATGCCCATTTCGCGGCATTCGTTGATGTACTTGACCACGTCGTCGGTTGAGCCGGTGACCGAGGTCAGCAACGCCGCCATGAACTCGACCGGATAGTGCGTCTTCAGATAAGCCGTGTGATAGGCCAGTAGCGCGTAAGCCGCGGAGTGCGACTTGTTAAAACCGTATCCGGCGAACTGGGCCATGAGATCGAAAATTTTCTCGATCTTCTTTGCCGGAAACTTCCGCTGCGCAGCGCCATCGACAAAACGCTCGCGCTGCTGCGCCATTTCTTCCGCCTTCTTCTTGCCCATGGCGCGGCGCAGCAGGTCCGCTTCACCTAGTGAATAGCCGGCGAGGCGATTGGCGATCTGCATGACCTGCTCCTGATAGACGATTACGCCGAGCGTCTCCTGGAGAATTTCCTGCAGTTCCGGCAGTTCGTATTCGACTTTCTTGCGGCCGTGCTTGCGGTCAATGAAATCGTCAATCATGCCGCCCTGAATCGGACCGGGCCGGTAGAGCGCGTTCAGAGCGGTGAGATCTTCAATGGAATTGGGCTGATACTTGCGCAGAACATCGCGCATCCCGTGCGATTCAAACTGGAAAACGCCGGAAGTTAGCCCCTTATAGAAAACCTTTTCGTAAGTTTCGTGATCCTCCAGCGGAATCTGCTCGAGCGCGATCTTGGTGCCGCGTGTTTGTTCGATCAGCTTCAACGCGTCGGTGAGGATCGTAAGCGTGGTGAGCCCGAGAAAGTCCATCTTCAGCAGGCCCAACTTGTCGATCGCGACCATGTCGAAGGCGGTCACGATTTCATCGTTCTTGGTGCGGTGCAGCGGAACCAGGTCGGTGAGCGGCCGCGGCGAAATCACGACTCCTGCGGCGTGAACGCCGGAATTGCGGACCATGCCCTCCAGTTTTCGCGCGGTCTCAAACAGTTCGCGAATCTGGCCGTCTTTCTCGATGGCTTCGCGCAGTTGGGCGGAATCCGCGATGGCCTGCTCCAGAGTGATGTTGAGCTGCGTCGGCACCATCTTCGCGATGCGGTCGACGTCGGCGTAGGGAATGTCCATGGCGCGGCCCACGTCTTTGATGGCGGCCTTGGCGGCCATGGTGCCGAAGGTGATGATCTGGGCGACATTGTCGCGGCCGTACTTTTGTGTGACGTACTGGATGACTTCGCCGCGCCGGTTCATGCAGAAATCGATGTCGATGTCGGGCATCGACACGCGCTCAGGATTAAGGAAGCGCTCAAACAGCAGTTCATGCTGCAGCGGATCGATGTCGGTAATGGCGAGCGCGTAAGAGACCAGCGAGCCGGCAGCTGATCCGCGGCCGGGGCCCACGGGAATGTCGTGCTCGCGGGCATAGCGGATGAAGTCCCAGACGATCAGAAAATAGCCGGGGAACTGCATCTGCTGAATGATGCCGAGTTCGCGCTCTAAGCGCTGCTCGTAGTCGGCGATGGAATGTTTAAGCTTCCCTTGTTCATGCAGCGGCCGCAGAGTCTCGAGGCGTCGGGCGAAACCTTCGCGGGCCACATGAACAAAGTAGCTGTCGATCGTGTAACCGGGCGGAACTTCAAACTGCGGAAACGGATTCGCAATCTTCTCCAGACGCAGACTGCAGCGCTCGGCGATGTCGAGAGTTCGTGTAAGCACCTGCGGCGAATCCTTGAACACGCGATACATCTCGTCGTGGTTCTTGACGAAGAACTGGTTGCCGTCGAACTTCATGCGGCCGGTGTCGTGGATCGACTTGCCGGTCTGAATGCACAACATCACATCCTGGGCGTGGGCGTCGTCTTCGCAGAGATAATGGCTGTCGTTGGTGGCGACGAGCGGCAGGCCGAGATCTTTTTCGAGCTGGAACAGGCCGGGATGGATGCGGTG
>JBELAE010000450.1:0-4194 GCA_049509155.1 Candidatus Sulfotelmatobacter sp.
GAAGAGCGCGCCAAGGCGCTGGCCGCGAAGCTGAAAGTGAAAGTCGGAACCAACAACGTGGAAGCCGCCAGAGGCGCCGACATCATCGTGATTGGAGTGAAGCCGCAGGTGGTTGAGGACGTGGTGCGCGAGATCAGCGGGCACATCACGTCGAAGCAAGTGATTGTGTCGGTGGCGGCGTCGGTGCCGACTTCGATGATCGAGAAAAATCTGCCGCCGAATGTGCCGGTGATCCGCGCCATGCCCAATACGCCGAGCCTGGTGGGCGCGGGCATGACAGCGATCTGCAAAGGCAAGCACGCGAGCACGGAAGACGTGGCCATGACTTCTCGCATGTTCGATGTGGTGGGGCGCACCGTCGTGATCGACGAGAAGCACATGGACGCGGTGACTGCGCTTTCGGCCAGCGGACCGGCGTACATCTACATCATTCTCGAATCGCTGGCGGAGGCGGGAGTAAAGGTGGGACTGCCGCGGGACATTGCGACGCTGCTGGCGGCGCAGACCACGCTGGGCGCGGCGCGAGTGGTGCTCGAGACTGGCGATCATCCGGCGCTGCTGAAGGACGCAGTAACCACTCCGGCCGGTTGCACCATCGACGCGATTATGGAACTGGAGGAAGGCAAGCTGCGGGTGACGCTGATCAAAGCGGTGGTGAAGGCAGCGCAGCGCGCGAAAGAGCTAGCCTATAGTTAGACAGAAAGTCCGGGCTTCGATGGGCCTTCTGTGCTCGGGTGCCGGGTGGATCAGACTAAGATTGTCGACGTGGCATCATCCGAGACGTAGTCCGAAAATTCACCGCCAACGAATCTCATGGAACAGCGGCTCATCCTGATCAATTTGCTGGTCAAGCTGGGCATAGCTGCGGCTGTGTCCAGCACCCTGGTACGCTCCAGGGAATTCAAGAGTTTGCTGTTTCGCGAAGAGCGCACCTTCCGGCAAAAGCTTTACCTCGTGCTGTGGTTCGGCCTGCCGATCATGGGTGGAGTCGGGATTCGAATTTTCCAGAAGAGTTTTGCGGCAGGCGACCTTAGTTTTGAAACCGCGCTGTTGTTGGGAGTGATCGGCGGACGCTGGGCGGGATCGCTAGGCGGTGTCCTGGTGGCACTACCCGCGCTGCTGCACCACGAATGGGCCGCCATGCCGTTCGATGTGCTTTCTGGCTTTCTCGCGGGCCAACTGCGCACTTGGGCTGTTGACAAGGACAACATCTGGTCGTTCTCGCCCTTCATCGATGAAAGTATTTTTCGCATGATTCGCCGCAATCTGCTGCGACCGCGACTGTTCGACTGGCAGATCATATTTTTCTGGACCGTGATTGGTTTGCGTTTCGTGCAAACGGAATTGGCGGAACACTTGGGGCCGCGCTGGATCTTCAGCGTCGAGAGTCCCGACAATTGGTGGGTCTACAGCGTAATCTACGCCGCGTCGGTGGCCGCGATCGGAATCGAGCTGAAGATTTTCAACAGCGTGCGCATCCAGATCAAGCTGGAAGAACAGGAACGCCTTTTATTGCATGCGCGCATGGAGGCGCTGCAGAACCAAATCAATCCGCACTTCCTGTTTAATACTCTGAACTCAATTTCATCGCTGGTGCGTTTCGACCCCGATATGGCGCGCGACGTGATCTTCAAGCTGGCGACGATTTTGCGGCGCCTGCTCAGCAGCGGTGAGGCCTTCGCACCGCTGCGGGAAGAATTCGAATTCATCGACAACTATCTCGATATCGAAGTAGTGCGGTTTGGGCGGGACAAACTGCGCGTGGTGAAGGAACTCGATCCTGCTTCGCTCGACGTAGTCGTTCCCAGCATGTTGCTGCAGCCGCTGGTCGAAAACTCCATCAAGCACGGTCTGGGGCCCAAGGTGGAGGGCGGCAGCATCTACCTGCGCAGCCGGGTCACCGATTCCCGGCTCATCATCGAAGTCGAGGACGACGGTGTCGGCATGGGCGGGGCGCAGCTCGAGGAAAGCAGCAGCTGGTCGGGCATGGGCATCGGCATGGCGAACATTTCCGAGCGGCTGCAGGTGCTGTACGGCGACACAGCGCGCATGACCATCGACAGCCACGAAGGGAAGGGAACGCTGATCCGCATTCGCTTGCCGCTGGTGGAGGCGGCGAGCGCTGTGCCAGAAGGCTTCTACGCCGAACGTTCCAGCACGCGCCGGTAGAAGTCCTCGTACTGTTTCACAATCCTCGCGGAACCGAAGCGTTCCATGGCGACCACCCGCGCCTGTTTTCCCATTTCCCGCAGACGCGGTTCATCGCTGAGCAGTTCGATGGCGTAACGTGCCATGGTCTCGACGTCGCCCACGTCGGCGAGATACCCAGTCTTGCCGTGGTCGATGACCTCCGGTACTCCGCCCGCGCGCGTGGAGATGGGAACCACCTCGCACGCCATCGCCTCAAGCGCGGCCAGCCCGAAAGATTCCAGTTCGCTCGGAATCAGCATGATGTCGGCGATCGAGAGTTTTTCTTCGATCTGATCCTGCTTGCCCAGAAACAAGACGTCGTTATGAATGCCCTTTTGCACCGCCAGCCACTCGGCGACGGAACGGTCCGGGCCATCTCCGATCAGCAAAAGTCTGGATGGAATCTTCTTATGTACGCGGTCGAAAATCTCGATCACATCGGTGAGACGTTTGACGGGACGGAAATTCGAGAGATGGACCAGCACGCGCTCACCGTTGGGCGCGTACTCCGCTCGCATCTGATCGAAGGTCGCGGGGTTGCGGCGGTAGACATCGCAATTTACCGAGTTGTAAATCACTTCAATGCTGTTCTTCACGTCGAACACGCGCTGGGTGCGGTCGCGCAGGTAGTTCGAGATTGCGGTGACGCCGTCGCTCTGCTCAATCGAATAACGCGTGATCGGCAGGTAGGAACGGTCGAGGCCCACCAGCGTGATGTCGGTGCCATGCAGCGTGGTGACGAAGGGCAGCTTCTGGGCGCGCGGCCCGGCGGCGAGCATTTGCCGCGCCAGCAACGCGCTCACCGAATGCGGGATGGCGTAGTGCACGTGCAACAGGTCGAGAGCGTAAAGCTGCGCGACTTCCGCCATGCGAGTCGCCAGCGCCAGATCATACGGAGGATAGTCGAACAGCGGATAGCGGGAGACTTCCACTTCGTGATAGTGGATGTTTGGTTCCTCGCCCCGCAGACGAATCGGCTGGGCGTAGGAAATGAAATGGATTTCGTGTCCGCGCTGGGCCAGTTCCAGGCCCAGTTCGGTGGCGACGACACCGCTACCGCCATACGTCGGATAACAGGTGATTCCGATCTTCATAATGTGCGAGATACGTGACGAACGAGAAATGTGCGACTCGCTGACTCGTTGCCCGTGTTATTCGATGGCTGGAATGCGCCGCGGTTGCAGATTTTACACGAGTGGAGTGCGGGAGGGCCGCGAGGGAGGTTCTTGATTCGCTCTCTTACTCGCTGGCGGTTGAATCGCTCTCGCGCTGAACGAAGGCCATTCCGGGATCAACCTTGTCGAGATGAGCCTGGAAGCGTTTCTTGGCTTCCTCGGGCAAGCCCGTGAACTCGATTCCCATGCCTACGCCGGGGTCGCGGGTGCGAACGACGGCGCTGGGTGCAAGGCGTTCCTGATCAATCCACAAGTCCACTCGAACTGCGGTGCCGATGGCCAGCGGCATGACCGTCTCAACATAACAGCCGTTGCCGCTGATGTCAGTGGCATTCACGCGTAGCGGAGTGTTCACACGCTCGTCGCGCAGTTCCAGAGGAAACGAAATCTTATGGCGCACGAATCGGCGGCGATTGTCGTGGCTCTGCTGGGTTCGTTCATCCCCTTTCATGTCGGCGGGAAGAACCGCTATCCAAGGACAGTCCTGGTCGAGTACGAGCTGTACGCCGACCTGTGTTTTCTTAAGCGCTCCAGCATCCACTACCCAGACCACCTTGCAACGTGCCTTCCGGTTTTCGTACTGCACGCCGATCACATCGCCCACCTTCAACTCGGGCTCGATTCCGAACAGGCAAGCGCCCGTCGCGCTGACATTTTGCGCCATGGCATTCTGGAAGAACGGCTGGTTATTGGAGCCCATGCCCCAAACCCGGACCTTTAAGTCCAGAGTTGCGCGCGGAGCCGATCCTTGGGCCGACATGAACGAAGCCTCCAGATTAGGAAAAACCCAACAACAGAGTGATCTGACCAATATCATACTACTTGCAGT
>JBELAE010000451.1:0-4171 GCA_049509155.1 Candidatus Sulfotelmatobacter sp.
ACTCGGTCATAAAGTTATGAATTATGGTTTCGTTGCTATGGCTTCGTATTATGGCTTCGTGGGACGACTGGTCTTGAACATCTTTAACATGCGGTCGGTGATTAGGAATCCGCCGACCACGTTGCTGGTGGCGGCGACGATGGCAATCACGCCCAGCACGGTCGCGAATGTACTTTTTTTCTCGCCGACCAGGACGATTGCACCGACGACTGCGATCGCGTCCAGCGCGTTGGTCAGCGACATGAGCGGTGTGTGCAGCAGCGGTGAGACGTGGCGGATGACTTCGAATCCGATGAAGGCCGCCAGCATGAATACGAAGAGTGAGTCGATTAAGTTAGAACCCATGTGTAACTCCTAGTTCTCGGTTCTCAGTTCTCAGTTCTCGGTTCTCGGTTCTCGGTTCTCTCTGTGTCCATACACGTTGTCATCCTGAGCGGAGTGGATGCTCCGCGCAGTCGAAGGATCCCTCGCACTCCTGCAGTGACTCGATGACGGCGGGGCGTTCACACCGCGACCCAAAGCATCGTAAAAACTCCCTGTGGGGCCGCGAATGGTCAATGCGACGCTGGGGTCCTTCGACTGCGCTCAGGATGACAATTTATAAAGAGCCGATTACGGCGCGGCTTGAAGCCGCGCCCTTTCAAAACAAAACCGTCCACGCATACTCGAACGAAACTATCCGCCCACTGGCGTCAATGCCGGCATCTTGAAGAAATCGCGTACCCGGGCGTTCACCACTTCTCCGCCGTTGGTGATCATGGTCTCGCGGATAATTTCATCCTGCAGGTTCAGCTGCAGCTTGCCGTCTTTCACCATGTAGAGCAGGAACGTGGTGAGGTTGCGAGCGTACATCTGGCTGGCGTGGTAGGGAACGCTGGTGGCGAGGTTGATGGCGCCAATGATTGTGACTCCGTGCACCTTGACGGTTTCTCCGGTGCGCGTGAGTTCGCAGTTGCCGCCGCGCTCGGCGGCGAGGTCGATAATCACCGAGCCGGGGGCCATTCCTTTCACCATATCTTCGGTGATCAATACTGGCGATTTTTTGCCGGGAATGACGGCGGCGGTAATGACGACATCACTTTCCGCGACCACTCGGGTCAGGAGTTCGCGTTGGCGAGCGTAGAAAGTTTCGTCCTGCGCGGTGCCGTAGCCGCGGGCATCCTGGGCATTCTTGGCTTCGAGGGGAAGTTCGACGAATCGTCCGCCCAGGCTCTGCACCTGCTCTTTGGCGGCGGGGCGCATGTCGTAGGCCGAGGCCACGGCGCCGAGGCGGCGAGCGGTGGAGATGGCTTGCAGTCCGGCTACGCCTGCGCCGATCACGAAGACGCGCGCGGGGGTGATGGTTCCGGCGGCGGTGGTCATCATGGGAAAAATTCGTGGCGAAGTTTCCGCGGCGAGCAGCGTGGCTTTATAGCCGCAGATTGTGCCCATGGAGGAAAGCGCGTCCATGCTTTGGGCGCGGGTGGTGCGCGGCATGAGTTCCACGGAGAATGAGGTGACGCCGGCTTGCGCGATTTGCTGCACGACTTCCGCCGAACCGAGGGGCCGCAGGAATCCGATTAGGGCTTGACCGCGGCGCATCAGTGGAAGATCGGCTTTGCCAGTGATGTCGTTTGAGCCGTAGCACAGGACCTGCACCACAATGTCGGCGGCGCTGAATACTGCGGCGCGGTCGGGCACAATCTTTGCACCTTTTTCGACGTACGCTGCGTCGGGATAACCGGCCTGGTCACCGGCTCCGGCTTCCACAATGACCTCGAGTCCTGCTTTGATTAGGTTGGGGACGGCTACGGGAACGAGCGCAACCCGGCGCTCTCCGGGATAGCTTTCTTTCGGGACTCCTACGATCACGCGGGTCTTATCCTTTCCGTGCCATCAGCTGGTTTTGGCCTCGGCGTCGCCTTGAGGATGCGGCGAAGGCAATCCTTTCATGGCTGGCGTGCGCGGTCTGTGACGTGAATCACACGAGCTCGAGAAAAGAGTGAACGGAGAACAGTAACAGATCGGGAATGGAACTGGAAGTTCGTCCCGACGCAATGTCCTAGGTTGAGTTGGCGGCGCCGATCTGCGTAAGGTGATGATGAAGATGCCTGAGATAATCCGTGGCGATAAAACCGAGGGTGGCCGGCGCTCCCGAGCCAATACGACAAGGGGTCTCGAGCTTAGAGGCAGGCAAGAGCGCGATTATGTGAGCGAGATAGCGATTGTAAGCTGCCCACAACGAGACCAGCAGCGGCCAGTCCGCTTCTTGCGGCGCTTGGACCCGTATGTTTTCTTCCTGATCGTAGCCGGGAAAATCCAGGGACGATTGCTGGGCTGCTCGTACGAATCGTTGGTGGTTGTTGGATGCGGAATCGATCAGATGTCCGATCACTTGCTTACGCGACCAGCCGCCTGGCAACACAGGCTTGGTACTCTCCAGCGCACTGATCTCGCGGAGCCTGGGCTCCGCCGCCTCGATCGCGGATAGCAGCTTCTCGCTCAGTTCCTTCATTTTTTCCTCGCATTCGATTCTTCGTCGAAGCAATTTAACGCGATAGTCCTTGCGGCGCGTTACCCTTCCTGCCCGAACCTATAGTGCCACACACGCGCCGCGCCGATCAGATTCGTGTCTTCGCCGAGCGAGGCGAGTGTGAGTTGCGTCTTCTCGGCGGGGACGAAGCGGCAGCCGGTGCGGATCACTTGGTGGATGCGGTCTAGAAAAAGCGGGGCGCTCTTCATGACGCTGCCGCTTAGGACGATGGCGTCGGGAGTAAAGAGGTTGATCAGGTTGGCGAGGCCCAGGCCCAGATAATAGGCCTCGTGTTCGACGGCTTGCTGCGCGAGCGCGACACCTTGCTGCGCAAGCTCGCAAATTCTCTTGGCTGTGATGCCTTTGCGATGCGGATAGCCAGCAGGCGCGTGGCTTTCTAGCCATGCCACCATGGCCGGACCGGCCGCGAGCGATTCCCAGCAGCCGCGGAATCCGCACGAGCACGCTGGACCAGCGGGATCGATTACGTGGTGACCAACTTCGGGGTGAGCGCCGTCGACGCCGCGGTAGAGTTGGCCATCGAAAACCATGCCGCCACCGATGCCGGTGCCGACGGTTACATAAATCAGGCGGGAGCGGTTGCGGCCGGCGCCCCATCCGGCTTCGGCCAGAGCGGCAGCGTCGCCGTCGTTTTCGAGGGCCACGCGGACGTTGAAAATCTGTGCCAGATCTTTGGTCGGGCTTTTGCCGCGCCAACCGGGGAGAAAATCGACGTCGCCGAATTCGCCGCGGATGGGGTCGACTGGTCCAGTTGATCCGATGCCGATGCCGGTGAGTTTGGCCCCAGCCTGGTCGGCGCTCTCGCGCAGCATGCGGGCGATGAGTTCGATGCCCTGGTCGTAGTGGTCGGGATCGGTGGGCGCTTGCATGCGGGCGAGCACTTTGCCGGCGTCATCGACAATGCCGACCGCGATTTTTGTGCCGCCGATGTCGACCGCGCCGATCACGAGTATTCCGGCGTGATCGCCCGCGCTTCCTCCAGCGTGATCCGCTTCTTGTTCTTATAGGACAAATTTGACATGTGCACGGCGATGGCCGAGCGGTAGCCGATTTCCGGCGGGGCGTTGGGCACGGCGCGGCTGCGGATGCAATTGATCCAATTTTCCATGTGGTTTTGATTCTTGCTGCTGCCGCGCGTCGACTCTCCGTCTGGACGGTTCGTTTTTTCCGGCCAGTACTCAAGGGCCTCTTCGAAATGGTGTTCGAGCGTGCCGTCGCTTCCCAGAATGCGGTCGGCCATATCATAGTGCTTGTTGCTGAAGGTGGACTGCCAGGTCACGACCGTGCCGGGAAAATCGAGTGTTACGGCAATGGTGTCGGGCACCTCGCGTCCGTCGTTTTCTGAAAAGACGCCGCCTGACATGTACGCGGCAGACGGCAGCGGCAGATCGAGCGCGCCCATGATCCAGGCAATCTGGTGCACCATGTTCTCGGCGCAATTGCCGCCGGCGAACTCCCAGAACAATCGCCAGTTGATGAATTTGTAGGGATCGAAAGCGCGGTCGGGACGGCCGTTCAGAAACGCATTCCAGTTGACGTTCTGCGCGGTGCAGTCCGATGGCACCGGGCGCACCCATTGGCCTTTGCCGTGGGGAGTGTTGCGGCTCATCCAGGATTCCACTTGCGTGACTTTGCCGA
>JBELAE010000452.1:0-4153 GCA_049509155.1 Candidatus Sulfotelmatobacter sp.
CGGGACGAAAATGTGCACACGTGCGGGGCGAGCACCGGCCTCTTGCTCGGAGAGCAAGTCTTCGAGTTCTTCGCGATCTTCGAAATCGACCGGAACGTAGAGGTTGCGGGGGATGTAGGGCTGGCCGATGTAAAGCTGCTTGAGCAGGGCCGAGAAGAACTCGCCGGGGTGAAAAGGAACGTCGGATCGTTCCGGTTCATGTGCGGACGGTCGCCCCCGGCCGTCCGTGCCGAGCGAAGCTCGGCTGCTCTCGTCGCTGGCGGCTTCGGCGCTGCCAGACAAATGCACCGGCGAGCTTTGCTCGCCCGAACGGGCGGGGGCGCCCGTCCCCACATGAGTTCCTTCCCTCCCATGGTCTGCGGGGGGCTCTGGAACTGAGTCGACGCCGAACTCCGGCAAGTCCTCCCAGAAGAACTCTCGGCGGTCGACCATTTTCCCGGAGCGCATGTGGAAAAGATTCACTGCCACCATTCCGTTCTCGTAGTGATAGCCGAAAACGTCGGCGTCGTCGCCTTCGGCGGCGGCGAGGCGCTGGCGCTCCTGCAACTGCTCGACGGTTGAAATCAAATCGCGATACCGGGCCGCGCGCTCGTACTCTTGCGCGGCGGCGGCCTGCTCCATGCGCGTGTGCAGAGAGCGGCTCAAATCCGTCGGCCGTCCTTCCAGAAACAGCTTCACGTCGCGCACGGCTTCCTGGTACGCGTCCGGCGTGGTCAAGTCTTTAACGCACGGCCCTAGGCAGCGCTTGATGTAGAACTGCAAACAGGGCCGCGGATGGAAGCGCGTGAGGTCGACCTTGCACGATGGAATCAGAAAATTGCGGTGAATCAGATCGACGATGCGATAGGCGAGGTTGCCGGGGAAATACGGACCGTAATAGCAACTGCCGTCCTTGCGCAGGCGGCGGGTAACGTAGACCCGCGGCCAGCGCTCGCCCAGCGTCAGCTTCACGTAAGGATAAGTTTTGTCGTCGCGCAGCAGGATGTTGAAGCGCGGCTTGCGCTGCTTGATCAGGTTGTTCTCGAGCGCCAGCGCCTCTTTGTTGTTGGCTACGACAATGTAGTCCACGTCGACGGCTTCGCGCACCAGCGTGCCGGTCTTGGCGTCTTCCCAGCGGCCCTCGTGAAAATAGCTGGCCACGCGGCTGCGCAGGTTCTTCGCCTTACCCACATAGATGACTTCGCCCTCGGCATTCTTGTAGAGATACACTCCGGGTTCGGTGGGGATGGTACGGATTTTGGCGAGCAGGTCCATTAAGTCTGCAGTTTGATTGTCTTTGCTTTGTGTTCGCCCACGATGCTAAGCTAAATTCTAGCGCAGCCGGGGATTTTATGGGGATCGAGGAATCGTATCGGTTGGCACAACTCGAGAGCTGGATCCACTTGATTCTCCTGTATGTACAGAAGAGGCATTAGTGTCGGGCAATCGTACTCTAACAGTTCGTCTTTCTGCTGAGCTTTACGGTTGGCTCAAGGAAACTTCGCAACGAACGCACCTGCCGCTCTCGCGACTGATCCGCGAGCATTTGGAGAAACGCCAAGGGCGCAGAGGGCAAGCAGCGATTCATGCGGCCACGTGGGTGCGATCAAAGGCATGCCTCGCGACCTGTCATCGCACAAGGGTTTCTCCCGTCACTGACGGACTCTCGTTGGTGCTCTATTGAGCCAACCGTATAAAATTTCCCTTCCCAGTGTGGGTTTGTGTGCCTTTCCAGCACTGTGCAGTTTCTGGCGCAGACACACAAGTATCTGCAAAGCATTGAAAACGTATATACTTATTACTGACCGCGTCCGTTCGGAACACTGGCATTTGCCGTGCAAAAGCACAAGCGGAACTTGTAAGCGATAACTAGTCATCCCCAGGGCATCAAAGATGTAAAAGCAGGGCGAGCGGGGCAACCCGGAAGGCGCCAACTGCTACATAAGAGACCGAAACCAAGGAGCCTCACCCTATGAACCGCACTTCGTTATTCAATACCAGGTTGGTTAATACCAGTTTCGTAATTTGCCTGGCAGCCAGCATGGTGGCCACCGTCGGTTGCGCCAGCAAGAATTATGTGAAACAGCAGACGACGCCACTCATTAACAAGACCAACGAACTCGACGACCTGACCGCCAAGAACAGCAAGGACATCAAGGATGTCGACGCGCGGGCCCAGGCTGGCATTGCAGCGGTGAACGCCAAGACCGCCGACGTCGAGCAGAAGGCGCAGAACGCCGGACAGACGGCAAGCTCCGCCCAGCAGATGGCGGATGCCGCGAATAGCCGCGTGGGCGTGCTGACCAGCCAGGTCGCAAACCTCGACAACTATCATGCCGTGGCGGAAACCTCGGTGAAGTTCGGCTTCAACAAAGACAGCCTGACGCCGACGGCGCAGGCGGGGCTCGACCAGCTCGCAGCCACCATCGCCTCAACCAAGGGCTACATCATTTCGCTGGAAGGCGGAACGGACTCGGTGGGCTCGGCTGATTACAACTACGATCTCAGCCAGCGCCGCGCGAATTCGGTCATCCAATACCTGGCTTCGAAATACAACGTGCCCGCGCACAAGATCTACGTGATCGGACTCGGCAAAGACAAGCCCGTGGAATCGAACAAAACGGCCACCGGCCGCGCCGATAACCGCCGCGTCGATGTGCGCCTGATGACCAACACCCTGGGTGACAGCAATCAGCCAGCTTCTGCTCCGGCCGCAGGCCAGAGCAATCCGTCATCGATGTAGATCAGAAGACTTTACCCTCCTCCCCGGAGGACTTCGCCAACAGGCCGCTCGAGCCTCCCCCTGAGCGGCCTGCTTTTTTTGGCTTTTGGCTCTTGGCTGAACCCGCTTGCCGGGCTCTGCGATCGCTTTCACTTCCGCATTTTGTTTAATGGAGGCAACTCGCACGAGTAAGATGACAAGCATGCTCACTACGAGATTCTCCCGCCGGTCGTTTCTGGCCTTGTCCGCCGTGTTGCCCTGGGCCTTCCGCGGAATTGCGTCGGGCGCGGCCGCGTCTGCCTCGATTCCGGTTGGCCTCGAACTTTATTCCGTGCGCGATGCGCTCAAGCAGGATCCCGAGGGCACGGTGCGGGCGGTTGCGCAGATGGGCTATCAGGCGGTTGAATTCTACTCTCCGTACTTCGAGTGGACCGATGCCCAAGCCAAACAAATGCGCAAGTTGATGGACGACCTGGGCATCCGATGTTACTCGACTCACAACAACGCGGATTATTTCGGCCCGGACAAGATTACCCGTGCGCGCGACCTGAACCTGATTCTCGGCTGCAAGTACGTTGTGCTGGCCTGGGTCGACCCAAAGACGTCCGACCCGAAAACGACGGACCCGAAAACTGGAATCGAGGGCTGGAAGGCGGTCGCGGACAAGCTGAACGCGGCCGCGGAAACCCTCGAGCCTTCCGGGCTGAGGCCGGGGTACCACAACCACCAGGCCGAATGGGTGTCTGTGAGCGGTCAGCGTCCGATGGATATTCTCGCCAAGAACACCAAGTCTTCGGTGATGCTGCAGTTGGACGTAGGAACGTGTCTGGAAGGGGGTGCCGACCCGGTTGCGTGGATTCGAGCCAACCCCGGGCGCATTCGCTCCATCCATTGTAAAGACTGGTCGCCGGATCCGGCCAAAGGCTACAAGGTCTTGTTCGGTGAGGGCGTAACCGATTGGAAGGGAATCTTCCAGGCCGCCGAGGGCGGCGGAGGAGTCGAGTATTATCTCGTCGAACAAGAGGGCAGCCGGTTCCCCGAGCTGGAAACCGCGAGCAAGTGCCTGCAGGCGTTCCGTGCGGCCCATGTTTAGGCAGCCTCACTTTTAGTCGACCCCGGCCTTAGTCAGCGGGAAGAGTAAAATAATCTTATGCGCAGTTGGTTTCTTTTTGTTTTGCTGGCGGGCAGCGTGGCGGGATGGGCGCAAAGTTCGGCTCCTTCCAATACTCCGCCTTCCAGTTCTGCACCGGCGAATTCCCAGGCCCCGAATTCGGCCTCGTCTCTGCCTTCCGAGCCGGCGCCGCGTACACCGAATCTCGCTCCTCCGCGGTCGGACCGCGTGAATGCCGACGAACTGGGCGACGAACCGGGCGAGAGTTCAAGCAAAGATTCGCCGATTGACCTGAGTCCTCCGCCGGGCGACGCCAAGGCTCATCCGGACAGTTCCGACAT
>JBELAE010000453.1:0-4147 GCA_049509155.1 Candidatus Sulfotelmatobacter sp.
TGTCGGCTCCCAGGCCCGAGTAAACTTTGGAGGCGCAAACCAACCAAAGGGCTCGGAGGAAAGGAGC
Organism: Candidatus Sulfotelmatobacter sp.; assembly: GCA_049509155.1. Classification (GTDB taxonomy): domain Bacteria; phylum Acidobacteriota; class Terriglobia; order Terriglobales; family Acidobacteriaceae; genus Sulfotelmatobacter. Next base: position 68 of record JBELAE010000453.1, read on the forward strand.
CGAACATGCTGATTATAGGTTGTGACTATCATCCGGGCTTTCAGCAAATTGCATTTGTGGACACAGAAACCGGGGAGTGCGGCGAACGGCGACTGAGTCACCGCGAAGAAGCCGAGCAGTTTTACCAAGACCTGAAGCAGCGAAATGCGACCGTGCGGCTAGGAATGGAATCGAGCGGGCACGCACGCTGGTTTGAGCGTCTGCTGAACGACTTGCAGTTCGAGTTGTGGATCGGGGACGCAGCGGAGATTCGCACGAAGCGAGTGCGGAAGCAAAAGACCGATCGCCAGGATGCGCAGTTGTTGTTACGGCTGATGATGGAAGACCGCTTCCCGCGAATTTGGGTTCCCGACGCAGCCAACCGGGACCTGCGGCAGCTGCTGTGGCATCGGCATCGCTTGGTGCAGATGCGCACACGGGTGATGAATCAGTTGCATGTGGTGGCGCTCAACGAGGGTCTGCGGCGTAAGAAGGCGCTGTGGCGGCCGGTGGGGCGCAACGAGCTGGAGTCGTTGAAACTGGCTCCCTGGGCCAGCCGACGACGCCAAGACTTGCTCGACTTACTGGATCAGCTGACGCCGAAGATACAGGATCTGACGCGCCAGCTGGAACAGGAAGTGGAGAGGCGACCGGTGACGAGGCGGCTGATGACGCATCCCGGCGTGGGCCCGCTGACGGCCCTAGCCTATGAGTTGGTGATCGGAACGCCCCAACGTTTTCACTGCGGCAAGCAGATTGCCAGCTACGTGGGGCTGGTTCCGACGGAAGAGTCCAGCGGCGATCGGCGACGGTTGGGACACATCAGCAAGCAGGGCAACGTGCTGCTCCGGTTTCTGCTGGTGGAAGCGGCGCAGGTCACGGTGCGCAGCCATCCCGAGTGGCGCAGCACATTCTTCCACCTGGCCATGCGCCGAGGACGGAAGATCGCGAAGGTAGCGATGGCCCGCAAGCTGGCGGTGCATCTGTACTGGATGTGGCGTCAGGGGCTGGACTACGGCCAGATGAACAAGCTCGGTTCGCACGCGGGAGAGCCCGGACATCCCCATGGTGTGCAGTAAATCACCGACGTAATGATTGGGTATCCCGCTCCCCAAAACTTGGGGAGTTCGAAGAGGTAATCATGATCGCAGTTTGGGATCGAAGAGATGGCTGGGTCGGACTGAGTTCCTGACCCCAACGATTAGAAGCGAGCCCAGGTTGGAAAGCGCAAACCACCCACGAGAGCGAAATGGCGCTCTTCTACGAGTGCAGGGAGTAGTGTACGTACATCGTGCTTGACATCGCCGACATTGTTAGAGATGGCGATGTTTCGCTACTTGAGATGGTCGCGTAGCCGTAAAGTTGATACTAGATTCGATCACATGCGCGGCTCCCGACCTTACGGTGTAAATCAGCGTAGACTCGCGTCGATTCAAAGTCATAAAACAAATCATCAGGTAATCGCGGCACCCAGGCACACGAGACCAACAGTACTTCTGCTCTAATGCGCGCCCGGGGTCTGTAAGTAGTCGACGAGAACGTAGGTCATCGCACGCATTCCCAACAGAATCGACGAATCGTCGGCGACAAAATCCTTTGCATGGTTACCGCCGGAGATCGTTCCGGGCTTTTGCGTGCCGAATGAAAAGAAAAACTCGGGCGCGACCTTCCTGAATTCCGCGAAATCGTCCGCCGCCATGATCGGGGGGATGAGCGTGACGTTCGACGCCCCGGCCGCGCGTTCGAGCGCCGGCAAACTTCGCTTTGTCAATGCAGGATCGCTGACCAACACTGGAACCCGGTCATAGAATTTGATCTCCGCCGAACCCCCATTACCCTGCGCAACGCTCTGGACAATCTCCCCCATGCGGCGCTCTATCTTTGCATCCACCTCGTCGTCAAAGGTTCGAATTGTTCCGCTAAGAGTGGCTAGATCGGGAGTGATATTGACGCGCACCCCGCTGTGGATCGTCGAAACGCTCAATACCGCCGCATCGCTTGGCGCAAGGTTCCGGGTGCGAATCGTTTGCAGTTCCATCACCGCTTCCGCCGCCATGATAACCGGATCTACGGTGTCCTGGGGATGAGCGGCATGCCCCTGTTTGCCGTGAAATGCGACTTGGAAGTTGCTGTCTGATGCGGCCATGGCGCCGAGCGAATAGACAAACTGGCCGACGTCCACAGTTCCATAGGAATGCATCCCGAAGACGGCTTCCGGCTTGAGCTTGGCGAACAGGCCTTCTTTCAACATCAGCGCTGCGCCGCCTTCTTCGCCCGTCGGCGGACCCTCCTCTGCCGGCTGAAAGACAAAGATCACCGTCCCCGGAAGCTGCTCCCGCATGGAGGCAAGCACCGTAGCGATGCCAAGGATCGCCGCGATATGAATATCGTGGCCACACGCATGGGCGACGCCAACATCCTGGCCGTTATAGGTGGAACGCACGGTGGACTTGAAGGGAAGCGAATTCTCTTCCGTCACGGGGAGCGCATCGAGCTCCGATCTCACGGCCACGACTGGTCCCGGTCGCCCGCCTCTCAGGACTCCGACCACGCCGGTGTGCGCAATCCCGGTCTGGACCTCAAGGCCCAAGGCCCGCAAGCGCTCGGCGACCAGCTTCGAAGTCTCGAATTCGCGGTTCGATAGCTCCGGATGCTGATGTACCCGATGCCGCAGTTCGATCAACGCGGGGGCGTCGCGCTCGACTGCGGCGTTGATCTCGGCGTCCGTAATCCTTCCGCTTGACGAGGACTGCGCAACTGCCGCCGGGCCTGCCGATAGCGCAGCGAGCATAAAGAGCGCGACAGCCAGGTTTCGCTTTGTGGTTTGCATTTTGTCGGAATCTCCTTTTTCGGCAGCGGACCACGGTATTCTATCGCCCCAAGGCAGATTGCGAGGCCAAAAGAACGTTGCCCCATGGTGTCCGGTGCAGACGACGTGGGGGTGGTCGCACTATCGCTTGCTTTGTCTCCGAACATGAAAGACAAAGGGACGTTCCGGAGAAATTCCTGCAACTGAATACCCACCCATCGGTTCAGATAGGGAGAAAATGGATGATTTCGGATTCTGGTCGGTTGACGGCAAACCGGAAGTAACTGTTGAAATTAGGCCATTACACTTATCGACCTTCGCCTGCCCCGCCCGAAGTGCTCTCCCCGACGGTTTTCTGCGCGAACTGTACGCTAATCGTCCATATGGTTTATTGTGTTGGTCATGGCGCCAGCCCCATCGACGACCCAACCGCCCGGTTCAACCTCCAGTCGGAACTCCGGCGCCGCCAGCACCGTCGAGGTCAGCAGCGTCTGCAAGGCGTACGGTGACTTTGTCGCCGTCAGCGATCTCTCGCTTGCCATCAAGCCCGGCAGCATCTACGGCCTGCTCGGCCCCAACGGGGCGGGAAAGACCAGCACGCTTCGCATGATCATCGGCATCATCGTTCCGGACTCCGGCCAGATCAAGGTTTTTGGAGAACCTCTCACGGCGGCGCATAAAGATCGCTTCGGCTACCTGCCCGAAGAGCGTGGGCTCTACAAGAAAATGAAAGTGCTGGAGCACCTGCTGTTCCTTGGCCAACTGAAGGGACTCAGCTCCGCCGAGGCTCTCAAGCGGGCGCGCAGCTGGTGCGAACGTTTCGATCTGAGCGCCTGGACCGGGAAGAAAGTCGAAGAGCTTTCCAAGGGGATGCAGCAGAAGGTGCAGTTTATCGGCGCAGTCCTGCATGATCCGGAATTGATTGTGATGGACGAACCTTTTTCCGGGCTCGACCCGGCCAGTACCGTGGTGCTGAAGAATGTTCTGCTCGAATTAGCGAAGAGCGGCAAGGCCATCCTGCTATCGACCCACGGCATGGACCAGGCGGAGCGCCTGTGCCATTCGATCTGTCTGGTCAATCATGGGGGTGTCGTCCTGCAAGGCGATCTGGCGCAGATCAAGGCCGGCTATGGCAATTGCAACGTCCAGATCAAGTACGACGGGGATGCGCGCTTCCTGCAGGAATCCCGGCTGGTGCAGTCGTTCAACGATTACGGGAATTATGTTGAGGTGCGGCTCGCGCCGGGCGCAGACACGCAGGAACTTCTGCGGCTCGCGTCCGCAGGCGCGCG
>JBELAE010000454.1:0-4126 GCA_049509155.1 Candidatus Sulfotelmatobacter sp.
CAGCTCTTTCCAGAACAGCGCAACGTCATGGAATCGCGCGATTAGCGCGGACTGCAGATCCGGGTGTATCGGGAAGCGCGCCTGATGATTCGGCGGTAACGCGGCGCTTGCGGAATGCCCTGCGATTCTAAGGCGCGCCGAGCGGCGGCAGACCGACTTTGGCGATCAGCTGCCGGAATCCTGCCTCGCCGTGCAAGCCCTCAAACGCGAGATCTGTTTCCACGGCGATGACGTCGGAATGTTTGTCGTAAGCGACCCGCAAGTATTGCAAAGCCTCCGCCTTGTTTCCCGCCAGTGCGCAAGTTTCGGCCAGCTGAAACGGAGAAAGCGCTCCCCGATCGTACAGTTTCTTCTGTTCCCGCAGCAGCGTTTCCAGCATGCCGCGCCCGCCACCGGTCGCGAACGCTTTTTCGGCTGCGTCCGCCACCATCAGCTCCGCCGTGTCATGCATCAGGGCCGCTTCTTTTCTCGATTCCACGAGGTAATCGGGATAATCCCCGTCCTTCAGGTAGATGAATTTCAAGTAACGATGAGCGGAAACCGAGTCCGGTTCGTTTTCTTCCAGCTGATTCAACAAAGCGACAGCTTCCTTATGTTGTCCGACGTCCTCAAGGATTATGCCTTTGTCCGCCAGAATCGAACTCGAACTAGGGTCGAGCGCGCGAGCTCGTTCCAGCTGGGCCAGCGACTCGGAGTAACGGCGCAGGCAGGCAAGATAAGTGGCATACCAGTGGTGAGCGAGGCCGTTGTCAGGATTCAGGTCGATGGCCCGGCGGAATTCGCGGTCCGCCATCGCCAGGTCCCACATTCCGTAAAACGACGCGAAAGCCAGCGAGGCATGCGCCTCGGAAGACTGATCGTCCAGTTCCACCGCCTTCTTCGCAGCTGCAAATGCCCGCGGGTAGGCTTCCGACGCGGGCATCAGCGTATATTCCCGCATCAGGTTGTAGCAGTCCGCCAGCCCTACATACGCCGGAGCATAGGTAGGATCGTGCACGATGGCCTGGGTAAACGCGTCGACCGCCTTGTCCAGGCTCTGCGGGGTCCGTTTGTTCCAGTAGAAGCGACCCTTCAGGTAGAAATCTTCAGCTTCGCGATTGGCCGCCGCGCGTGGCAAGGCGGCATTGCGCACCGAAGCTCTTGCAGTTGAATCCGAAGTAAGAGGCTGCGTTTTCGCGCTCACCTTCGCCGACCGATCGGCCCACCAATCAAGGGGCCGCACGATCCATATCGCCAAAAGTGCCAGCAGCGCCAGCCCAAAGACCCACTTCCATCGCCAGGAAGGCTGAGGAGGTTCGAGCGCGACATTCGCTTGCGTCGCGGCTTCGCCTGCGTGCGCAATCTGGGGAGTATGCGTAGGTGCAATCCACCGGTAGCCACGCCGCTCGACCGTCTCCACAAAAATGGGATTGTCGGGCGAGTCCCCGAGCGCGTCGCGCAAGCGCTTGACCGCGCTGCTGATACCGTGATCGAAATCCACAAACACGTCGTCCGGCCATAATTCCTGGCGGAATTCTTCGCGCGTCACCACTTCGCCCGCCCGGTTCAACAGCAGCACCAGGGCGCGAAAAGGCAGATCCTGGATGCGGACCTTCACGCCGTTTTTCCGCAGCTCGCGGGCCGACAAGTCCGCCTCAAACACACCGAAGCGGACTACCGCACCGGCCGCTGGCTGGGGAGCGCTCGTTGGTTTCGCAGACTGCTGGGAGTTCATAAAATGCGGAAGACGCAAGCACCGCTGCCGAGGGAGATGTCGATTCTAGCATTCGTAAGCCTTTTTCGGAGTGGCAAACTCTCGCGGGTAGCAGCTGGGGTTCCAGTCGAGCCGACGAAGGCCCAGATTTTCAGACGATAACTTTGCGTATGTCATTGCACATAGATGCTTTAGTGCGTTGCCTGCAGTGTGCGAACAGGTTGCGAGCCCGCCATTGAAACGTCCGGCATTCCAGCGCAGAGTGGGTGCCGTGATCGAGAGAGTCGGCCGTTCCCCCTTTTGTCCACCGGCCGACACGATCTCGGGAATTGCCGGTCCACCGCCGCTAAAAATCACTCTCAGGAGACGGACTAATGAAGTCGCATCATCGCAAAGCAAAACACTCGGGCATGGCGGCAATGTTACTGACCGTCCTCGTCGCAGTCATCATTTTCGTCGGAGCCGTTGTTTCGGCGCAGGCTCAAACCTTCACCTCGCTGTACTCCTTCCAAGGGACAGCCAGTAATTACGGAGCTTACCCCATGGGGCTGGTGCAGGGCACCGATGGAAACTTGTACGGGGTAACCGCGGCAGGCGGGACGAACGGTGGCGATGACGATGCAGGCATATTCTTCAAAATCAGCACGAGCGGCAAGGAGACGATAATCTGCAGTTTTAACTACGTAGCATGCGCGGGCGCCCAAAACCCCACAGCAAATCTGGTTCTGGGCAGCAACGGCGATTTCTACGGAGTCGATGCTGCTAATCAGATGTTCAGAATCACCCCAGGTGCCAAGCTGAGCATTTTATATACCCTGCCTACCACCTCTTACGCTGCCACAACGCCGCTCGTTTTAGCCACCAACGGGGACTTCTACGGGACACTGAAGAATGGCGGCGCCTATAACAACTGCTTCGGCCCGTGCGGATCGGTTTTCAAGATGACCGCAACCGGCAAGCTGACCACGCTGTACTCCTTCTGCGCCGTCGTTGAAAATAGTGCCTGCACGGATGGCGATGAACCCGAGTTTCCGCTGGTTCAGGGCAGCGATGGGAACCTGTACGGAACGACATCTGGGGGCGGGACCGACGGCGTCAACGTCGGTTATGGCACGATCTTCAAAATCACCCCAGCCGGTAAACTGACGACGATTTACAACTTTCCGGGTTACACCCAATCCAGTTCGGCGCTGATCCAGGGTGCCGACGGGAACTTCTACGGGACGACGTATACCGGTGGTAGCGGCATCTACGGCGCCGAGGGCACCTTTTTCACCGTCACCCCAACCGGCGTGCTGACCACGCTTTATAACTTCTGCAACCTGCAAAATTGCGCTGACGGCTCAGAACCCACGAACATCTATCTTGCTACCGATGGGAATTTCTACGGGATCACGTGGCAAGGCGGAGTCAACAGCCAGGGCACAATCTTCCAAATCACCCCCAGCGGAACGCTGACGACGCTGCACAGCTTCGACGGCACGGACGGATCCGGTCCGAACGGCGGCGGCACGCTGATGCAGGACACCAATGGGACTTTCTACGGGACAATGCAGGAAGGCGGGGAGAGTTGGCCTTGCGACAGCGTCGTGTGCGACGGCACGATCTTCAGTCTGGACATGGGTCTCGGCCCGTTTGTTAAGACCGTACCGATATATGGCAAGGTTGGAACGGCCGTCAAGATTTTGGGGACGAATCTGAAGGGCTCGACCAGCGTCAGCTTCAACGGCATAGCGGCGACGTTTAAAGTGGCGTCGTCTTCCGAAATCACGACTACCGTACCGGCTGGCGCCACCACCGGCAGCGTTACTGTCGTGACGCCCACGGGTACGGTCACCAGCAACGTGGCCTTCCAGGTGCCGTAGTGCGGGGGTTTTAGGAAAGGCTAGTCGCGTTTCGTGCGAGGCGGATCACTTCCTTGCTGGCGATCCGCGAAGTGCGCCGCCGGAGGCTTGCGACAATCATCGCGAGTCCTCCGGCGGCGGCCACTTAGGAGCTGTATTCAACGATCTGACTTGTTCATTGACGGACCGTTCCCATCTGAGCCCTCACGGTGCGAACCTCCGAGCCTGTTTGACCGCTCGTTCTAAGCGCGGTCTGAATGGTTTTCACCTGCGAAGTTAGCTGGGCGATCTGCTGCTGTTGTTGCTCGATGAGCGCCTGCTGTTCTTTCGTCGCTTCGATCAGCAGCGCGGTCAGGCGGCTGTAGTCGACGCTCTGCGCGTCCTTGCCGTTCTTGTCCCAAGTGACGACCTCGGGGACGACTGCCCCAACTTCTTCGGCGATCACTCCCACTTCATGTTTGCCGTTCGCCTTCAGTTCATAAGAGACGCCGCGCAGCTGCTCGACCTTCGCCAGCGCGCCGTCCAGCGTTTGAATGTTGGTCTTCCAGCGGCGCGAACTGTAGGTAGACCAGCCATCGGCAATGGCTGG
>JBELAE010000455.1:0-4117 GCA_049509155.1 Candidatus Sulfotelmatobacter sp.
GGAAGATGGGGTCGTGGTCGCGGCAGAGAACAGCAGGTTCCTCGTCGCTTCGCTCCTCGGAATGACAAGACACAGGAACTAGAATTCAGGCTTTCACGGGGGTCTTGCGGTGCTGGCGGAGGCGCATCACCTGGTCGATGACCCGCCGGGCTACTTCCCACTTGGTGGTTTCGGGGACCTCGACAACTTGATCGTGCGTGATAATCGTGACCGCGTTGCGGTCTGAATCGAAGCCCACGCCCTCGCGGGAAACGTCGTTGACGACGATGGCATCGAGATTCTTCGCCACTAATTTCTGGCGTGCGTTCTCCAGAACATTTTCGGTTTCGGCGGCGAAGCCAACGATAATTTGCGCGCCCTTGTGCAGCGAAAGCTCTTTCAGAATGTCGGGAGTGGATTCGAGTTCCAAGGTCAGCGGGCCTTTGCGCTTGATTTTTTGGCCGGCGGCCGCTTTGGGACGATAGTCGGAAACGGCGGCAGTTTTGATTACGATGGTCGCCTGGGGAAGCAGTTGAAGCACGGCGTCGCGCATTTCTTCTGCGGACTCGACCCTAGTAACCTCAGCGGCTCCGGGCGGCGTGAGCGACGTTGGCCCGCTGACCAGAAGCACACGCGCGCCTCGACGCGAGGCGGCTTCTGCAAGGGCGTAGCCCATGCGCCCGCTGGAGCGGTTGGTGAGATAGCGCACGGGGTCGATTCTTTCGCGTGTCGGACCGGCCGTGATCAGCACGATTTCACCGCTCAGATCCTGGGCTGCCCCGAGGGCTTCCATGACGGCGGCAACGATGGTTTCGTTTTCCGCCAGTCGGCCTGCTCCGGTCATTCCGCAAGCCAGGTAGCCCGCACCGGGCTCGACAATTTTCACGCCGCGCTGCCGCAGGATCTGGAGATTTGCCTGGGTCGCCGGATGATTCCACATGTTGACGTTCATGGCCGGCGCCACGACGACAGGAGCGGTGGTCGCAAGATAAAGCGTGGTCAGAAAGTCGCTGGCAATGCCCTGCGCGAAGTGGGCTAGAACGTCGGCGGTAGCTGGCGCGACCAGAAGTGCATCAATCGATTGCGCAACCGCGATGTGCTCGATGGCGGAGTCGATGTTGGGCGAATCGGCGTTGGGCGAATCAAGGTTGGGCTCATGCTCTTCGCCGGGAGAGAACATACCGGTAATGACTTTCTCTCCGGAGAGCGCCGCGAAGGTGAGAGGACGTACGAACTCCTGGGCGGCGCGAGTCATGATGACTTGCACGCGGATGCCACGATCTTTTTCCTGCAGCAGGCGGACGATTTCCGCTGCTTTGTACGCCGCGATGCCGCCGGTGACGCCGAGTGCGACTTTCATAGAAATTATTGATTGTTGGTTTTTGATTGCTGATTCAAAGACATGCTTGCCGCTGTAGCGTTCGCAATCAACAATCAGCAATCGCGAAATCAACAGTTTCCCTTAGTCCTGGCCCAGCGCCCGGTCGAGAGCATCTTCCGCCTGCTCGGCAGCGGTGCGGGTCTCCGGAATTTCCCACTTCACCTTGCCGGCGCGGATTTCGTCCTGCGCAATGCGGCAGGGCTTGCGGGAATTTGTGTCGACCACGGGCGGCGCACCGGACTGGAGTTGCCGCGCGCGTCGCGCCGCCACCAAAATATATCGGTAGTTGCTGTCAAAGCCTTCGATCAACTTCATGGGACTCTCCCTCGAAAAACAAGTTTGAAGTCTAGTCAGTGCCGAACGTCTCACTGCCGAACGGCAAACCTCACCGAACACGGCCAACTCTCAGGCTTGTCCCGCTCTGATTCCATGAGCGGCTTCCGACGCCCGATTCCGGCGTCCCTAAAATGATACCGCGAAATCTAGGGACGTGCCGAAGTCGGAGGTGCACCAAAGGACGCAAGGATGGGCTCGACCCGGTCGCGGATATTGGCCAGCCGGTGCCGGTCTGCCAGTTGCACAATTCTATTCATTTCCGCGGACTTTGCTTCGAGCGCCTGAGAAGACTCCGACCGCAACAAGCGCTCCGACAAAACGATCGCCTCCAGGCTGTCGATCGATTCTTCGAGGTCGTCGTTGATCAAAATGTAGTCGTACTTGTCGTAGTTCTCGATCTCGCGACTGGCCGCGACCAACCGGCGATGGATCACTGCTTCGGCGTCCTCGCTGCGCTTGCGCAGCCGCCACTCCAGGGTTTTGCGGTCCGGAGGCAACACAAAGATGCTGACGGCTTCGGGCAACTTTTGCTTGATTTGACCCGCGCCTTGCACGTCAATGTCGAGCAAGAGATCGTGTCCTTTTTGGCCAGTCTCCTGCAGAAAGCGCCGAGCCGTGCCGTAGTAATTTCCGTCAAAGTTGGCATGCTCCAGAAACTCATCGTCGCGAATCATCTGCTCGAATTCCTCGCGTGAAACGAAGTGGTACTGCTTTCCGTTCTGTTCACTGCCCCGTAGGGAGCGCGTCGTGTAGGAAATGGAGAAATCGAGATCCGGAACTAACTTCAGCAGTTCGTTGACCAAAGTCGACTTCCCCGAACCGGAGGGCGCCGAGATGATGTAGATGAGCGGCCTGTAGATTGCGATCGGGCTCATTGTAGGTTTTTCACTCATTCCAGGTTTTGCACCTGCTCGCGCGATTTTTCGATCTCTGCTTTCATGGCGAGGCCGGCCTCCGTGATCTTCAGGGCTTCGCCCGCCAAGCCGGAGGTTTTCGAGAGCAGCGTGTTGGCCTCGCGGTTCATTTCCTGCAGGAGGAAGTCGAGCTTCTTTCCGATCTCGCCGCCCGCTTCGAGCAGACCCAGAAAATGCTGCACGTGCGTTTCGAGACGGACAATCTCTTCCTGAATGTCGCTGCGATCGACCAGCAGCGCCGCCTCCTGCAACACGCGATCTTTGTCGACGGTTGCACCCAGCAGTTCCTGCAGGCGCGACTGCAGCCGCTCGCTGTAGTTTTGCAGCACGGCGCGGCGATGCTGCTGCACGCTCTTGCTGGCCTCGGCTAGGTGGACCATGCGGTCGCGCAGTTCGCGGGCAATGCCGCGGCCTTCTTCCTCGCGCATCTGGTTCAGCCGATCGAGGGCCTCGCCCACTTTCGCCATTACTGCGGATTCAATCTCACCGTCGGCGCTCTCGTTGGCGGAGTCGAGGGCGCCTGGAATGCGCAGAACGGCGTTGAGGTCGGGATCCGAAGCGAGAGAAAACTCGGCCGCAGCGGCCCGAAAGGCGGCGATATAGCCGCCGATGATCTCGCGGTTGATCGAGAAACTCTCATTGGTCGTGCGCTCCAGGCTGAGCGAGATTTCGACGTGGCCACGGCCCATCTTCTCTTTCAGCAGGCGCCGGAGTTGCATCTCGAGAGCATCGGTTCCGGAGGGAAGCCGGAAATGCAGATCCAGAAATCGATGGTTGACCGACTTCAGCGAAAGCGCGAAGGCCATGCGGCCGTCGGACTGAGCCGAACCAGCGGGAGCGGATAGGTCTGCGCCATCCAGGCGCTGGATTTCACCTCTGACTTGCGCAAAACCTGTCATGGAGCGAATGGGCATAGGGGACCGTGTTTTCACGTTTCAGCGACTGCTCTGGGCGAATCAACTTTGGGTGAATTGTCTTTAGGCAAATCGAACTTCGGTGAATCAGTGTTGGCGAATTGTAGCTCGTAGAGACGCCGGTACGTACCGAACTTGGTCATCAACTCTTCGTGACGGCCGATGTCGGCGATGGTGCCGTTTTCGATCACTACAATACGATCGGCGCGGCGCACCGTCGAAAGGCGGTGCGCGATCACGAACACGGTGCGACCGCTCATCAGATTATGCAGAGCGGACTGCACCAGGGCTTCGGACTCGCTGTCGAGCGCCGACGTAGCCTCGTCCAGAATCAGCACGGGCGCGTCTTTCAAGAGCGCCCGCGCAATTGCCAGACGCTGGCGCTCGCCTCCAGAGAGCCGCACGCCGCGCTCTCCGATCACAGTATCGTACCCCGCGGGAAGGGCCACAATAAAATCGTGGGCGAGCGCTGCTCGGGCGGCGGCTTCGACTTCCTTCTGCGGAACCTGTGGCTGGCCGTAGGCGATGTTGTTGCGCACGGTGTCGTTGAACAGGATCGTGTCCTGGGTGACGATGCCAATTTGAGAACGCAG
>JBELAE010000456.1:0-4113 GCA_049509155.1 Candidatus Sulfotelmatobacter sp.
GTTAACGGCAGGCGGATCGTAATCGTGCTGCCCTTGCCCGCCGTACTCGATATCTCCACCGACCCTCGCAAGATGTCGATGTTTCGCCGCACCACATCGAGACCCACGCCCCGTCCAGAAAGATCGGTCACCGATTCTGCCGTGGAAAATCCCGCCTGAAACACCAGACCGTAAATTTCCTCGTCGCGAAGCTCGTCCTTCCGAGACACGAGCCCCATGCGCCTCGCCTTCTCCAGTATTCGGTTGCGGTCGAAGCCGGCTCCGTCGTCCTGGAGCTTGACGATAATGTTTCCGCCGCTATGGGCGGCCGACAGCCGAATCACTCCGCAGGGATTCTTGTCTTGCTTCTCGCGCACCGTCGGACTCTCTAAACCGTGGTCGACTGCATTGCGCACCAAATGCAGCAGAGGATCTTTCAACTGTTCGAGCACCGTCGTATCCACTTCCACGTCTCCGCCCTGCACTTCGAGACGCGCCAATTTCCCCTGGCTCTTAGCCAGGTCCCTCACCGAACGCACGTACTGCCGAAACAGCGGGCCCGCCGGGACCATGCGAATGCTCATCACTTCACTCTGCAAGTCCATATACAGGCGCTCGGCCTCGCGATGCATTTCGAGGAGGGCTCTGCCCTGTTCTGTGCCGAACTTCTCGATCATCTGGCGCAGGCGGCCTTGCGCAATCACAATCTCTCCAGTCAGATTCAACATGTGATCCAGTTTGTCGACGTCGGCGCGCAGCGTGCGGTGACCGGGGCCCGGCAGCGTATCCGCCTTAGCCGTGGAACTGCCTTCTCCAGCCGCCCGAGCGGTTACCACGCGCTTCGACCGCCTTTCCACCTCACGCGCGATTTCGTTTCTGAGTTCATGCTGCGTGGAAGTAAGTTCCCCCGGCCCAGTCGATGCGCCCGCGACCATCGCCCTCAGTTCATCCACGGTTTTCAGCAGGAGTGAAATCAAGTCCGCGCTGGGCAGCGCCCGCTGCTCCCGAAGAACATCCAGCAGATCTTCGACGACGTGGGCAAAACCCGCCAGCTCCTTGAGTTCCAGCGAGGTCGCGTTTCCCTTGATGCTGTGGGCCACGCGGAAAATCGTGTGCAGCAGTTCTGGATCGGATGGAGTCGACTCCATCTGCACCAGGGCCTGTTCCATCACGTCGAGACCCTCTTCCGACTCCACGAGGAACGACGCGAGAACCGCATCACGATCGAAGTCCGCTAAATCCACCGTTCCTCCCTTCTGAGGGTTTTACAAACTCGTTCACTGCACCTGTGTGGTTACACCTGTCCCGCTACGCCTGCGCCGTCACACCTGGTCAAAATTCTTGATCGTCGTCACGCCATCGGAAATCTGAAACACCAGCCTGCGTCCGCGCTTCCCCGAAACATCTTTCTCCACCACGAGAATGCCCGATGACCGGAGGAAATCTTCCGCAAGCTGCACATTCCTCGTTCCGAGTGACTGCGATGGATTGGCCCCGAAAGCACAGGACCCTCCGAAAATTTTGGCCTGCAAGTTTCGAATTTCGCACCCCAACCCCAGAACCTGTTTCAGAAGTTCAGGATTAGCGGCATTACCGTAGCGCAGCCGGTTCGCTCCATCCCCGCCCCCATCCGGCAGCAGATAGTGGTTCATCCCTCCCGCTTTTTTGTGCCGGTCCCACAGACAGACCGCAGCGCAGGACCCCAGAATGGTGGAAATAACGATCGGCTCGCGGGTCGCGAACACCTGCCCGGGATACAGGAAGTGCCGGGGCTCCTTGGACTTCGTCGCCGGCTCAAAACCGTTCATGAACTCCGCCGGCAGAACTGCAGGATTGAACTTGGGAGAGCTTTCGCTCATGCGCTCACTCCTGGTTCCCCTGCCACTGGCTTCGAATCAGCGCTTGGCACGCCCGGACCAAACAAGCTCGGCCCGAACAACGGCCCGGCGGCTTCGTCGGAAAGGAGTTTGAACAGTTCCATATCAGCGCCGTCGAACGCGAGCTTCTGGGGCAATAACCGCAATATCGCGAGTATGGCGATCGTTTGGTTGGCAAAACGGATCGGAATAAATGCCTGTGCCTTCGGCATCGTTCCAGAGCGTTCGCCCGCTGCGAGCTCAACGAGATATTCACCGCGCATCACGCGCCCCAGGCCGGCTTCGCCCAAAGCTCTCAGAAGGTCGTACTCCCTAAGGTCGATTCCGAAAGACCAGAAGGCTCGGAAGTTCGCGCTGCCTTCCACTCGGAACAACCCAAGTTCCTCGGAGCCCAGGAAGGTGGCTACGATCTCGCGCAAGCCATCGATCGCATCCTCAGGGCCCGTGCTCTGCGCCAGCCGTTTACGGGCCGCTCCCAGCCGCAGCGCATTCACGGAGTCGGCTCCAGCGCATCCCATCGCATTGTTCTTTTCAGCATTCATGAAAGCCTGGTTCTCTAACTTTCGTTCTCTACTCCCCCAGGTAACTCTGCAACAGGGCCACTAGTTCGGCGCTGTCGATGGGCTTGGTGATGTAGTCATTGCATCCGCTCTGGAAACCGGCCTCCATGTAAGACTCTTCGCCGCGCGTGGTGACCAGCACAATAGGAATCTCGCGCGTAGTTGGTTGCTGGCGCATCATCTTGCAGGCCTCAAATCCGTTCATGTTCGGCATCACCACATCCATCAAAATCAGGTCAGGCCGCTCCTGTTGCGCCTTCTCCACCGCTTCCCGCCCGTCGCTCGCGGTTACACACTGGTAGGTCGTGCGCCTTTCCAGAATTTCGCGCTCCATCATCAAGGCAGTTTTGGAGTCGTCCACTACCAGGATCTTCTTGGGCATTTCTCTCCTCGTTCTCCTTGCCAGTGCCATGGTGTTTGGAAACGCGCGGACAGAAAAGCCAGAATTTCGCAGCCGCATTCCGCAGCGAACTCTGGCCACCGCTCAATTTGTCGCGTCAACCGCAATTTCGGTGTGTTCCGCACTCTCGAAACAGGGCACTTATCCGCCGGGCCCCTCGGCCTTCGAGCCAAGTCCTGGAAGACTTCTCGTAGCAGGCTTGAGTCGAGCTAGCGCCGCTGTCCAAGCAACATTAGTAATGTCTAACACAGCCAACTTTGCGTCAGTAGTTACGTTCGTAATTTTGATTGGAGGCGAAAATGGGATTTTCTATTTCGGGATGCGGTAGTCTGAGCGTTCCTGGCAACAAGCCGGCATCATTCCCCAGAAGCGCCTCCGACCTTGAGTCGGCGGTATAATCTCCCGTTTTAAGATTGCGACGTATGCTCGCTGCTTCGGACGTTTCCCACGAAGGCCCGGGTCCGGCTGCAGAAACACCGTTTCGCAGGCCGTTCCCCGCGCTTTTGTGCGCGATTGTCGCGGGCCAGGTCCTGTGGCTCGCCTTCATTTCGAGCGGCAAGTGGGCCGATGCGGGGTCTTCCGGCGTCCAGATTCTCGCCGCCCTGGCCGCTGCCATTACCTGCTGGCAAGCCAGCCGCAGATCCCGTTATTTCGCCACGATTTTCTGGCGTCTGTCCGCAGCCACTTTTGCGCTGTGGTGCTGGGGCGTCATCCTCAACACTTACGAGAACCTGAACTCGGCCACTCCAAACGAGAATCAGATCGGCGCTTTCCTCATCATCTTCCTCTCGACTGCGCCCATGTTCATCGCCTCGGTGCTCAGCGGAACCGTCGATGATGAATCGAAAGTCCACTGGGATCTGGTCCTCGACGCCACTCAGATTCTGGTTCTGGTTCTCGCCGTACATCTCATGCTGGTCGATATCCCTTCCATGACGCTGGGTGACCGCCCCACGGTCCTGACGGCGCTGCGCCTACAGAACTACTGGCGCGCTTCCCTTGCCGTCGGACTGGCTGCCCGCGCCACCTTCGACCCGTCTCCGGTTACCCGCCGCCTCATCAAACCTGTCGCCATCGCCATGACCATTTTTGCGTTCGGGGGCTGGATTGGAAACGATCTGCAGGCCTTCACCTCCTGGCGCGGCGCTCGCTGGTTTGATCTTGCATGGACCGTCCCCTTTGCCATGGTCGCATTCTCCGCCAGCGTCTGGCGCCAGTCTTCTCCCCATCCTCCCTGGGATCGCAAGCCCGCCAGGGTCGAGAGCATTCTGCTTTTCTATTTCCCCTCTATCGCCCT
>JBELAE010000457.1:0-4103 GCA_049509155.1 Candidatus Sulfotelmatobacter sp.
CCTGAGACGAATGGTTAGGCGACTCTCATCCGCTACTGGCCCGCGCCCTACCGGTTGCACCGCCTTTGCCAAAGCTGAATGTTGACCCTGACGAAAGTACGGGCTTCCGGTCGAAAAGCCGTATGTGCAACTTTCTTCACGATATGCAGTTGTAAAACTGAATGTTATAGTTTTCGCATTTGGGGTTGGTACGCCGTTCGTTCTGCCTCGCTTCTCCGGGAAAGCTTCGTTCGTCTGGTGTAAGTGTTTACGGATAAATTCTCGAAACCTGTCCTCGAAAGGAACACGTCATGCGCGATCCAAAGCCTGCTAAGCCTCAAGCCTCCACTCCCATTACGGTTGTCGTTTTGGCCGCCCTCGCAGCCGTCTTGATACTGGGGACTGGCGCTGGAGCACAAACTCTTCCATCCAGCGGATACCTTTCCTTCGACGCACCCAGCGCCGGTACTGGCTCTTATCAGGGCACTTATCCCAGTGCCATCAACCGCAACGGCTGGATTTCCGGCACCGTGGTCTACAGCACGGGGTTTTCGCACGGTTTCCTCCGGATGCCCAACGGCAGCTTTATCGCGGTGAATCCCCCAGGTTCGGTTCAATCGTTAGTGGCTTCGATCAATAACTCCAATGAAGCTGTCGGAACGTATTACAACGGCACCGAAACCAGCTACGGCTTTCTGCGCGATGCGGCCGGCAACTTCACCACGCTGGCGGTTCCGGGCGCATACTCCACAAATCCCTCGGGCATCAATGACAGGGGAGAGGTAGTCGGATTCGCTTCTTTTTCAGGGGCTGGAAGCCAGGGTTTCTTTTGGACTGCGCAGCACGGCTACACCCTGTTCGTAGTTCCCGGATCTGCGACCAACACCACGATCGCGACTGCCATCAACGCGACAGGGACAATTGTCGGCACCTACGGCGGGACCGACTTCTACACTTACGATTTTGTCCGCAGCCCGGGCGGACAGTTCTCTACCTTTGAGGCTATCTACGGGGGAACCGCGACCCAAATGACTGCCATCAACGCCAGCGGCCAGACCACCGGCTGGGGGAACGACGGGAACGGTGACACGGACGGCTTTCTCGGGGACGCACACGGCACCGTCAGCCAATTCGGCATCGACCAGGGAACCGACGGCACCGCGATCAATGAGAGCGGCGTCATCGTAGGTTACGGCTTCTCGGATGGCGGTGGTCCCATAGCGTTTGAACGAGAGCCGGACGGCACGATCAATATCCTGACAATTCCATTCTCAAACACTGGCGCGGAAGCAGTGGGCATCAACTCACAAGGCGTCATCGTGGGCACTTACACCGATTCGGCGAACGCCAGCCACGGCTGGGTGGGCGCTCCGTAAGAAATCGGATCAGCGTTTACTCTCATCGGCGCACAGGAATTCGGAGCGGGCTCTGAGTTCTGTGCGCTTCCTTTCGTGACGTGGGCGTTTCAGCCTACCGCTGGACAATTGTCCGCAACTCGCTAGAATGGCGAGGTCCAAGAGGGACTTCGCCCATGAAAGGCATTTTTTCGACGCTCTGTTTTTTCCTACTCACAAGCGCCACGGTGCCGCTCGCGGCCCAACTGCAGCAAGTGCATCCTTTCAGAGATGGCACGCCCGGTGTGACTGGCTACCGCTCCGAAGTGCTGTCTTTGGTCTTGATTCAGGAAAATGAATTCCTTCGACTCGCGCAAGCCTTCCCTGCAGACAAATACACCTGGCGTCCCGGACCCGGCGTGAAATCAGTCGCCGAGGTCTTCCTGCATGTCAGCGCGGCCAATTACAACATGTACAAACTGGTGGGCGCGCCTGTTCCCGCAGGACTCGACGTGGCGGGGATGGAACAATCGACCACCGACAAAGCAAAAATCATCGCTGCCCTCAAGGCCTCGTACGCCCATGCAGAAAGGGCCATTACCGAGATGCCGGACGCCAACCTCGAAAAAACCATGCCTTGGCTTGGCGGAACGATCACGCAGCGCGGCGTTCTTCTCTATATCATCCCCCACATCGCCGAGCATCTCGGGCAAGCCATCGCCTACGCGCGCATCAACGGAGTTGTTCCCCCGTGGTCGGAGGACCCTCCGAACAAGAAATGAGCCGCCGCAGCCCCGACAGACAAAAACGTGCGTCACCCGGCCTCGTATACTGCTCTGCCCAAGTCTTTCGGCAACGTGCAGATTCGAGGTCGTTGATGATTTCTCGCAAAATCATTCCGCGAATGCTGTTTGCAATTTTCCTCGGGGCGCTACCGCTTTTTTCGCAAACCGCTCCAACGTTGGACGGAGTGTGCAACGTCAAGAGTTTCGGAGCCAAAGGCGACGGCTCGACCCTCGACACTGATGCCATCACCAAGGCGATTCAGGCCTGCGCACAGGCCGGCGGCGGCACCGTCCTCTTCATAGCGGGAACGTACGTCACCGGAACATTCGAACTCGTCAGCAATATCACGCTGCAACTGGATGCGGGCGCTGTCATCCAGGGAAGCCAGAATATTTCCGACTACGGCAAAATCGGAGACTACGGCCTGGCCAGAAATTACGGCGTGGATTCGTCAGGCGAGGGCGTTCTGGTCGGCATCATCGTGGCCCGCGATGCGCACGACATTGCCATCGTGGGCCGCGGTGCGATCGACGGTCAGGGCGACAGCTTCATGGACATGTCAACGCCGCACGTCGGCGCCGACTTCGATGCGCAGTACACGCGCGATCCGGAAGCATTTACCGCCGGAGTGAGCGATCTGACATACGGGCCAGTCCTGCCCAAAGAACACGGCGCAGGGCGTCCGGGCACGATGCTGATCTTCCTGCACTGCAAGAACGTGCTTATTCGCGACGTCACGCTCAAGGCTGCTCCCAACTGGACGCTGCATCTGCAGCACACCGAACAAGCTACGATCTCCGGCATTCACATCGACAACGATCTTCTGATTCCCAACAATGACGGCATCGACTGCATCCATTGCCGCCACGTGCACATCTCCGACAGCGATATCCGGGCTGGGGACGACGACCTCGCAATTTTCGGCAGCGACGATGTCAACGTGACGAATTGCTCGCTGGTATCGCGCTCCGCGGCCATTCGATTGGAGAGCACGCGCGACAGCACCTTCGACAATCTCTCTATCGAATCCAATCGAGGCATCGGCATCTTCCATGGCGTGAACAGCGGCGAGAGCACCGAGTCCGTTCTTTTCTCGAACATCACCATGAGAACCAAGCTGATTCCCGGCCATTGGTGGGGCAAAGCCGAACCGATCTACATTGCGGTTAGCCCGTGCGGCTCGCAATGTAATAGCGGAGTTCACGACGTTACGTTTTCAAACATCACGGCCGAAGCCGAAAGTGGAATCCTGATCTACGGAGCAGAACACAATCACGTCACCGGCCTGACGCTCGACCGCATCCGTTTGAAGATCACCACGCCCGAACCGGCCATCGCCCGCAGCATGGGCGGCAACTTCGATCTGCGCTGGACGGCGCGCAATCTGCAAGAGGCCATTTTCAGCCATGACATTCCAGGGGTGTATGGCCGCTGGGTGCAGGATTTTCACGTGCACGAATTGGACCTGCAGTGGGGCGAGAATTTGCCGGATTATTTCTCCGACGGCATTCACTGCGAGGAATTCCGCGACGTCACCATCGACCAGTTCGATGGCCGGCAGGCCCAGGCCGCCCGCGGCGCAGCGCTGTCTTTCTCCGACGGCGCGGGACTCTCCATTACCGGCTCAACCGCCGCACTCGGGACGGCGGTCTTCTTGAAGTTATCCAACGTCACAGACCGGCGGGCATTCGTTAACTATGACCTGAGCGCGGCCAAGCAAACCATCGTACCGGCCAACACAGGGTTCAAGATTTCGAATCTGCACACACCGCGTCGTAATGACCCAGCAAAGCCGCCGAACGCCCCAGCCGCCACGTCAGGGCGCGACAAGTGAGTCAAACACGCCGGCTAGCGCGGCGGCAAACCCGCGTTCAGGCTGAATACCGTGCCATCGGCAAAATATCCCTTGGGAGCGTCGCCATAAAACTCAGTGGATCCCCAAAAGGTCCCATCTTTGGCTTGGATAATCTCTACTGGTAAGCCCCCGAGCGGCCCCCCCTTGAC
>JBELAE010000458.1:0-4085 GCA_049509155.1 Candidatus Sulfotelmatobacter sp.
ATCTGCTGCCACCACGTGCCAGTCTCTTTATCGCGCATCAGGAAGTTCTGATTGTTGATGCCGGCCAGATAAAAATGCAGTGCTCTGCCGTTAACCGTTCGTGTCCACACCAGACCGGTGTGACAAAGCGTTCAATAGGTGGCCACAACCGGAATGCCGCCGACCACATCGTTCAACACATGATGGTAGGCCATTTGGCTGATGGGGTAAGCGCGAGCGTCGGGCCCGAAGCGGACGGCGAGAATCATCTCGCCGGAATCGAGTTTGCTCATCCGTGCAGATTCGAATTGCGCGCTGTCGATGGGATGAAACATCCACTCGAAATAGTTCAGGCGCGCCATGACCGTGGAAAACACCACCAGCAGCATCACGACCGACAGCACGATCTTGCGCCACCGGTTCGAAGCTCGCCAGAGCACGAGAGCAAACAGCAGGCAAACAATAGCCAGTGGCAGGGTTCCCCAGGGCGCGCGCTGCCGCAGGGCCATCGCCAACGCCAGACCCGCGGACGTCTGGTGAGTGAACGGGCGGATGATGAACGCGGGAACGAAAAATAATCCGATGCACGCCAAAGCGCACGCGCCGAAGAGGAGCCACAGAGAGCCGCGAGGACGGGAAGCTGATTGCATTCGTGATTACAGCGCCACACCAACACGCCGACTAGCCATGCTGCGCGCCACTGATTGTAAAAGAAAAGCCCCGGTCCGCAGAGCGGAACCGGGGCAAGGCATCAGCTTTTTTTATACTACTGCGGTGTAAAGTTCTGGTGATAGCTCAAGTTGTCAATATCCTGGAACTGTGGCGTCGCCGGCGGTAAGTTGCTCGGCGTCAGGAACAGCACGTCGAAGTAATAGTTTCGCGGCGGAGGCGCGTACACGTCGCCGCCGGGACCGTCTTTATACGTGCCTGTGTTGTACTCAGAGTAGTACATGCTGACCAGCGAGCCGTCATAGTTCAGCGTCTGCCCCCAGCTCTCCAGGTAGCGCAGGAAGTTGTGCATGCCTCCGTCAGTTCCAAAGTCATTGGCAACGTTGGTCCAGGTGGGCTGCGGGAATGGAACGCTCTTGCCGCCCGAGATCGCGGTCCGGTAATACGCCTGGGCCGACATGGTGCGGTTGCCCGAGACGTCTGGGTAAAGCAGACTGTTAAAGTCGTTCCACGAGTTGGATAGCACCATGACCGAGTCGGCGATGATGGATGCCGCCGAGTGCGGCGTCTGCGTGGGGGTTGCGGCCGTAGCCGTGCTCCAGAACGGATCCGACCCGTTGGTGTTGTAGTTGCCCTGGATGTAGACCGGATTCTCGGAAACGATGGTGAAGCCGCCGCATCCCGTCGGGTTCGCCGCGCTCTGCGAGCAGCCGCTGGTCGCCGGCATGACCGGCAGGTAGCTGACCAGGCCTGCGCTCATACCACCATCTACCAGCTTCAATACATGGCGAGCGCCGCTTACCGGATTCGCCGCACCCTCCTGATCACCGGCGCCGGTAAGTATGGTGTTGGTTGTGGTGTTCAAGCCGGCGCAGTCGGCATAGGCGGTGTAGGTCGCCCCGGAGGTCACGCCCACTCGCTTATACCCATTCAGCGGGGCAGTATTGGTATTGATGCCGAAGCCGTAACCCAGGTTTTTCTCGCCCCAGTTGTCGAGGAATCCATTCTGATCGACGTCCTCCGGCGAGTAAGTGTAGTACGACTTGGTTTCCAGAGCTCCATCCGGCGTGGTAGAGGTCAGGATCGCCGACGAGTTCACTACGTCTTCCAGACCTGATTCTCCGCTCTTCACGCCGGCCGGAGTCTGGCCGCCGTTGGAGGGATTGGGATCGGTCTCCATGCCGCGGTGATCGGAGAAGTAAAGAACGTAACCGTTGTTGGCGGCATAGTTCACACTGGTGCCGTGGCCGGGGATGGTGCCGTTCAACCACAGGGCCAGGTTGCCTACGTCGAGTTCCACGGCATTCATGATGCCCTGGACCGAGCAGGAAGAGTAAGTAAAGGTATCGGGATTGCCCGGTTTCCCAGCCGCCGGGGTGAGGGTGGTGTTTGCGACCGTGTTGTCGCGCATCTCGCCTTCGCGCGCGTCGTAGAAGTTAAGCGGCCACCAGTCGCCCGAAGTTCCCGCGCTGTGAGCGGTCGCCGCCCCCAGCGTTGGACGAAGTTTCTGCAGAATGAGAATGGCATTGGAATCAACCGTGTTCGAACAAGCCGCGTTGTAGGGAGTGCCAGGGCAGGTGGGCGGGCTGGTGGCGATGCCCGGATTATTAACATCGAAGAGGCGTCCGAAGCCCAGTCCCAGCCACTCAGCAGTGACGCCTACCCAAGCGGCTCCGTTGTAGTATTCCACGCGAATCCAGGGGCCACCGGTCGCGCTACTCATCTGAGCCAGAGTAGTGGGATTGGTGGTCAGTTCCCCGATCAGCGGAAATCCGCCGGCCGTCCAGTTTTCAATTCCCGTATCAATGTAGGGGTTCAACCAGCCGTTTGCGGGGTTAACACCTGCACCGGGTGTCGCCCAGCCAAAATATTCGTTCGCTCCCGAGGTCAGAGCATACTGAGTAGCTGCGGATGTGGGGAACTCGTAGTCGCTGGAGTCGAGCGAAGCCGTTCCGCGCTCGGGGTGCAGATCGGCGAGGGTGTCGGCGATCAGAATCCGGATCTGCGCCTTGTTGTACAGACGCGAAGTGCCCAGCGTGCTACTCGCCGACTCGCCCACCTGCGGCTTGCGGATAATCGAAATCGGGTCGGTGCAAGGCGGTGGGTTGCTGGTGCAACTGTTTTGCACGAACGGCAACTGCATGTTCTTGGCGCCGGTAAGCGAGTTGGTTAGATAACCATTCAGAGTTCCGGTAGAAAGGCTGGGGAAATTGATGTTGGCGGATCCGCCCACTGTAGGGTAGCCTCCGCTCCAGCTGGCGTCGCCCGGAACCGTAGCTGCGCCGGGAAGAGCAATGCAGTTCGCCTCGCCGGACGGCGGAATCGGACTTAGAGCGCAGCCGGCGTTGGCTTTCGGAATATAGACGGTGCCACCATATCCCACCGTGGTGGAGTGGCCGTTCTCCAGTTGGTCCATCACGATCTGCTGGTAGGCCGAAACCTTGTCGTCGAATACCAGGTTGTCGCCGGAGGCGAGGAAAAGGTTCTGATTGGTGTGAACGCGGCCGCCGAAGGCAAAGTTCGGGCCGGCGAAGTAGCTGCAGTCATAACCGCAGAACACGCCAAACTGAAACACTGGAATCAGCGCGACTTCAATGTTGCGCGTGATGTTGATCGAAGCTCCCGCCGGACGGCTGGCGATGACCTGCAGGGTCATGGGAATCAATTCGGCGTACAACCCCTGGTTCGAACCGGAACTGACTGTATTCCAGCTGCTGACCGGTTCGCCCGTCCCGTTGGTTGGGTAGGTAATCGTCTCGGTGTAGTTCATGTTCGGGACCATGGCCGCGGTGGGGGGAAAGGTGGCCACAGCCTGGATCTGCGCGTTAGTAGGGACCTGGTATTGGGAGTACAGCGACGAAAGGTCGGCGGTGAGCTTCTCCATACCAGACTCAGCGCCGTAGAAGGCTAGATTGGACTCCAGGTCATTGCCGCCCATGCGGGCTTCGTTGGTGACCATGAACAGAAGCCCAGCCGCTGCGCCCGAAAGCATCACTAGAATCAGCAGCGCTGCGATCAGTGTGAAACCCTGCGAGCCTTTTTCCTTTTTTCCCTGTGTCATGCTAAGCCCCATGCTAGTTCGTCCCATGCGTTAGTCTCCTGCCCCGAAAAAAACGTTAAGCGTTCATGCCAAGAAAGCTTTAATAAACGTTGCGAAATGCCATGTTGCGCGCGCTGACGTCGGTCGCCAGATACATGTTCTGCGACTTGTTGCCATTGTTGAGAATGCTCTGGCCCATCACCACCAGATTGATCTTCTGGATATTGTTGGGCGACTCGCCGACCCCGATGGGGTTCGCCTGATTCGCGTCGAGGGCCGCGGTGGTCGAGTTATAGGTGTCATAAGCGACTTGCAGGTTGATGATGTCGTCGGCCACGGGCACGGGCAGGAGTCCGTTCACCTGGCGCATCAAGCGCGGAGTCTGGCCGGCAGCGGG
>JBELAE010000459.1:0-4468 GCA_049509155.1 Candidatus Sulfotelmatobacter sp.
CTCGGCTATTCCGTTTCTCATGCCTACGGAGCCGCCTTCGACAACCCTGATCTCATCGTTGCCGTCGCGGTTGGCGACGGCGAAGCGGAGACCGGTCCGCTTGCCACCTCCTGGCATTCGAACAAATTCCTAAATCCCATTCGCGATGGAGTGGTCTTGCCGGTTCTTCACCTCAACGGCTACAAGATCGCGAATCCCACGATCCTCGCTCGTATTCCGCACGGTGAATTAGAGGCGCTGCTGATCGGATACGGCCACAAACCCTATTTTGTCGAGGGCGATGACCCATCCACGATGCATCAGAAAATGGCGTCGACCCTGGAGCAATGCGTCCTGGAAATTCGTTCGATCCAGCAGCACGCCCGCTCCACCGGCGATGCCACGCGCCCCCGCTGGCCCATGATCGTACTTCGTTCTCCCAAGGGATGGACCGGACCGAAGGTGGTGGACGGCCACAAAGTGGAGGGTTCATGGCGGGCGCACCAGGTTCCCGTTTCCGACCCAGCGACGAATCCGAAGGATTTGAAACTGGTCGAAAACTGGCTGCGCAGCTACAAGCCCGAAGAATTATTCGACGCCGACGGAAGGCTCATAGCAGAACTGCAGGATCTTGCACCTTCCGGCCCGCGCCGCATCTCCGCCAATCCCCATGCCAACGGCGGACTGCTGCGAAAAGAGCTCGAACTGCCGGACTTTCGCGACTACGCCGTCGAGGTCAAAGCGCCCGGTGCAGCCTACGCGCAGCCTACCGACGTGCTCGCGCACTTTCTTGCCGAGGTGATGCGCCGTAACATGAGTTCCTTCCGCGTGTTTGGACCCGACGAGACTGCGTCCAACAGGCTGACAGCCATCTACGCTGCCTCCAAGAAAACCTGGCTGGCCGAATTCAAGCCCGACGACGCCGACGGCGGCGAACTCGATGTCGCCGGGCGCGTCATGGAAATGCTGAGCGAGCACACTCTCGAAGGCTGGTTTGAAGGGTACGTTCTGACTGGCCGTCATGGGCTCTTGTCAACTTATGAAGCCTTCGTCCACGTCATTGATTCCATGTTCAATCAGCACGCCAAATGGCTAGAAAAGTCCAAGAAGGAGCTCGATTGGCGAGCGCCCGTGCCGTCGATCAACTTCCTCATTACATCTCTGGTGTGGCGGCAGGATCACAACGGCTTTACCCACCAGGATCCCGGTTTTCTCGACGTGGTCACCAACAAGAGCCGCGATGTCGTGCGAATCTATTTGCCGCCGGACGCAAACTGCCTGCTCAGTGTGACGGATCACTGCCTGCGGTCGCGAGATTACGTCAACGTCATCGTCGCGGACAAACAAGAGCATCTCCAGTACCTCACTATGGAAGATGCAGTCATCCACTGCACCAAGGGCATCGGTATCTGGGACTGGGCGTCCACCGACAACGGTGAAGAGCCCGACGCCGTGATGGCTTCTGCCGGCGACATCCCGACTATGGAGTCCCTTGCGGCGGTCGCAATCTTGAAGCAGCACTTCCCCGATTTGAAGATACGATTCGTCAACGTCGTGGATCTTTTCCGCCTCATGCCGGAGGCTGAACATCCCCATGGACTCTCCGATCGCGATTTCGATTCACTTTTCACCACTGACAAGCCGGTCATCTTCAACTTCCATTCCTATCCTTCGCTCATTCACAAACTTACTTACCGGCGCAAAAATCACGACAACCTCCATGTGCGCGGGTACAAGGAAAAGGGCAGCATCAACACTCCGCTCGAACTTGCGATTCTCAATCAGATCGACCGCTTTGACTTGGCAATTGACGTCATCGATCGTGTCCCACATCTGCGCTCCGTCGGCGCCCACGTCAAGGAATGGCTCAAGGGTCAGATCATCGAGAGCATCCGCTACGCTCACACCGAAGGCATCGACAAAGAAGAGATCCGAAACTGGAAGTGGCCGGGATAGGCTAGGCGAACGAGTTGGCGAGACGAGTTGGCTAGAAACGACTGACCCATTCTGGCGCTCAACAGTGGCTTGTCCGAGGCACTTGATAATCTAAATTCGGCCCTCATTTAGTCCTGACCGCGCGGCCTGCGACATATACACACTCGACTCGATTGTCTACACTGGAAGGCTACGGAACATCTATGTCTTCTTCCTCCACCAGACAACACGCCGGCACCGGCACGACCAGTGTCCAACCCGCTGTCGCCGAGCCCTCATTTGCCGAACGCGCACGCACATTAATGTATCTAGCTCGCGTAGGAAGCCTTTCGACTCTCTCCCGCAAACAGCCGGGATTTCCCTTCGGATCGGTCATGCCGTATGGGCTGGACGAACAAGGTCGCCCAATTTTTCTCATCAGCACGATGGCGATGCATACGCAGAACCTGAAGGCGGACCCGCGCGCCAGCTTGCTCGTGATCCAGAATGACGCCGACAGCGATCCGCTCGGCTCATCCCGAGTCACACTGGTCGGGAGCGCTCTGCCGGTGCCGCAGTCGGAAGTAGCTGACGCGCGCAAAATCTACCTGACGAGCCATGCCAACAGCAAGTATTGGGTGGATTTTGAAGATTTTTCTTTCTATCGCCTGGATGTGGTCGACGTTTACTACGTCGGCGGTTTCGGAGTGATGGGTTGGGTGCCGGCCTCCGAATATGCAAGCAGCCAGCCCGATCCTCTTGCTTCCTCGATGAGCGGAATTATTCAGCACATGAATGCCGACCACAAAGACGCGCTGATTTTGCTGGCCAAGCACCTCGCAAACATCGACTCTCAGGCGGCAACCATGACGGCCGTCGATCGCCTGGGCTTTCATGTGCGCCTGCTAACCAATGATGGCGTGCGGGGTGCCCGCATCGCGTTCCCGCGAGAAGTACGAGACGCAGCGGCGACTCGCACCGTCCTGGTCGAAATGGTTCGACAGGCGCGCCCAAAGTCCGAGTGACTGACAAGTCCGTCTGAACCGCCTCTGCCGCACTAATGGCTCACTACTGATGCTGTCCCCTGTTCCCGTCGGAGATAATTCTGCATGCCTTCACCAGCTTCCCAAACGAGCCAACACGCGATCGGCGTCGACTTTGGGACCACAAACAGTTCAATCGCCTGTGCCGATCGCTCAGGCGAGGTGCAGCTTGCCCAGTTCCCATACCTGGACAGCCTGACTGATTCGTACCGGTCGCTGCTGTATCTTCAGCAAACGAAAGTGGGCGGCGCCAACACTCTGAAGTCGTGGACAGGTCCCGAAGGCATTGAACAATATCTCTCTGCGGATGTGAAGGGGCGATTGATCCAGTCCCTCAAATCTTTCCTGAGCAGTCGCAACCTTCACAGCACGGAGGTTTTCGGCCGCCGCCACACCATTGAGGATCTGATCGCAAGGATTCTCCGGGACCTGCGAGAAAAAGCGGAGCATCAGTTCGGGATAAAAATCAGATCAGCAGTAGTCGGAAGGCCGGTTCATTTTGTGGGAGCGGAGAATCAGGAAGATGACATTTATGCGGAGGGTCGACTTCGATTGGCCTTTGAGTCGGCGGGCTACGAATCCGTAGGCTTCGAAATGGAGCCCGTAGCCGCCGCACATTATTACGAGTCCACGCTCGACCATGACGAACTGATTCTGATCGGAGATTTCGGGGGTGGTACGAGCGACTTCTCTCTGGTTCACGTTGGCCCGACTGTTCGTCAAAGAGGGAAAGAAAGTGTCTCGGGCAGAATTGTCGGCAATGCCGGGGTGGGCATAGCGGGAGATGCCTTCGATGCGAAGATCATCAGGCATCTTGTGTCTCCAGCGCTTGGAGCCGGATCGCAGCTGCGTTCCCTGGGCAAGATACTAACCGTTCCCAACTGGGTTTACATCAGGCTGGAGCGTTGGCACCACCTATCGCTGTTGCGAGGCAGAGAGGTACTGGAGATGCTGAAAGGCGTTCAGGCGCAATCGCTTGAACCAGAAAAAATCGCAGCACTCATTCACTTCATCAAAGAAGATCTCGGGTTTCACCTTCACCGCGCCGTGCAAAAAGTTAAGAACGACTTGTCGAACACCCCTCAGGCCACATTCCAGTTTTCCGACGGGTTCGTGGATCTGGAGGCGGCGGTGAAACGCGCAACTTCGGGCGTTCTGCCCAAGGACATCGATATGGTCTTCTTGACCGGTGGCTCTTCATTTGTACCGGCAGTAAGGAGAATCTTCGAAACGCGATTTGGTGAGCGAATTCGGGGAGGCAACGAATTCACTTCAGTAGCTCGCGGTTTAGCGTTGAAGGCGTTGGACCTGCACTGGGAAACTTCCGCAAGCCGATGACCCTCGTTCCAGGTTGATTGACTCCGGATCTGGCCGGGCGTGGCGCGCGGGCATGAGGTCTGCGTGACCAGCAAACTGCGGACGCGGCTCAGGATCTCAATCTGGCAAGTCTCCCGAGCCGCGTCCCCGTTGATCAGAACTTCCTGACGACGAATTGCTCCTTCGCAAATCAGGAATGCAAATGCGAACCCTAA
>JBELAE010000046.1:0-19567 GCA_049509155.1 Candidatus Sulfotelmatobacter sp.
GTCATCGTCACCAATAACATGTTCGGCGACATCATCACCGACCTCGCCGCCGGCCTGCAGGGTGGCCTCGGTATGGCTGCCAGCGGCAACATTCATCCCGGAAAGACGTCGATGTTCGAACCGGTCCACGGCTCGGCCCCGCCAATCGCGGGCAAGAACGTGGCGAATCCTTTCGGCGCGATTCTGACCGCGGCGATGATGTTGGCGCATCTCGGGATGACTTCGGAGGCAGAGAAGATCGAAGCAGCCGTGCTCGAAGCCGTCCGCCAGAAAAAGACCACGCAAGACATCGGCGGCCCGCTGGGGACGATCGAAGCAGGGGAGTGGGTGGCGAACTTCGTCAGTCTCGCCTGAAGCCTCAAGTCTTGTCATCCTGAGCGAAGTGGACCGATTCGCGAACGCGAATCGGTCCACGCAGTCGAAGGACCCCTGCACCGCAATTCCGCTCGCGAACGTGTCAAGGAGCTCTTACTACGCAGTCGCCGTTAGAATTGGAAACTCCGATGGGCCTGCGGCACTGCCGGCGCTCGCGGGATCCCTCGACAGCGCGGGAAGTGCGCTTCGCGCGCTTCCCACTCCGCGCAGGATGACAACTAACGCCGGACGAAAGCCTACGTTTTCCGCCCCACCAGCAACGCCAGTTCCCGCCATTTCCAGCAACAATCCACATCCACAAAGCCGATCTCGCGCAACCATTCCAGCTGGGTTTCGACATCTAACAACTTGTTCGACGGATCTTCGGTCTCGACCGTAAATCCGATGCGCTCCAGAAACTCCTGATGCAGCCGCGGAGTCGGCGAGGCCACGTGCTCCAGATTGCAGAAAACGCCGCCCGGATTCAACAGACCGTGAATCTCAGCATAGAGCACCCGCTTGCGCTCATGAACGAGATGATGAATCGCAAAGCTGGAGATGACCGCATCAAACCTGCCCAGAGCAGGCAGACGCCCGTCCATATTGTGACCGACGACGCTGACGGAGGCTTCCCCGGAAAAGCGTTTGCGCACTTCGTCCAGCATGGTCGGAGAAAAATCAACCGCCACAGCCTCGGTAAGCAGCTGCCCGCGCCGCGCCAGTTCCGCTCGAACCAGAGCCAGCAACCGTCCATCCCCAGTGCCCAGGTCAAGAATGCGCCGCGCACTCGGCGGAATAAATTCCAGCAGCGCCGATTCCCCCTCGCCGCGATGGGAAATCGAGTCGACACGTTCCAGATAGTCGCGGGCATGCTCGTTAGAAGTCCAGAGATTGATGGGCTTGGTGGTAGTCATGAGGGAAAAGTATACGGAAGCGTATAAACTCAATCTGAATGAATACAGTTAAAGTGCGTGCCGGGACGATTCTTCGGCTGTTTTTTGCGGCTGGCCTGCTGGCCGCGCTGATAGGCGCGTCTTCGTCCAAGGCGCAAGATCAGCCTGCGCAAACTCCCGCTCCGGAACAGACTCAGCAACAATCTCAGCAACAGCACGATCAAAAGCAGGCGGACAAGAGTCTCCACCCCACACCCGACCAGTCTCCGCAAACCAATGCTTCACCCGCCCAGCAGGAACCGGCGAAACAAGAACCGCCGAAAGAAGAAGTCAAGATCACGCCCCGTCAAGCCGAGGAGCTCTTCCACTCGGTCGACGAAATCCTGGAATTCGACAGCAAGCAGACCGGCTTGCCCATCAAACATGAAATCAAACGCAAACTGACCAGCCGCGACCAGGTCGTTTCCTTTCTCACCAAGCACATGGACGACGAGGACACCAAGCGCCTGCGCCGCTCCGAACTCGTGCTTAAGAAATTCGGCCTGCTCCCGCGCGATTTCAATCTGGAAACTTTTCTGGTCGCATTGCTGCGCGAAGAAGTGGCCGGCTACTACGATCCAAAAACAAAAACCGTGAACCTGCTCGACTGGGTGCCCATGGAAGAGCAGGAGCCGGTCATGGCCCACGAGTTGACCCACGCCCTGCAAGATCAGTCGATCGGCCTCGAAAAGTGGATGAAGAAAGGCGAGAAAGATCTCGCCGAAATCAGAAAAGATCCGACCCCCACCGACATTGAAAACGATGAGCTCGACAATGCCCGCGAAGCCGTCATTGAAGGCCAGGCCCAGGCCATGATGTTTCAATACGCTATGGCTCCGACCGGGCACACGATCGTTGACTCTCCCGTACTGGTCGACCAGATGGTCGAGGAAACCCTCACCGGCACACCCGGCACCAAGGTCTTCAACGACGCGCCCATTTTCATGAAGGAGTCGCTCACGTTTCCTTACAGCTATGGCTTGGAATTCGTAGTGAAGCTGATGCAGAAAGGCGGCAAGGAGAAAGCGTTCGCCGGTGTGCTGCAAAACCCTCCGCACACCACGCGCCAGATCATGCAACCGGACACGTACTTGGCGGGCGAAAGGATCGAGCCCATGCCCGTCCCTGATTTCAAGCACGATTTCAGGGATTATCAGAAGTTCGACATCGGGGCGATGGGCGAGTTCGATGTGGCCGTTCTCATTGAACAGTACGCCGGCAAACCACTGTCGAAACGTCTGTATCCCGAATGGCGCGGCGGATATTACTATGCCGCGAAGCCCAAGCCCGATCCTCACTCAGATGTCGTGGTCGATGCGCCTCTGGCTCTGCTCTACGTCTCGCGCTGGTCGAGCGCCGACAAGGCCGCCGAGTTTGCCGCGATCTACGCCCATTCGCTGCAACAGCGCTACAAGAAAGCCGCAGAAACAGGTGCTCCCGCTCCGGATCAAGCCGCCGCGCCGAACGCCGATCCCACACTCGAACCGCTGAAGGGCCGCCACGTCTGGACCACTGAGGAAGGCCCTATCGTGATTGAGGAGCAAGGCGACACCGTTCTCGTCAGCGAAAGCCTGGATGCGGCGACAACAGCGGCGATCGAAAGGGAAGTGTTCGCCGCGCCCTCAGCTGCGAAGTAAATCGCGTCTGGATTCAAACGCGCAATATCATCATCGCCGTCATCCCGAGCGCAGCCGTTCTTCAGGCGAAGCGTGGGATCTCGCGCGCATTGCCACTAATCGTCAAGACCAAAATGCACGGCCATTCAGAGGACCGCTGTTCCCGTGAGCATTTAGTAGACGACTTCTGGTAAGCGATCCCCGAGCTGAACTCGCTACTTCTTTTTCTTGCGCTCTTTCTCGTCCTCGTCCGGAAGTTCTCCCAGAAAGTGCTGCACCTTCGCCGCAACGGTGAACTGCCTGCCCCCGTGCTCAATGGTTAACCTGCGTTCCTGCCCAGGCGTTCCGCCGAGCATGTTCCACACCTGACCAAGAGTGGACCCACCAACCGGAATGTTATCGACCGCGACAAGATGATCTCCGGCCTGAACGCCATCCGGTCCCGCAGGCAGAGACGGCTTCCCCTCAAAGTCAGCGACGCCGAGAATCGTGAATCGTCCGTCGTCCTCTGGCCGCAGCGTGAGTCCGATGACATCAAAATCAGGAAAACTGAACATGCGGCCAAACTCGAAATAAACGGTCGAGTGGGCGTAGTCGATTCCGACTCGGTAGTTGAGCAGCGCGCTCGATCCCAAAATGCCGGCCTCAGTTTCTCCCGTGGGCTTTTCAAGAAAATCGATGTGGTTCGTTGGCAACGCCACCACGGCGACGTCCGTAAGAAACAGCGGCCCATACTGCAAGCGGTCGATCCGCATCACTCGCGACTTTGTTTCTTGGTCCGTTCCCCACAGGTTGACCGGCCCCACGGCGCCGGTCATCTGCGGCCAGTCCGGATGAGCAGCGGCCAGTTTGTCGAACATTTCCGCAGAGAGAAAACTGATCGACGCTCCCAGGTCGAGTGCGAACGTGTATTTCTTTTTCTCGATCTGGCTGGGAACCTGAATCAGGCCATTCTCCGCATCGATCTGAACTTTGCCGCTTGGTCCGCGGAAATGAATCGTGCCCGGCGCACCGATCGAAAACCTGCGGTCCGGGAAGTCAATCAGCACGTCATAACGGCGCAGCACAGTCGAGGGTATATTGATCTCGGCGTTCATGCCGGGGGCGATGACTGAAGTTGCGTCGCCGGACCTGAGCGGGATCTTCGCTTCCTTGATTCCAGCCCCAGGCACGCGTCCGCCAAGAGGAATTGTCATCCCGCCGATAGTCATCTCCACCGGTGGAGCGCCCAAGCAGATCTGCCCGTTGCAATCCATGCTGGTGGCGAGATGCCTGGAAATGTAGAGATCAGGAGTGCCGTTGTCGACCCAGGCACGAACGCGCTGCGTCGCACCGTTCGAAAGCAATACACTCACCTCAATGACGACGCGATTATGGTCGATGGTGAGCGGAACAGTGACAAATTGAGGCGCTGAAGCGCTCTTCTCCTGAGCGCTGGCGGACCAGTAAAGCAGCAAGATCGCGCAGGCGACGCGGCAAAATCTCATCCAGAAATTGTAGCGTGAATCGCGCGGACGCCCCCGCAACGGCGTGATCGCGGAAGCCCCGCCGGGAAAAGGGCCGGAATTCTCGTCCTGTATAATCACGATTTTGACTCGTGTGGGCGCGAGCGTTCTGGAGGCGGATTGCCACAAGCGGAAATCGGAATTATCGGCGGCAGCGGGCTCTACTCGATGCCTGGGCTGACCAGAGTGAAAGAAGTACGCGTGAAGACGCCATTTGGCGCGCCTTCTGACGCCTATGTGTGCGGCACGCTCGAAGGCCGCAAAGTTGCGTTCCTGGCGCGCCATGCCCGCGGACATCGCATCCTGCCCAGCGAACTGAATTTTCGCGCCAACATTCACGGCTTCAAGCAGCTGGGCGTCGAGCGCATCGTTTCGATCTCGGCGGTCGGATCGCTGAAGGAAGAGCATAAGCCGCTCGACTTTGTTATCCCCGATCAATTCTTCGACCGCACCCGCCATCGCGTGGATACTTTTTTCGGCAACGGCGTGGTGGCGCACATCGCCTTCGCCGATCCCGTTTGTGGCGAACTCGCAGGCGTGGTCGAATCCGCATGCAAGAAGGCAGGGGTCGTTGGCAAGCGGGGCGGAACGTATGTCTGCATGGAGGGCCCTCAGTTTTCCACCAAGGCGGAGTCGAACGTCTACCGCGGCATGAGTGCGGACGTGATCGGCATGACCAATCTGCAGGAAGCGAAACTGGCGCGCGAAGCCGAACTCTGCTACGTGACGGTGGCGATGGTGACCGATTACGATTGCTGGCATCCGCACCACGATTCCGTGACCGTCGATCAAATCGTGGCCGTGCTGCTCAAGAATGCCGAGAACGCCACCAAAGTAGTCCGCGAGACGGTGGCGGCGATGCCGCGTGAGCGCTCCTGCAAATGCGCCTCGGCGCTGGCCCATGCCATTCTGACCGATCGCAAAATGATTCCCCCGGCAACAAAGAAAAAACTAAAACTGATCCTGGGAAAGTATTTGCAAGTGAAGCCAGTAGCCAAATAAGAGTTTTGCCTTCGTGAACCTTCGTGCCCTTCGTGGTTGATGCCTTTTCACGCATCCGCCAACAGCTCAGATATTGAAAAGAGATTAAAAAGGAACTAATCCAGCATGAGCATTCTCGTAGTCGGTTCAGTTGCATTCGATGACGTCAAGTCGCCTTCGGGCAGCGTAAAGGGAATTCTGGCCGGGGCGGCAACCTACTTTTCGCTGGCCGCAAGCTATTTCACGCAGGTACGCGTCGTGGCCGTGGTCGGCGAAGACTTCGGTGCGGAACAGGAAAAAGTTTTTTTGAAGCGTGGAGTCGACATTCGAGGAATCGAACGCGCCAAAGGGAAGACGTTCCGCTGGGGAGGAACATACGGAGAAAACCTCAACGAAGCCAAAACAGATTTTACTGATCTGAACGTTTTTGAAGGCTTCCAGCCGCGCATTCCAAAGGAGTACGAAGACACCGAGTTCCTCTTTCTGGCCAACATCCAGCCCACCCTGCAAGCCGCCGTGCGCCGCAAGATGAACGCCGTGCGCCTGACCGGCTGTGACACTATGAATTACTGGATCAAAGGCGCTCTGCAAGAACTCCGCGAAACCCTGAAGCTCGTCGACGTTCTTTTGATCAACGACACCGAGACGAAAATGCTTGCCGGCGAAACCAATTTGCCGCGCGCGGCGAACAAGGTGCTCGCGATGGGTCCGCAGGCGCTGGTCATTAAACATGGCGAATACGGCGCAACCATTTTCTTTCGCGAAGGAGCGTTTGGTATCGGCCGTCATCCTTTCCGCGCTCCGACGTTGCCGATTGAAGAGGTGAAAGATCCCACCGGCGCGGGCGATTCCTTCGCCGGCGGATTCATGGGCTACCTAGCGTCGCAAAGTGAGGTAAGCCGCGAGGTTTTGAAGCGCGCTCTGTTTTACGGCGGCGTGATGGGATCGTTCGCCGTCGAGCGTTTCGGCACCGAGCGCCTCCAATCGCTGACCCGGGAAGAAATCGAAGCACGTTTTCAGATCTTTCGCGAACTCACGCACCTCGAGTAGTTTGTCTGCTGACGCCACGCTGCGCGCAAGACGAAAGCAGTGAGGCTGCGGAAAAAGTCTGATTCGGCGTCGCTTTGATCCAATTCCGTCTCGCTGTGAAAGGGCGCGCCTCCCAGCCGCGCCGTAAGCATTCGGAAAATGAATGACGGCTTTAGCCGTTGTGGTAAACCCGTCTACTTGCGCAATTCCTCGTTTATGAAACACTCTTTACCCAACCGCAAATGCCCAAGGCCCGAACGCCCAAGCCGATGAAGAACGCTCCCCCCGGTCCCTGGGACTCCGAGGTCAGACTCCTCATCTGGCTCGCCACTTGCGTTTCCGTTATTTCCTTCCTCGCGTATTTCCAGCGCGGCGACGTGTTGCTCTACGGCGACGCGGTCGCGCACATGAACATCGCGCGGCGCGTGTTCGATTCGAAAACGCCCGGTCTACTTCAACTTGGCACCGTGTGGCTGCCGCTGCCGCATCTGCTGATGATTCCTTTCCTCCTCTCCAACGAAATGTGGCAGCGCGGCGTGGGCGGATCGATCCCCTCCATGCTCGCCTATGTGTTCGGCGTGATCGGAATGTTCCGCCTGGTGCGCGGCGCCTTGTCTCGCAGTGCTGAACCAGACGTGACGGCGCGCCTGGCCGCGTGGACAGCGGCGTTGGTGTACGCGGCGAATCCGAATCTGATCTATATGCAGACCACTGCCATGGGCGAAGCGCTCTATCTGGCGTTCTTCATCTGGGCTGTCGTCTATCTCAGCGAGTGCGCGCGCGGTGACGCGAAGGCCCTCACGAAGTGCGGCCTGTGCCTGGCGGCGGCTTGTTTGACGCGCTACGACGGATGGTTCCTGGCGGCGGCAATGGCGGCCACTGTCGCGCTGTGCAGCATCTTCGGCACTACTCCCACCGCTATACCCACGAAGAGAAAATCGGCAAGATGTTTTCCGCGAGCCGCCACAGTGAAGTTCGTCCTGATCGTGGTGGCCGCGCCGTCCCTCTGGCTCGTCTACAACGGAATCGTCTATCGCAATCCGCTCGAGTTCGCCAACGGACCGTACTCCGCAAAAGCAATCGAACGCCGCACGCAGAGTGGCGGCAATCCAGGCCATCCGGGCGGCGGCAATCCTTTCCTGGCAGAGATGTATTTTCTGAAATCCGCGGAAGCCAACGTGGCAGAAAACCAATGGCTGCAGCGGACCTGGATTCTGCTCACTATTGGGGGAGTTGTGGCGGCTGGTTTGACTTGTCGCTCCGAACCTTCTAGCAGCGAACCCCGTCGCGCCGAAGCTCCTTCAATCGAAGCTGGGAGTATGGAACTAAGACCGGCCGCGGCGCTTCAGCCCCGCCTTTGGCCGTTGCTCTTTCTACTCGTTCCCTTGCCCTTTTATGCATTGTCGGTGGCTTACGGCGGCGTGCCGATTTTCGTCCCAGCCTGGTGGCCGTTCTCCCATTACAACGTTCGTTACGGATTGCAGTTGCTCCCCGCCTTCGCCGCGGCGCTCGCGTTTCTCGTGCATCGAGCCGCGCGCAGCGAAGGCTGGCAGACGCGCGCGCGTGTCGCGTGCGTGCTGGGATTGTTTGCATTGGTGGCCGCGAGTTACGCCTCCATCTGGCGCGCCCGGCCCGTTTCGCTGGTTGAGGCTCAGGTCAACATGCGCAGCCGGAATCAACTCGAGGCTCAGCTCGCCACTTGGCTCGAAAAACTGCCCCGTGATTCCACGCTTCTGATGTACCTGGGCGATCACGTGGGCGCGCTGCAGCAGGCCGGAATTCCGCTCAACCACGTCATCAATGAAGGCAATCATCGCACCTGGAGGCAGCCGGCCGACCCCGACGGTTTGTGGGAACGTGCTCTGGCCAATCCCGCGCAGTACGCCGATTACGTAGTGGCCTTTGAAGGCGACAGCGTCTGGCAGGCCGCGCAGGCCCAGCATCTGCAGGCGCTGGTGGAAATTCACACCACCGGGCAGGCGCGCGCCGTCCTCTATCGCGCCCGGTAATCAGCGCTCCCATTAATCACCGTTCTCAATAATCAACGTATGGTAATCACGCAGGTAACGATGGAGCGCGCAACTGCGGTGGTAAAATCCGGCCATCGGAAGCCTGCTTTGAGCAAGGCAACAGGCCCTGAGATCTGGCAAGAGAACATCTCACACAACGAGTTCTGTCAAAACAACCTCCGGCAAAACATGAACTGGCAACATTTCGTCGATTTGCTGCACCAGGAGATGGCGAGTGGCGTGGTCGGAAGCTCTCTGACTCGGCTCGTCCTAGCCGTCTTTCTCGGCGGCATCATCGGCCTGGAGCGCGAATTGAATCACCGCCCCACCGGCTTGCGAACCAACATGTTCATTTGCTTCGGCGCAGCATTGTTCACCGTGCTCTCGTCCGAACTGGCCGGCGTACCTTCTGATGCAGCCAGAATCGCGGCCCAGATTATTCCCGGCATTGGCTTCATCGGAGCCGGGTCGATTCTGCATACCCGCGGCCTCACCTCGGGTATAACCTCGGCCGCCACTCTGTTTGTCGTCGCATCGATCGGCATGGCAGCGGGCGGCGGCCTTTACCTGACCGCGATCTTTGCCACCGGAGTCGTGTTTGTGGCCCTTTTTGTGCTCGGGCACATGGAGGAGACGTTCAATCTCAAAATTCTGCTCTCGAGTTATGAAGTCACGGGCGCCAGTGTCGAAGAGATCAGCAATGAGGTCAGTCGCATCCTTGAGGTTCATCACCGGATGATGCAGAACATAAACAGCACCAGCACGGGCCAGCATGTTCGCCTGCAATTCGACGTTGACGGCTGCAACCGCGAGCAACTGGATCTGCTGCGAATGTTGAAGGCCTCAACCGTACTGGGCTCCGTGACCTCCCTCGGCCGGGTGGAACGCGAGTGAAGACACCCGTCCGCACTATTCCGTTTGTCAAAGCCAGCGCCTGCGGCAACGATTTCCTGCTGATCGATGGCGCTCTGGCTCCGCCGGATATCGCCGCCTTCACCAGCCGCATCTGTGACCGCCACAACGGCGCGGGCGCCGACGGTGTGGAGTGGATGCTTCCTCACTTCACTGCCGATGTGGAAATCCGGCTGATCAATGCGGACGGTTCATCCGCCGAGATCTCTGGTAATGGCACGCGCTGCGTCGCGGCTTACGTTTGCGCTCAGGTCGGCAAAGAACGGATTTCGATTCTCACCGGCGCCGGCATGAAGATCTGCCAATTGACCGCGCGCAAAGACTCCGAGTACGAGTTTGAAATCGAAATGGGCGAGGCCATCGTAGAAAATGAACTCGCGCTGCAGTTCGTCGCCGGGGAAGTTCTCAAAGAAGTACGGGGCATTCCCGTGTCGATCGGCAACCCGCACTTCGTGACTTTCGTTCCTGAGTTCACCCCCGATTGGCGTGCGCGCGCCGCGGAAATTCAGCGTGATCCGCGTTTCCAGCAAGGAGTCAATGTTGAATTCGTGGTGGTGGATAGCAAGTATGATCTACGGGCGCGTTTCTTCGAGCGCGGCGTCGGAGAAACGCAATCTTCCGGTACGGGTTCATGCGCCGCGGCCGCAGCGGCAATCGCGGCTGGCCGGGCGGCTTCGCCAGTAAAGGTGCAGGCGCCCGGCGGCACGCAGACCGTCCGCACCATCGGAAATAAAATTCTGCTGCGAGGTCCGGCGCGCCTCCTATGTCGAGGAGAGTTCTTTCTGAGTTGACCTGTGAACCTCCAGTTCCGTTGCTTCACCGGATGTCGCGGCCTGTGCACCTATGTCTTCATCGAACCCTCAGCCCGTAAAACCACCCGCCCTGCGGCCCGGCGATAGCGTGGGTATCGTTGCGCCCGCCAGCAACGTGAAGCGGGCTGATCTGGAGGCGGGCTGCGAGGCGCTGCGCCGTGCCGGATACCGGCCAGTCTATTCCGCTTCCATTTTCGAAAAGGATTTATATTTTGCCGGTTCAGTCGAGCGCAGAGCACGCGAATTGGAAGACATGTTTGTGCGTGACGACATCCGGGCGATTGTCTGCGCCCGCGGTGGCTATGGCGCCAACTATCTGCTGACAGAACTTGATATCGAGATTATCAAAGCGCATCCCAAGATTCTTGTCGGCTACAGCGACATCACCACGCTGCTGACTTATTTCCTGGATGTCGCGGGCCTCATCATTTTCCACGGTCCCATGGCTGCCAAAGATTGGTCACACGAAAATGGAGTCGATCTGCCCTCCTGGCAAGCTGCAGTGTCAGGCTCAATACCCTGGGATGTGGCTCTGGGCACGGGTGCCAGCGGATTGGTCGACGGCGAGGCCCAGGGCATTCTATACGGCGGATGCCTTTCGATTCTGGTTGCATCGCTCGGCACGCCGTACGAAATCAAGACGGACGGCACAATTCTGTTCCTCGAAGATCTCGCTGCCAAGCCGTTTCAGATCGACCGTATGCTGATGCAATTGAAACTGGGCGGACATCTCGACGCGGTGCGCGGCATCGTCTTCGGAGAAATGCTCGACTGCGTACAAGCCGCAAATCAGGATTACACTCTGCAGGAAGTCGTCACTCGAATCGTCGGCGACCTGCGTGTCCCGGTCGCCTTCGGCGTAAAGTCCGGTCACGTTACATCAAGCAACATCACGCTTCCTTTCGGAGTGCGAGCGAAACTGGCAGTGCGCAGCGGGCAGGTGAAGTTGAAAATGTTGGAATCCGCGGTCACGCCGTAATGGATGGTGGTATTGGTGCATTTTGGAAGCAACCTCATCCTGGGCGTCATCCGAGCGGAGTCGTTCTTCAGGCGAAGCGAGAGCCTGCCCTGAGCGGAGCCGAAGGGGATCTCGCGCGGATCAACACCGTGGTCACGTTGGTTTTGGGTGGCGCAGCTCTTCCAGCGCTGCGATCACAAGTTTTCTTGAATCGCGGCTTTAGCCGCCGAGGTACTTTAATTACGGACGCCTTAAGCAAGAAAAAACACATTCACCTGATCGGCATCTGCGGCACCGCCATGGCCTCTCTCGCGGGCATGCTCAAGCAACGCGGATTTCAGGTAACTGGCTCCGACGCCGCGGCCTATCCTCCAATGTCCGATTTTCTGAGCGAGTTGGATATTCCAGTGGCGCAACCGTTTGACGCAAAGAATCTCGATCCTCGGCCCGATCTGGTTGTGGTCGGCAACGCGATGTCGCGTGGCAACGTTGAACTGGAGTACGTCCTCGACCAGCGCATTCCGTTCTCTTCCTTGCCGCAGCTGCTGCACGATGAATTTCTTCGAGGCAAAGAAGTGCTGGTCGTGGCCGGAACTCACGGCAAGACCACAACAACTTCCATGCTGGCCTGGATTTTCCACTCTGCCGGACTCGACCCGTCGTTCCTGATCGGCGGCATCGCCGAAAATTTCGGCTCGAGCTTTCATCTCGGCGCCGGTAAGCACTTCATTCTCGAAGGCGACGAATACGACACGGCTTTCTTCGACAAAGGACCAAAGTTTCTGCATTACTTTCCCGACGCGATTATTCTGACCTCAGTCGAGTTCGATCACGCCGACATCTACAAGGACCTCGACGCCGTCGAAACCGCATTCAAACGACTGGTGAATCTGATTCCGCGCAGCGGTCGCATCGTGGCCTTCGACGGCTTCGCCGGCGATGGCTCGGAATCGCCAAGTCTTGACCGCTGTCTGGCCAAGGCATTCTGCTCCGTCGAGCGCTACGGCGCCGGCCCGCGTGCGAACTGGAAGGTCACCAATCTTCGTTTCGAACCCGCGCGCACTTCTTGGACCGTCGTGCATGACGGCGAGCCTTGGGACGATCTCGAATTTCCGCTGGCCGGGGAGTACAACGTCTGGAATGCCGCGGCGGCCGCCGCGCTCGCCGCTTCCTGTGGCGTTCCGAAAGAAGCAATCGGCGCGGCGCTGAAGTCTTTCAAGAGCGTGAAGCGTCGCCTCGAAGTGAAGGCCCAGGTGAACGGCATCACCATCATCGACGATTTTGCCCATCACCCCACCGCGATCGCAGGAACGCTGAAAGCGCTCCGGGCGCGTTACCCCGGCGCTCGGCTGTGGGCGATTCTCGAGCCGCGTTCCAACACGCTGCGTCGTCGCGTGCTGCAAAGTGATTTGGCACGCAGCCTGGCGCAGGCCGACGAAGTCATCGTCGCAGGAGTCTTCCGTTCGGAAGCCGTCCCGGAAAACGAGCGCCTGGAGTTGCCCGCTCTCGCCGCGGAGATCAATCAAAACGGCCGCCGAGCACGGCTCTTCGCTGACTCGGATGAAATCGTCGAAACCATCTCCCCAGAAATGCGTAGCGGCGATGTCGTCGCCATTCTCTCCAACGGCGGCTTCGGCGGAATTTACGAAAAACTGCCCGCGCGTCTTCGGGAACTTGCAGGGAAGCAATGAACCCGCTTCATAGAGTTAGCCGGCGATCCCTGCAACTCGCGCTGGGCGCCGCAATTCTCGCCTTATCGTCCGTCGCGCTGGCGCAGTCACAACTCGCGCAACCGCAGGCCTCGGTCGCTTACGCCGTCGATCTGTCTTCGCCCGAGCAGCACTTGGTCGAAGTGCAAATCATCCTGCCCACCGGCTCTCCGCAACGCGAACTCCAGCTACCCGTTTGGAACGCCCTCTACCAGGTTCGCGACTTCGCCCAGTTTGTGAACTGGGTACGGGCCAAAGATCGTTCCGGAAAATCGCTGCCGGTTCGCGAACTCGACAAGAGTCGCTGGCAGATTCAAGGCGCAGCCGGTGGCGCGAATGTTGAATATCAAATCTACGTTGATTCCCCTGGACCCTTCGGCGCGCAACTGAATCCGCATCACGGTTTCTTCAATCTGGCCGAGGTCCTCATGTATCCTGCTGACGCGCGCTCAGCACCGCTGACTCTGCGTTTCAGCCACATTCCCGAAGGTTGGCAAATTGCCACTCCTTTAACCCTCACCTCCGGCGGAGAGTTTAGCGCCCCGAATTACGACCGCCTGGTCGACTCGCCTGTCGAGATCGGCGATTTTCAGGAGTCCGACTTTGATGAAGCTGGAGGCCATTTCCGCGTAATCGTCGACGCCGACTCCTCCGACTACGACATGGCAGAGATTGTCGCCGCGCTGCACAAGATTGTCGCGGCCGCCACCAGTTGGATGAACGATCGTCCCTTCGATACCTACATGTTCCTCTATCACTTCCCGCATGGCCCCGCCGGCGGCGGCATGGAGCACGCCTACTCAACGGCCATCGAACTGAACGCCGACGCGATGAAGCAGTCGCTCTATCCGTTCACGACCGTCACTTCGCATGAATTCTTCCATCTCTGGAACGTCAAACGCATTCGCCCGCAAGCCCTTGAGCCCATCGACTACACCAAAGAAAATTACACGCGGGCGCTATGGTTCTGCGAAGGCGTCACCAGCACCGCCGAAGGCGTCATTCAGTTACGTGCCGGCCTGATCGATGAAAAGCAGTATCTCTCCGGGCTTAGCGAAGAAATCACAGAACTCGAGCGTCGTCCCGCTCACCTCACGCAGTCGGCGGAAGAGTCCAGCCTCGACGCCTGGCTTGAAGGCAACGGTTACTACCGCCGTCCCGAGCGCAGCATCTCCTACTACAACAAAGGCGAGCTGCTGGGCGTCATGCTTGACCTCGCGGTCCGCGAGGCCAGCCGCGGGCAGGCGAGCTTGCGCGAAGTTCTGCAATGGATGAACCACAACTACGCCAAGCAGGGCCGCTTCTTCGACGATTCCGAAGGTGTCCGCGAAGCCGCCGAAGCCGTCAGCCACGCCGATCTCGCTTCGTTCTTCACGAGATATGTGGCTGGAACCGAAGAAATTCCCTGGGACGATTTTTTCCGCTCGGTCGGCCTGCGCGTGGCGAGCGTCCCGAACGCGGTCCCTGACGCCGGTTTCATCGCCTCGCGCAACTTCGATGGTCCCATGTCAGTCGCAGCCGTTACGCCCGGCAGCGATGCTGAACATGCCGGCCTGCAGGTCGGCGACACGATCGTCGAACTGCAAGGTAAGCCCGTTGGTCAGGAATCTCGCCAGGAATTGTCAGGCCTGAATCCCGGCGATATGCTCACGGTAAAGGTCCGCTCGCGCCGCGGAACCTCACGCGAACTGAAATGGAAAGTCGGCAACCGTCAGGAAATGTCGTATGAAATCAAGAACCTCGACCAGGTCACGGACCAGCAGCGGGCACGCCGCACAGCCTGGCTGAAAGGCGAAGCACAAAGTTCGACCGC
Source organism: Candidatus Sulfotelmatobacter sp. (assembly GCA_049509155.1). Taxonomy (GTDB): domain Bacteria; phylum Acidobacteriota; class Terriglobia; order Terriglobales; family Acidobacteriaceae; genus Sulfotelmatobacter. Next base: position 14,631 of record JBELAE010000046.1, read on the forward strand.
CGCAACTTCAGGCGCCGCCCCAATCGGGGCCGCCGCACCTGGGGCAAGACTCACGGGGCGAAACTAACTGGGGCAAAACTAAAATGATCCGCACCATCGTCATGCTGGTCTTCTGGGCACTGGCCATGCCGCTGGCCGCTCTCATCGGTTTTCCCGCGACCTTCATCATGGGAGACGTCCGCGTCTTATATCGCCTGTTCATGTGGGGCGCCTGGGCCGGCGTGTGGATCACCGGCGTGCGCGTTGAAACCGTCGGCCTCGATCAGTTCGATCACTCGCGCAGCTATATCTTCATGACGAATCATGTCTCGAACATCGATCCTCCGATTCAGATTCCGCTCATTCCCCGGCGCACCTCGGTGATGGTCAAAAAAGAACTATTCAAAGTTCCCATCCTCGGCCGCGTCATGAGAATGGGATTGCTCGTGCCCGTCGATCGCGGTAACCGCGACGCCGGCATCGAAGCCGTCCGTGCCGCGAAGTCAGTAGTTGTCGACCAGGGCCTCAACATGACCATCTACGTCGAAGGCAAACGCTCCTTCGACGGCAGACTGCTGCCCTTCAAGAAGGGCCCGTTTTATCTGGCGGTCGAGTGCGGCGTTCCCGTAGTTCCGATGACGATCGTCGGCACTCACTACGCCATGCCGAAAGCCAGATTCGCCATCAAGCCAGGATTGGTCAAAGTGATTTTCCATCCCCCAATTGACCCCAAGGATTTCGGCAGCCGCGATTGTCTGATGGAAAAAGTCCGCGCCGCCATCGAAAGCGGCTTGCCGGAAGAATGCCGGCAAGGAGCTACAACTTTAAGCAATGCCTCAAATGCCAGCGGAGCAGTGTGCTGACGGAGCCACCGTGGAAGAGCGGCCCTTTAAGGGCCGCGATAGCGATCGAGAAATCAGCCGGGCTTTAGCCCCTGCGCATTTATTCTTTGTTTTTCTTCCCCCGCACCGCCCGCGCAATCTCCGGCAATTTCGGCAGAATCGCCGAATATTTCAGCCACAGCTTATGATCGACCGCGGGCGCCCCGCTCACCAGCGCTCCCGCTGGAATGTCGTGAGCTACGCCACTCTGCGGCGTAACAATCGCGTCGTCCCCGACCTTACAATGTCCCACCACTCCCACTTGCCCCGTAAGAATCACGCGCTTGCCGATCTCCGACGAGCCCGCCAGCCCGACCTGCGCGCACAGCAGCGCATCTTCGCCGACCTGCGATCCGTGCCCCACCTGCACCAGGTTGTCGACCTTCACCCCGCGTCCAATATGAGTTTCTCCAACGCTGGCGCGGTCGATGCACGAGTTGGCCTGCACTTCCACATCATCCTCAATCACCACCGGCCCCGGCTGCGGAATCTTGTGCCAGCGTCCCTCGGCGGTTTTCGCAAACCCGAACCCATCCGCCCCAATCACCACGCCATTCTGCAAGAGGACGTTGTTGCCAATGCGACAGTTCTCCCGCACCACCGCGTGCGCGTGCGCGAAAAAATTGTCGCCAATCCTCACTCCGCCATAAATCACGACATGCGCCAGCAGCACCGCATTGGCGCCAACCTCGACGTCGTCGTTAATGACCACGTACGGCCCGATGTGCGACTGGGCCCCGATTCTCGCGCTGGCAGCGACCACGGCGGTCGGGTGCACGCCCGGCGCATATCGCACCGGTGAATGAAAAAGCTCAAGCGCCCGCGCAAACGCCAGGTAAGGATCCTTCGCCCGCAGCATGGCCGCAGGAATCGCAGCCGCATTCTCCGCCACAATCACGGCCGAAGCCCGGGTGGTCCGCGCCGCCGCCGCATACTTGGGATTCGATACAAACGTCAGCTCTCCCGGCCCAGCCTGCTCAATCCCGTTGAGCCCAATGATTTCCGTATCAGAAGATCCATTCTCAAGGCGCGCGCCGAGAGCCAAAGCGATGGCAGAAAGTTTCATGACGATGGATGTTGGCAAAGAAATGTCGGCAAAATTGAGACGCGCATCAATCGTACACCACGGCAACATGCCCTCCGATTTTGGTCCCAGTTATTCGCGTGACAAGAAACCCGGATTTTCCCGAACCAAAGGCTGGGCTCAGTGCAAAACTCAAGGTTCGGCATTCGAATTGCCCATTACTCCAAGGTTGCCCGCAGCGCGAGCTGCCTCTGCGCTCCGGCCATTGTGCAGCCTCGCACAAAAGGAGACAGCTATGCGTGTGCACGCCCCGCAAGTCAACCCCTATGCCCAGCTGGATGCTCTCCAAGCCACACAGAAAGCCGCTGCCAAACGCGAAGCTGCGAAGACCAGAAAAAAGTTGATGGAAGGCGCCTCAATGCTTTCCGCTGAGTCCGCCAACGACGAAGATCGCGTCGCCGGCGTGGGCGCACGGGAAGGTCCACGCGAAGAATCCCAAGGGCAGGGCAGCCGGCAGCAGCCAAGACAGCCGGGCAGCCGCAAGTCACAATCCGCAACGCCGGGGTCCGACGATGCGGACCGCTCCATTTCGGAGTGGGCGTAACGACGCTGAGAGTGCCATCGACCGGCAAAGTCTAACCGTTGTCCCGGCAAATCCTGCCGGGTTTGTATTACGTCGAGTCGTTGGAGGCCTCGGCCCGCTTCGGCGGAACAGACTCAAAAGACCTACTCCTCAAACATCGGCACTTGCCGCTGATCCTGCGCGCCGTGGCGTGGCCGCCGCGTGGCTCCGATCACTGCCAGCACGGTCAACGACTCCAGCGCGGTGCGCGGGACAAAGATGCGCTGCGTGTTCGAGCGCTGGTCAGGAGGGTTCACCAGAAATCCTTCGGGCGTGGTCTGGGTTAGGTCGGCGGGCATCAGCCCTTCCAGAATCTCGCTGTCTTTGAAGCGCAGCCGCACCCACAGTCCCTCCGACCGCGGCCGCGAAGTGAACGTCTTCCGCGTCAGCGATTCCGAGTCTCCGAACTCGCGCACAAAATAAACGCCTTTGATCTCGCGCAAGTCCATGGTGATGACCGTGCCCGAAGTATTCAGCAGTTCGAGTTTGCCCTCGTGAACGAACTGCGCCGGCGCCACATAGCCGGAGACCGTGTCCCGGTCCATCTTGCGGACAATTACTTTTTTGTGCGTAGAGGGCATAGATTCAGACGTCAGGCGTTAGACCATGGACTTCAGACCTCAGCTGCCACCTCAGACTCAGGCCCCCTTGCAGCGTGACTGCAACGGCTTGAGGTCAGCTGAACTCGCGCAACTGCAAAGCCCGAGGGCTAAGGTCCGAAGTCCGACGCCCGACTCTGATTCTCGCACTTTTTCACGGCAAACAACGGGAATCTGCCTTGGCAGTAGCCAAAATGTAAACCTTGTGTTATTTTCTTTAACTTGCCACAAAGTTTCCACTTCGCATAAGTACTTTGGATTAAGCCACTTGCATCTAAGTGGCTAGGGCGCAGAATAGTGCGGCGTCCCGGGCTGTGGAAATCTTGTGGAAAGTTGGGCCGAGTTCGAGGAAGTTGGGCTGGTTCTTGGCCCGTTCGGCCCTCCCCCGGCCGCGATTGCACCTCCGATCGCGCCAGGGAACAGGCCCTGTAACTGCTTGAAAGCGAATGGCTGACTACATTTATACGATGGAAATCCGGCTGACGCCGGACCAACTGAAGGGCGTCGGCTTGGTGCAAGACGTAGCCCGCGCCGCGGGCATGAATCTCTACCTCACCGGCGGCGCCATCCGCGACATCATCAGCGGCTTCACCATCCGGGACTTAGATTTCACAGTCCAGGGCAATCCGCTCAAGCTGCAGAAAGATCTCGAAAAGGCCGGCGCCAAAATCTCCGCCGTCGAAGAGGACAACCGCACCATCTTCATCTCCCTGCCCGGCAACGCCCGCGCCGAAATCAGCATGGCGCGCACCGAGCGCTTCGAGAAAACCGGCAAGCCGCCCATCGTCACGCCCGCCACCATCCACGAAGACCTGCGCCGCCGCGACTTCACCGTCAACGCCATGGCGCTCTCGCTTAACGAAGGTTCACGCGGACTGCTCCTCGATCCCTTCAACGGCGTCGCCGATATCGAGACCAAAGTCATCCGCATTCTGCACAACTATTCGTTCCTCGAAGATCCTTCGCGCCTAATCCGCGCCACGCGCTTCGCCGCCCGTTTCCACTGGCTGCTCGAAGAACGCACCCAGGCCCGCTACGACGCCGCCAAAGAAGGTAAGTACATCGACCACATTCTGCGCACTTCGATCGGCCACGAAATCGCCGCGCTCGCGCACGAAGACGATCCCCTGCACGTCGTAAAGATGCTCGAGAAAGAAGGCTGGCTCGAGATTCTCCACGACCACTGGACCGTCGCCAAGGTCGACACCAACGGCATCACGCAGCTCATGAAAACGCGCCAGCAAATGGTCGACATGGGCTACGCCCCCGACGCCGGCCCCGCGGTGATGTATTTCCTGACCGCGCACTTCTCCGACAAAGATGTTTCAGACATTCAAAAACTGATCCCGCGCAAGGATTTGGTGGAAGCCTGGCGCGATATCGAAGATCACGCGAAAGAATTGGCGAAGCGACTGATGGGCAAAGAAGCCGCCACTCCGTCGCGCACCTGGCAGCTGCTGTCGTCAGCCCGTCCGGAAATGGTGTTGTTCCTTGCCGTGACGGCTAAGCAGCAGTCAGTCGAACAGAAAATCAAGAACTACCTGACCAAATGGCGGCAAGTGCAGCAGAAGATTCCGTTGCCCGAAATGACGGAGCTACTCATCACCCCGCAGTTGCCCGAGTACGCAAAACTCGCGCACGACGTCTTCCTGCTCCTGCTCGACGGCAAACTGCGCTCGCGTACCGAGACCCTGAAATTCCTGAAGCCGTACGCACCGCCACCACCGCCTCCGCCTCCAGCCCCCAGGCGCGGACGCGCTGCCAAAGGCGCAGCCGAGGTCCCGCCCGCAGCCGCACCGGCAGGGAAGCCCGGTCCAAAAGGGAAGAAGGGA
>JBELAE010000460.1:0-4297 GCA_049509155.1 Candidatus Sulfotelmatobacter sp.
GCACGACGATAAAACCGCAAGCGCTGCGAGAACACCACAACAGAGACTCGACTGAAAAGCCCTCATCGCGGCTGCAGCCGCCTTTCCAGCCACCCCACACCAAAGTCGGCCACCAGCGCCAGAATCGCAGCCGGAATCGCTCCCGCCAGAATGACCCTGTCATCGACCATGGCCAAGCCTCGAAAAATAAACTCTCCCAGCCCTCCCGCACCGATCGCCGCGGCAATCGTCGCCAGACCGACCGAAATCACGACCGCCACGCGCACGCCTGAAAGGATCACACTCACCGCCAGCGGCAGTTCCACCTGAAACAAGAGCTGCGATTCCGTAAGTCCCATCCCTCGCCCTGCCTCTACCACTGCAGGATCGACCCCACGAATCCCGGTGTAGGTATTCCGGATAATCGGCAGCAGCGCATAAAGCGAAAAGCGCAAGGCTGGGAATCGTCTGAATAATGTTGGCGCTCGCCAGCACCGGCTTGTTAAATCGCGGCCGATGCGCGATCACCATTCCCAGCGGTATGCCGATCAGCATCGCGAACAGCGTGGACAACCCAACCAGCCTCAAGTGCTCGAGCGTGAGCTCCAGAACCTGACTGCGGTTCTGCAAAATGAATCGAAAATAGTTCACAAGAAAGTTCATGTCGTGCCTCGATTGGCCGCCGACTCCAGCCCTTCTCCGAAAGCCCTCACGTAAGCCGACGCCAACGGATCGGCCGACCGCAAGAATTCTGCCGGCGCAAGCACCGTGACCAACCGCCCCGCCTCCATCAGCGCAATCCGCGATCCGAGCCGAAGCGCCTCGCGCAAATCGTGCGTCACAAACACTACGGTCTTACTTAGCCGCTGCTGCAGCAACAAAAACTCGCGCTGCAACTCGTCGCGCGTGATGGGATCAAGCGCGCCGAAAGGCTCGTCCATCAGAAGTATTTCCGGATCCGCCGCCAGGGCCCGCGCCACGCCCACCCGCTGCCGCTGCCCGCCCGAAAGCTGATGCGGATAACGCTGCGCCGTATCCGCCGCCAGCCCCACCGTCTGCAGCAACTCCTGCACCCGCGCACGAATACGATCTTCAGGCCAGCCTTCGATTTTCGGAACCAGCCCAATATTTCGCTCAACCGAGAAATGAGGAAACAATCCCACGTCCTGGATCACGTAACCAATGCTGCGGCGCAGGCGAATCACGTCGACTTGCGCATTGGAAACACCCTTCACACGAACTTCTCCAGAGGACGGAGACAGCAGCCGATTGACCAACTTGAGCGATGTAGTTTTGCCCGAGCCGCTCCGCCCGAGCAGCACCAGCGTCTCCCCCCGCATGACTTGCAGATCGAACCCGGAAAGCACCTGCGTGCCGCCGACGCGGTAGGAGACACCACGAAATTCAATGACCGGACTGTCCGCGGCAGTTTGCATGTTTGCTTAATTATGTTTGCTTAAGTATGTTCGCCTAAGCATGTTCGCTCAAGTATGTCCGCCCAGCATACCGGACTTCCCGCGAAAGTGAGCGGGGAACAACTCGCTTGTCGGCGGATTTGCAATGCGTCCTTCTCGGGGCGACAATCTTAAGGTGCAGAATCAATCCTCAAACACAGTTCCAGTCCCGTCCACCAACACGCGCGAACCGTTTCGGCCCGGAGCATTGGTGATTACGACCCTGTGCAATCCCCGCGAAAAATTCTGGGGCATGATTCTTGCGCTTGCCTCCGAAGGCCTCAGCCTAAGCGGCGCCGAACTCGCCTCCTTCGAAGATCTCACGGTGATGGTTCGCGACGGCGAGCCCTTCACTCCGGCCGTGGTTTTCTTTCCCATGCACCGCATTGAACGGGTCGAGCTCGACCTACCCGATGGCAGTCTGCCTTCTCTCTCCCAGCGTTTCTTCGCGAAGACTGGGCTGGAACCTTCCGCTGCTCTCGAACCCCGCAGCGATGACGATCAGCGACCCGCCGGCAACGCCCCGCACAGTTCCGCACCGCACGCTTCCGAGGAGCGTGCGTGAAGCTCTCCCAAATCTTCACCGCTCCCAATCAGCTGACTCTGCTGCGGATGATTTTTGTTCCATTCATCGTGATTCATCTGGTGGAGGGCCGTTATCTCTGGGCGCTGGTCGTTTTCATGATCGCCGGATTCAGTGACGGCCTGGATGGTTTGCTCGCCCGGACGCTGCATCAGCAAACCCTCCTTGGGCAGTATCTTGATCCGATTGCCGACAAGCTCCTGTTAAGCACAATGTTTCTCGTGCTCTCCATCCTGCACAAGATTCCGTGGAAGTTCACCGTGCTGGTCTTCAGCCGCGACATTTCCATTCTTGCCGCCAGTTCCGTGCTGTTCGCCATTGCCGGGCTGCGCAACTTCCGCCCCAGCATCTTTGGCAAGGCCAACACCTTCTCGCAAATCAGCGCCGTATTCTTCGTCCTGCTGTTTGAGATTCGCCCGCTGCGTGGGATATGGATCGCGCGTACGGTCTTTCTGCGCGCGACCTTTATCTTCACCATCGTCTCAGCGTTACATTATGTGATTCTGGTACAGCAGCGTTTGCGCGAAAACACTCACGCCCTGCCGCCGGCCCGGAACCCAGCTTGATTGTCATTCCGAGCCAGCGTTCTTTGCGCAGCGAGGAATCTGGGCGAGCCGCGCGGTGCGTCGCGTTATTTGCGACGCAATAATCGCGCGCTTGGCTCGCTTCCCTATTACGCTGATGGCTGTCCGCGATTTGACCCACTCTCTCGCCGACCCTAGAATCTTTAGTTCGTCCAAGCTTAGGTTCGTTTGCCGGTGTTCGAATCTCCTATGGCGCTTCGTCTTTTTAACACCATGTCAACGCGGATCGAGGAGTTCCATCCCCTGCGCGACCGCGAAGTCCGCATGTACGCCTGCGGCCCCACCGTCTACGACTACGGACACATTGGCAACTTCCGCACCTTCATCGCCGTCGATCTGCTGCGCCGCTTCTTCCGCCAGAGCGGATACTCCGTGCGCCACGTCATGAACATCACCGACGTCGACGACAAGATTATCCGCAACGCTGCGCGCGACGGTGTCACCGTGCAGCAATACACCGCGAAGTATGAGAAGGCGTTCCTCGAAGACGCCGCCATGATCTCGATTGAACAGCCGACGCTGGTACGCGCGACCGAACACATTCTCGAGATGGCCGCCTTCGTCGCCAAGTTGCTCGAAAAAGGATTCGCCTACCGCACCGACGACGGCTCCTATTACTTCCGCATCTCCAAGTTTCCCGAGTACGGCAAGCTCTCGAAAAAAGACTTCAGCGGCATGCAGGACGGCGCCCGTGTCGACGTTGATGAATACGACAAAGACAGCGCCCGCGACTTCGCTCTCTGGAAGGCCCCCAAACCCGGCGAAGCCTCGTGGGACACGCCGATTGGACCCGGCCGTCCCGGCTGGCACCTGGAATGCTCCGTCATGTCGATGGAGGAACTCGGAGAAAGTTTCGACCTGCATGCCGGTGGAGAAGATCTGATTTTTCCACATCACGAAAATGAAATCGCGCAGTCGGAATCTGGGACAGGCAAGACCTTCGCGAATTTCTGGTTCCACGCCCGCTTCCTGCTGGTCGAAGGCGAGAAGATGTCGAAGAGCCTGGGAAATTTCTTCACGCTCCGCGACCTGATTTTGAGGGGCCACAAGCCGTCATCCATTCGCTATCTCCTCACGTCGGTTCCCTACCGCAATCAGTTGAACTTCACCTTCGATGGACTCAAGCAAGCCGCGGTATCGGTAGAACGCCTGCGGAATTTTCGGATGCGCTTAAGCGCGGGCATTTTCTCTGAAGGCGCGAGCCCTGAGATGCAATCTCTCGCCTCCCAAACCGTCGAGCGTATGACCGCCGCGCTCGACGAAGACCTCAATACCGCGCAAGCTCAGGCTGCGATCTTCGAGATGGTGCGCCAGGCGAACGCCGCAGCCGACGCCGGAACCATCAGAAAGGGCGATGTTCCGCGCCTGCTCGCCGCGTTAACCAGGTTCGACGAAATCTTCGCCGTCCTCGACGATGACGACGGTCCAAAGATGAAACGTGTGTTCGAGTGGGCCGTGACCGAAGGCCGCGAACAAGACGTCAGCAGTGAGTTGCGCGAGGCAGTTCAGTCCGGACAACACGCGGACGCCGAGATCGAAGAGAAACTTGCTGCGATGAAGGCCGCCCGCGGCGCTCGCGACTTCAAGACTTCGGACACGATCCGCGCCGAGCTCGCCGCCGCCGGCATCCTCGTGGACATCACCAAAGACGGCATCCGCTGGCGCAGAAAATGACGCGAGCGATGTTAAGCAGCGAT
>JBELAE010000461.1:0-4567 GCA_049509155.1 Candidatus Sulfotelmatobacter sp.
CGAGGGGTGCGGGTCAGGGTCGAACGCGGCAGCATGCTGTATTCGCTGGAGATCCAGCCTTTGCCGCTGTTGCGCATGAACTGCGGGACGGTCTCCTCGATCGAGGCGGTGCAGATGACGCGTGTGTTGCCCATTTCAATCAGGACGGAACCTTCCGCAGTGGTGATGAATTCCGGAGTGAGGATGACGGGACGGAGTTGGTCGGGAGAACGATTATCGGAACGGTAGAACATCATGCGGGATTGTAAATGATCCGGCTTCCGGCTCTCGGCTTCCGGCCTCCGGATTCAGGGTGTGGGGAAGTGATTAAGGGGAAAGGAGATCTTTGTGTTGACAATAGTTATATCTATAGATATACATAAAGAATGATCGACAGTTATACCGACCGAGTCTTGTTGGACGAGCTCGAAGGCAGGGTGAAATTTCGAACTGCGACTCCGGTTAGTGGAACTGCGATCTTTAAATCGGAATCCGAAGCGGAATCCGAATCAGAATTTGAAGGAGTATCGAATATGCATGGACGATGTGGAAGTTGGTGGCGTGGCGGATTGGCCACGCCGTTTATGGGAGGTGGATTTCCCTGGGGTGGCCGAGGAGGGCGGTGGGGCCGGTTTTTTGGTCCGGGCGAGATTCGCCTGGCGCTGCTTTCAATGCTCGAAGGCGGGCCGAAGCATGGCTATGAGCTGATGAAGGATCCGGCGCTGCAGCAAATCGAAGATGAGGGTCTGGTGACTTCGGACACGGCGGCGGGGAAGCGGACGTATTCGCTCACCGAGGCCGGCAGGGGGGAGTTGCAGCGCGAAGCCGAGACTGTGAAGAAGATCTGGCAGCGCGCCGAACAAGCAGGAGACTGGGCGCCTTGGATGGGCATGGAGGGCGCGGAAGTCATGCGTCCGGCCGCAGAGGTGATGAAAGCTGCGCTCAAGACTGCAACTCGCGGCTCGCACGATTCCGCGAAGATCGCGAAGATTCGCGAGATTCTGGAGCGGGCGAAGCACGAGATTGAGGGGTTGGAGAAGTCGGCTTAGACCGAGCGTGGCGTCGGACATCGGGCGTCGGACATCGGACCTTACGCGTCCCAGGACGCTTTGCGAGAGGTCAGAGGTTCGGCGCCTGAATCGCACCGGTGGAGGATGGGTCAACGCGTGCTATGGCGATTTTGCAACAGCGGCGAAATCCCTCGGGTGTTATCCTGCTTTCGCTATGGAAGCCAAAGGCTTGACTCCGATATTGAACGTGTCCGACATCGCTGGCACGGTCGCGTGGTTTGAGAAGTGGGGATGGAAGAAATTGTGGGACTGGGGAACGCCTCCGACGTTTGGCGCGGTGGGATCGGGTAAGGAAGTTTGCATCTTTCTTTGTCAGGGGGCGCAGGGCGGCCGCGGCCGGGGCACGAACACCACCACGTTTCAGCAGGACGGAGACGAAGCGGGCGACAAGGGCGTCTGGATGTCGGTCTGGGTGGACGATGTGGACGAGATGCACAGGCATTGCGTTGCGGCTGGGCTGGAGATCACATTTCCGCCCACCGATATGCCGTGGAAGGTACGCGAGATGCACCTTCGCCATCCGGATGGCCACGTGTTCCGGGTGGGCCGGGGATTCGAGCCCAAGAAATAGAGGTTGTGCGCCCTCGGCGAAGCCAATGACTTTTTGTTCACTCCGCGCTACTCTTGCTGTTCAAATTTCGACCACGAGTCCCGCGTGAGCACTCTCTCCGTCACTTCCCAGAAAAAGTCGGTACTGTCGCGCCGCATTTTCCAGGTCGAGCAGGTGCTCGTAGCCATCGCGTTCGTGGTCTATGCTCTTTTGGTTTCGATCAACCAGCCGGCTTCCCTGTGGGTCATAATGGTGGCGACCCTGACGGTAGGCAACCTCGTAGTTCCTCTCTCTTTTGGCAGTCGTCGCTTGTACGTGGGGCGGCCGCGCCCGTGGAACTGGGTCGTATTTTTCCCCATTCAAATCATTTTCGGTGTGATCTGCGCCGTGAGCTCGATACTGTTCCTACAGCTGACCAGAATCGAGCCCGAGCCATTTTGGCTTCTCTTTTCCAAAATCGGTTATTTCTGCATCATCGTCGTGGTGATCGCCAACGTTCTTGCGTACGGTGTGGAAGAACTGCAGCGGAAGCTGAGAGAACGCAATCAACAGCTGGAGCAGACGGTCGAGAAAGGGACCATAGCGCGGCAGCAGCAGGAGGAAGAACTCAAGCGGGCGCGCGAGATTCAGCAAATGTTGCTGCCCAGCACGCTGCCGCAGCTTGCGGGAGTTCAGATCGCCGGAGCCTGGCAGCCGGCGCGTGAAGTCGGTGGCGACTACTTTGACGTGATTCAACTGGACAAGAATCGCCTCGGCATTTGCATGGGCGATGTCGCCGGAAAGGGAATCACCGCCGCGTTGCTCATGGCGAATCTCCAGGCATCCTTTCGCGCCTTCGCTACCGCCGAGGCATCGCCTCAGGTGGTCTGCACCAAACTGAACAAGTTCCTTTGTGCAAATATCGCTTCGGGAAAGTTTGTAACTTTCTTCTACGCGGTGCTCAACGCCGACACAGGCACGCTCACCTACGAGAATGCCGGACACTCACCCGGACTTCTGTTGCGGAGCAACGGCACAACCGAAACTTTGCCAGGAGGAGGAGCAGTGCTGGGTGCGCTGCCTGATTGGATCTACCAGGACTACACCGCGCAACTGCAACCGGGCGACCAACTGCTGCTCTCCACCGACGGCATCACGGAAGCCGAGAACGCCGAACTGGAAGAGTTCGGCGAGGAGCGCCTGCTGGAAGCCGCTCGCGCACGCCACGGAAGCGCGCTTGAGGTTCAACGCGCCATCATGCAGCAGGTCACGGCCTTCTGCGGCGGGAATTTCCGCGACGACGCAACCTTACTTGTCTTACGAATCACTTGAGCCACGCCGGGAAGCCGCACGTTCAGGGCGGGGGCATAGAGAGTCTCGCGGTATCAAGCCGCTGCCGCTTAAGCCGACAACTGACGGAAACGGGGCGATTACACTCAGACTTACGGATCGCAGGGGCAATGAGCGAGATGCCGACTCGTGGCCAACCAGCCCGCCCCATCTTGCCAAGACCTTCGGTGCTGCCCTATCCTACCTGCCTTATCCGGGCGCGAGAAGGACGCTTACGATGCGGAAAAGCGCTTCCGCGATCCGACTTATGACGCTCTAGGAATCGCTATGGCTGCGAGACACACGCCGTTGGATGATCGGTCGCCTCGTATGGCAATTGTCGAAGAACATGTGCGCCTCGAAAACGAGCACAATCTTGAAGGTGTCATTCAAACCTTCGGCGAGTCGGCACGCTACGATGATGAACCGTGGGACCAGCATTATGAAGGCCGTGAGCAGGTGCGCCAATTCTACGAACAGCTGATGGCCGCTTTGCCTGACCTGCGCATTGAAATAATGTGCCGACACGTCGCCGCCGAGGCGATCATTCTCGAAGTAATCATCCGTGGTACGCAGTTAGGCCCGTGGCGAGGTCTTCCGGCAACCGGGAGGAGGGTAGAGATTCCTCTTTGCGGGGTCTACACTTTCGACGCCGATGACCGTCTGGCAGGAGAGAGGATCTATTACGACCGAGCCATGGTTCTGCGGCAACTGGGAGTTTTCCGCGAGCCGCAGACTGTGCTCGGAGGCATCACCATCTTGCTCACACATCCAACAACCATATTGCAGGCTCTAGTGAGACGGTTTCGTAGAAATTAAGTGCGGATATTTCCCGGCTCGAAGTGGCTAGCACCAACTATGTGACTACTACGGCGGCCCCAGGGGCTGATTAACACGACCTTGATCAGGCTCAGAAAGATTACGCTCCACAAAAACCAAAAACTGCCTTGATGCCGTCAACTTCGATTTCGTCACCCATCTCGAGCTGCTTTTTGCCGCCCTCGACCACGGTTCCATTCACTCTGACCTTGACCTTGTCTCCGGAAGCAGCGACGCAGTATCCATCTTCGGCTCGGTAAATTGAGGCCGCGACGTGGGGAGCGAACCAGCGCTTAAGGCGAATCCCAGCCATCTTCGATTTTCCGATTACGGTCAGGCGACTGGTCAAAACGTAGTGTTTCTGGTCGGTTCGGCCTTCCATGATGGTTAGCGTGCCAATGGTCTGATGGGCTACGTGTGCGGCCGCAGCGGGCGCCTGGCTCTGAGAACTGCCTTTCTGCTGCACTGCTGCAGCACCACCTGCCGCAGGGCCGCCTGGCGCAGGGCCGCCTGCGGCTGCCGCGGCGACTGCCATGGCAATCATCTCTTTCGCTTTTGCCGTGTCTAGAAAAGCCGTGCGCTCGAGCTGGGGCAGCTTGGCTTTCGTCGCTTGCGCTTGCCCGTCGACGAAAGATACAGATCCATGCCAGACCTCTTGTTGATCACTGAATTCGAGTGTGTGCTTGCCGATCAGGGCTTTGTCTCCGTTTTTGAGTGCCACCTTGTTAATGCGGACTCGATTGACGAAGGTGCCATTAAAGCTCTCGGCGTCCTCGAGCACATAGCGGCCGCCTTCGGAGTAGACCTTGGCGTGATATCCGGATACGGCAGGATTATCGAT
>JBELAE010000462.1:0-4521 GCA_049509155.1 Candidatus Sulfotelmatobacter sp.
GGATGCGGGCCAGCATAAGTGTCCACAGTCCGCGCAATCGCGGAGTCGGCCTGCGGCAACGTGCTGCCTTCCAGGATGCGTTCCACAATGCTGCCGCCGAGCACCGCAAAAGCGCGCTGCGCTACGGTTTCGCCGATCGCCGATGCAATGACTGCCCGGACCGCTTCCTGCGTCTGCGGGCTCTGGCCGTTGGCAGCCCTGGCGTGCTGCAACAAAGTGGCGACCAAGGCACGTTCTTGCGGGCTGAGGATACGCTCGTCCCGCACTAGAGTTTCTGAAAAGGAATCTAAAATCTGCTTCGGTGTCATGAGAGACACGCCTCCCCGCGTGTGCTGGCGAACACAACTAGGTTTTGGGGACCCGTACTACAGGGGAAGAAGCAATCACCATATACCCGGAGCCTGTTGATAACCAAGAAAAATTTGCGAGGGCTGCCCGTGATGAGGCTGCTCGATTTAGGCTGGCTCAACCGAAGGCGATTTACCGGCTCGTCATGGCACCGACCATCGACTGAAACACTTTCATTCCGTCGGTACACCCCAGTTCCGGCTCGGCTGACCGCTCCGGGTGAGGCATCATGCCGACGACATTGCCCCCGGGGCTGCAGATCCCGGCGATGTTGTCCAGGGAGCCGTTGGGGTTAGCCGATTCGGCAATGCGTTGCGGGATCGCAGAAATAGTTACCCTCCATGTGGCCGATCGGGATGGTCAACACTTCCCCGTTCGCGCACGAATTGGTGAAGGGCGTATCGACATTTTCGACCCGGACCTGCACCGGCTTGCAAACGTATTTGAGGCCAACGTTGCGCATCAGAGCGCCGGGCAGCAGGCCCGACTCGCAGAGAATCTGAAAACCATTGCAGATGCCCAGCACCAATCCGCCGCCGTCGGCGAACTTGCGCACCGACTCCATGACCGGCGAAAACTTGGCAATCGCGCCCGTGCGCAGGTAGTCGCCGAAGGCAAACCCTCCGGGAACAATGATGGCGTCGCAGTTCTCCAGGTCGTGCGATTCGTGCCACAGGGAGGTCACCGGCTGTTTCGCGACTTGCTGAATCGTCCAGAAGGCATCGTGATCGCAGTTCGAACCTGGAAAGGTGATGACGCCAAATTTCATTGCTGCCTCATTTGCAGGAATTTGTGCTTAGTCTAGCATGGGCGCCAGAATGAGACGATAGCCAACGAAACGATTGAACACGAGATGTCGATGGGTCGAAGAACTCGTCACGCCGACGCTTCGACCGCGATTTCCTTGAGCCGCCGCAGATCGAGTTTGCCCGTGCCCAGGTAGGGCAAGCTCTCCACGTGCACAAACTGATCGGCACGCGGCTTCCACAGTGCCGGCAAATCGGACTTGGCCAAAAGGGCGAGGCAGGGTTCGAGTTTGTCTTCGGGCAGCGTGTGCAGAACGATCAGGCGCTCGCCTTTTCTCTCGTCGGGAACCGCCGTAACCGCAAAAGTTTGTTCGGTGGCGCCGCTGAGCTCGTGTAGCTTGTCTTCGACTTTGATGTGCGGCACCATTTCTCCGCCAATTTTGCTGAAGCGGCTCATGCGGTCGGTGATGCGGACGAATCCATCTTCATCGACTGCGGCAATGTCGCCCGTGTTGTACCATCCGTCGCGCAAGACTTCGGCGGTTTTTTCCGGGCGATTCAAATATCCCTGCATCACGTTGGGTCCGCGCACCAGCAGCAAACCGGTGTCGCCTAACGGAAGAGGCTCGAACGTCTCAGGATTCACGATCCGCACGCTGACTCCCGGCAGCGGATGCCCGATGCTGGCCCGCTTTGCTCCCACTTGCCGGAACTGCGCTGCCCGAAAGTCGCGCGTATTCACCGTAACCGCGGGCGAGCATTCGGTGCAGCCATAGCCTTCGAGAGGGCGCAGTCCGAAGCGGTCTTCGAAGGCAATCGAGGTGCGCTCCGGAAGTTTCTCCGCGCCGGCCATCACATACTGCAGGCTGCCGAAATCTTCCGGTTCGCAGCGCCGGATATATGCCTGCAGGAACGTCGGTGTCGCCAGCAGGAACGTGACGCCATATTGGCTGACCAGTGCACCGATCGCCCTCGCTTCCAGCGGGCTGGGATGGTAGACCACGCCCATGCCAATGGCTGTCGGCAAACACAGCGTGCCCGTGAAACCAAAAGAATGAAAGAACGGCAGAATCCCGAGAATCTTGTCGTTGCGCCCCAGCATAAACACTTGATTCAGCTGCTCGACGTTCGAGGCCACGTTGTAATGGGTAAGTACAACGCCCTTGGGATCTCCAGTGCTTCCGCTGGAAAAGATGATGGTCGCGATGTCGTCGAGCCCGGTCTTGCGGCCTGCTCCTACTGTTTTTTCGATGAGCCGCACCGGCAATAGCCAGGAGATAAGCGCGGCGCTCAGTCGCTCCATCACCTGTGGATTCGCGGCGAGATCCTCGAGCATGACAGCCTGCGCCGGCACCTGAAGATGTACGCGTTCCAGAAAAGCCTTCGACGTAATCACCGTCTTCAGTTCGCATTGCTTCGCGCACGACGCCAACACTTCGTTCGACGCCGTGTAATTGAGATTGACCGGAACCTTTCCCATCAGCAGCGCCGCCAGGTTGATCAGCGCGCCCGGAACAGATGGCGGGAGCAGAATACCAACCATGTTTTGATCATGCCAAACCGAACGAAGCCGCCGTGCCAGAAATACCGTGCCGGTAAGCGCCTTGCCGAACGAGACTTTCGGCGTGCGTCCGTCGGCCATGGCGAAGCGCAAGGGGTGTCGCCGCGCGGTCTGCACGAAAGAGCGGTGCAGCGTCCGCATATAACGCTTGCGGAAGTGGTAGGCCCCGGCGCCGAGTTCCTGCACGGCTTGTCGAACTTCTCGCGCGCTGGTGGTCGCGGGCATCGGCTTTCCGAAGGTCACGGTCACGGGATACGGAATCCGCCGCGGCATCTTCCACAGAAATTTCCCGCGCTCGAAGCTGAAGATCGATCCCCAGACGCCTCCAAGATTCACCGGGATGATCGGCACTTCTACGCCCTTCACGATGCGCTCCATGCCGCGGCGGAACGGCAGCATCTGGCCGATGCGCGTCATCTGCCCTTCGGGAAAAATGCAGACGACCTCTCCATCTTTCAAGGCTTGGGTCGCGGTGCGCAGCGATTGAATCATTTCGCGCGGACGAAGTTGCGACGAGATGGGAATCACGCGCATGATCTTGGCAAACGGCTTCACCAGCCAGTGATCGTACGAACCCTTGAACATCAGGAAGCGAATCGGACGATCGATGGAAGCGACCAGCAGAACCGCATCCACCATCGAAACATGATTCGGAACCAGCAACGCGCCGCCCTTGGCCGGAACATTGTCGCGGCCCTGCAGATGCACGCGATACAGAGTGTGAGTCGCGAACCACAGCAGCAACCGGAGCAAGGCGTCAGGCAGCAGGTACAAAACGTAAACCGTCGCGGCCACAGTCATCAGCGAGGCACAAAGAAAAATGCTGGACGGGCTGAGACGCGTGTAGTGCTGAAAGACGTAATAAATCCCGGCTGCGCCTCCAATGCCGACGAAAGAAAGCAGGTTCGCCGCCGCGATTACGCCGCCTTTATCTTTTTCGTCCGGTCGGTGCTGAATCAACGCGTTGACTGGAACGGCAAAAAAGCCTGCCGAGAAGCCAAGCGCGGCCAGCAACGCCAGCACGTGGGCAAACGAAAGACCAGGCGCAGAGAGCAGGATGCCGAACACGGTCATGCCGATCGATCCCAGCGGAATCAATCCATATTCAACCTTGCCGCTTGAAAGATAGCCCGCAGTCAAACTCCCCAGTCCAATGCCAATCGCGACCGCGGCCTGAAGAATTCCGGTGCGCGTCGAACTGATGTGCAGCACATCGCTGCCATAGAACACAATGTTGGCCGTCAGCAGCGCGCCCAGAAACCAGAAATAAGTATTGCCCACCACCGCCAGCCACAGCACTCGATCCTGGCGAATGAGCCGACCTTGCACCCAGAGATCGCCAACCGGGTTGGCGCGAAACTTCTTCGCGGGATCGGCAGCGGGAACTTTGGTGATGCCAAGACTAAACAGCAAACCCACGCAAGAAAGAATTAAGAAGATCAGCCCCGACCATCCCTGATGCGTCTGAAAAAAGTCGGCCAGGAACGCACCGGAAACGCCTCCCGCAATCACTGCCAGAAACGTTCCGAGTTCGAGCACGCCATTGCCCCAGGAAAGCAACGGCTCCGGAAGCAATTCCGGGAGTAATCCATATTTCGATGGACCGAACAAAGCGGCCTGCGTGCTCGCGAGAAAGACAGCGGCCATTTCAAGGTGCAGGTTCTGCCAGCCCAGTCCGGCAATAGCCAGTCCCATCACCGCCATTTCGAAAAACTTGGTCCAGATCGTGACCGTACGTTTGCTGTAGCGGTCTGCGAGAAACCCGCCCGTCATCGAAAACAGAATGAACGGGAGCGAGAACAGTGTGCCCACGATCAACACTAGCTGATCGCGATCGCCTTTCTGCATCGCCATCCCAAGAATCAG
>JBELAE010000463.1:0-4030 GCA_049509155.1 Candidatus Sulfotelmatobacter sp.
CTCTCGAGTGTTTTCGATTCCGGGGCGGGTGGGCTGCAGAGCATGGCCAAGGACATCAGCGCCGCACCCAACAATCCTCTCGCCTGGTACAAGCTGCACAGCGACGATGCCGCCGCCATTGGCAAGGCCGTCACTACCGGACAGCAGATCTCCAAGCTGGGGAATTCTTTTTCCGATAGTTTTGGCGCTGGCCTGCGCCTTAACTACAACCAGCAGAGCGGATTCACGATCTACGGTGGTGTCCAGTTTAAGTTCTGATACTGGCGGCCCAAATGTCATTGGGCCTTCTTCAATGAACAAAATGCGGCCAATTGCGATTGTCGTAGCGTTCGGCGCATTTCTACTCGGCTCCGGCGCTGCCAAGAATAAGGCCATCTACCAAACCACGAGACTCATTGAATTGCAAAATTATGAACCCGGTTTTTGCTTCGTGTTTAAGGTGGATGACCTGGCGTATATAGCGATTGCTCGCGATCGCGTGCCCCATAACCTAATCGTTGGCGATCCGATGGAGATTAAGATCACCGGCGATCATGTGTGGATCAAAACAGACAAGAAATGGCCGGATGACGAGATTAAAGCGAGAATCAGCATTCGCCAGCGCACGACAGCCGACGCCAAACTTCCAACCTGCTCCCTGCCTGTTTCGGTGCATTAGCCGTTCCTTCCCAGCAACGCGCTTTTAAGTACCGACCCGCCGAGGTGAAGGACCCAGCCCGTCGCGCTATACTGTTTCGTTTCGGCCGACTCTTGATCGGCTCTCTTGCGCCGTCCGCCGAGATCGAGATTGTAGAAGATAGAAAGGAATCACCATGGCCTCCTCCGCAGTCGATTTTGCCCGAAGCAATCAGCAGCGTTTTTTGAACGAACTCAAGGATCTCCTCCGCATTCCCAGCGTCAGCACTCTCGAAGAGCACAAGCCCGACATTCAGAAAGCCGCCGACTACGTCGCCGCCGAACTGCGCCGCATTGGCCTCGAAAACGTCGAGATTATCCCCACCAAGGGTCATCCCCTCATCTATGCCGACTGGCTGCACGCCGCCGGCAAGCCGACCGCTCTCTGCTACGCTCACTACGACGTCCAACCCGCCGAACCACTCGACGAGTGGCACACTCCGCCCTTCGAGCCCACCGAGCGCAACAATAACCTCTACGCCCGCGGCGCAGTCGATGACAAAGGCCAGCTCTGGATGGAAGTGAAAGCCCTCGAAGCCCTCATGCAGGCGGGCGGCGGCAAGCTGCCCATCAACGTAAAGGTAATTTTTGAAGGCGAAGAAGAGGTGGGCGGTGAAGCCATCGCCTTATACCTCCGCCAGCAGAAAGCCAAGCTGAAAGCCGATTTCGCCCTGGTTTGCGACACCGAACTTTTCGCGCCCAACCTTCCCACGCTCTGCGTCGGCCTGCGCGGCCTAGTCTATACGGAAATCGAAGCCGTCGGAGCCAAGACCGACCTGCACTCCGGCATGTACGGCGGCGCCGCGCCGAATCCGTTCTTCGCCTTGATCGAAATCATCAGCAAGCTGAAAGATTCCAAAGGCAAGATTCTTATCCCCGGCTTCTACAAAGGCGTGAAAGCGCCGACCAAAGACGAACTCAAGGCCTGGAAGCGTCTGCCGTTCAACGAAGAGCATTACCGCAAGACCGAAGTCGGATCGAAAGTTCTTACCGGAGAACCCGGCTACTCCGTCCTCTACCGCACCTGGGCGCGCCCCACGCTCGAAGTTCACGGGATGCCCGGAGGTTTCATCGCTGCCGGCGCCAAGACGGTAATTCCGGCGAAAGCCCAGGCCAAGGTATCGATGCGCCTCGTCCCCAACCAGGATCCCGACGACATCCTGAAGAAGTACGCGGCCTTCGTGAAAAAACTCACGCCCAAAGGCATCGAAACCAAAATCAAAGTCTGGAGCAAGGGCCCGGCCGCCGTCGTCGGCACCGACAACCGCTACATCAAAGCCGCCACCGAAGCCCTGCACGACACCTTCAAGAAAGACACCGTCTTTATCCGCAGCGGCGGCTCCATTCCCATCGTCACCGATTTCCAAGACGTGTTGAAAATTCCCAGCGTCATGATGGGCTTCGGCCTCCCCGACGACAACCTCCACGCCCCCAACGAAAAGTTCCACATCCCCAACTTCCACAAAGGAATCGAAACCATCTGCCGCTTCTTCGAGAAGCTGGGATGAAAGAAGTTGGGATAAAGGAATCTGGATAAAAAGAGGATTACCTAAGGGCTCAGATGGCCTTGCGATATTTCGGCTAGCAAATTCAATTGCTGCGCCGTGTAAGCCCGGGGAGGGGCGGTCTCCTGGCACGATACTTGTCGGCGGGTTGGCCGGGCGTTGCCGGAGGTTCTTTGCTTCTCGTGACACGGGGTTGGTCGCCGGTTCCCGCAGTCGCGCTGCTCCCCTCGTCATCATCATCGTGCAGAACAACGTCAAGAAGTGAACTGTGAACCCGTAAGTTGTCCCCGACGTCGTAGTGTATATAGCCACTCTTCCTGAACCGGTTCATGAAGAAGCTGACTCGCGAGCGCGTCGTCCCGACCATCTCGGCCAGAGTCTCCTGACTTAGTCTTGGAATTGACGTTTCCGAGACTCCTTCTTCGCCGAAGTGCGCCATCAAGAGAAGAACTCGCGCGAGCCGCTTTTCGCTGGAATTGAAAAGTTGATCGACCAGGTCATCTTGATATCGGATATTCCTCTTGAGCAGGTATTTGACAAACAGAGCGGACAATTTTGGTTGCGCGCTCATGGTGCGCATCATTGCCTTTGGCTCGATGTGCAGCAGCACGCAATCGGTCATTGCGGTTGCAGACGACATGCGGTGTGGCTGACCCGCAAGTCCACCTTCTCCAAAAAAATCGCCTTCGCCCAGAATGCCCAGAGTTGCTTCTTTCCCGGCTTCTGACACCACGCTGAGCCGCACCTTCCCCGTTTGGACAAAGAATAATCCGTCTCGGGAATCGCCCTGAACGAAGATCTTGTCCTTCTTTTGAAAGGGGAGCATAACCCTGCCCTTACCAATCGTTGAAAGAAAGGTGCGGGGATTGAAATCGGGTTTTCTCTTCGCGCTCGTGTTTTGCTTCACCAAAGGCCGTCCTAACTGGAGGTGCCGTTACTCTCAATATGGGCGCGAAATGTAATCTTTACTGATCAGTAACGCTCACAGTGCATTCCCGTCGCGGCGCGGGGATTGAGGCAGAGAGGGATTGGAAAGGTGAGGAATTCTTCATTCGCCGTATCGTCGGGCACCTGGACTGCGGTAACTGCCGCAAAATCGCGATTGCGCTTATTGATTGACCGCTTTAGCATGGGGTTGCTCTCGCGCTGCTCCCACCTCCTTCCCGTCTCCACCCACAGTCCATCCAAGTGCTGCAATGCGTGTGCAACCCAACGCGGTCCCTTGCAAGCCCATACTATATATGGTGTTATATTGCTTGACCCCGCCCCAATTTCACCGTTACAGTAGCTTAACTTTGTGCCCGCCCCTATCCAGCCTGGGATGGGAATTGCTCAACCGTTGGCAGAACCATGCGTCCAATCGACGAGGGGAATCTCCTTAGTCAATACGCGTGCAGGCCACTGTTTCTAAGGAGTACACGTTGCTCAAACTGAAGCGTCTTCAGATTCTCGGGTTCAAGTCGTTCTGCGACCGCACCGAACTCAAGTTCCACGGGGACGGCGTGGCCGCCATCATCGGCCCCAACGGCTGCGGCAAGTCCAATATTTCCGACGCCATCTCCTGGGTGTTGGGCGAGCAGTCGGCCAAGACCCTGCGCGGCGCACGCATGGAAGATGTGATCTTCGCCGGCACCCGCGACCGCAAACCGACAGGTATGGCCGAAGTGTCGCTCACCCTGATCGACCCTGAAACCCACAACGGCTCCGACGCCAATGCCGCGACCGAAATTGACATCCAGGACGATCTTCCTCAGGATACCCAAGCCGAAGCAAACATCTCCGACGACTGGGACGAAGCCTCCATCCGCGCCCGCGCCGCCCAGGCTACCGAACAGGCCGTAGAAGACGCG
>JBELAE010000464.1:0-4013 GCA_049509155.1 Candidatus Sulfotelmatobacter sp.
AAGCAGTCCGTCGTTGTTGTAGTCGAACCATCCCGCAGCTACCGACCACGCTTTGCCGAGCTTGGGGACGAAGCCGCCGACTCCGGCCTTCTCGGTCACGTCGGTGAAAGTGCCGTCCCCGTTGTTATGGAAAAGCTGGTTGCGGTTGACGCCGGTAATGTAAAGATCAACAAAGCCATCATTGTCGTAGTCGCCGGCGGCCACTCCCATGGAATAACCGATACCCTGCAGGCCGGCTTTCTCGGTTACGTCGGTGAAGGTGCCGTCGCCATTGTTGCGGAACAGCCGGTTCGAGAAACTGGGGTCGCTCTTTTCCAGTGATGGAATGGCCGCGCCGTTGGTAAAGAAGATGTCCAGCAAACCGTCGTTGTTGTAGTCGAAGAGCGCCACTCCACCAGCCATGGTCTCGAACGTGTAGCGTTTGGGACTGATGCTGTTCTTGAGAACGAACTTGATCTTCGACTGTTCGATGACGTTCTCAAATTGGATGGGCGCAGATTGCACCGGCGATGCGGTCGGTGGCGCCTGGGCCTGCAGGCCGGGCACGATCCACAGCAGGCAAATGGTTAGCTGAGCAGCGAGAACGATTCCGGTAGCGGCTCTTCTCGAATCTCGGCTGCTGATCTGTCGGGCAGCCTCCCAATTGAGATGTGGCAAACGCTTGCGCGGATTTGGCTTCATGGCGCTACAGCTTCGCGGCCCGAAGTGCAATTAGCAGACCTTCTGCCACGTGCGAAATGGTATGTCAAAGTCGCGAACGAGAGCAACAGCCCGCGGAGGCACAGTGAAGCACAATAACTGCCGCATGAGCGGCCTCAAGCGCGGACTTGCCGGTGCCGGCTTACGCGCTATGACCGGCACAATGCAGCACGCCCAGATAGGCGCTCCACGGACCGACAACGTCGCGATACTGGTTGGCCATCACGCGGGATAGTTGATGCAGATGAGTGAGGTCGTGAACCGTCCACGTCGCCAGAAGTTCCTGCAGCGTTACCACTCCCAGGGCCGGATGCTTCCCGCGCCGGATCAAGTCTTCCGGCTGTAGGTTCAGGGCCTGCAGCGCAACTAGATTTTCCGCTCGCAGGCGGGCGAACTCGTCGAGCAGCTGCTCCAGCGACTTGCCTTGACTCTCTTTCACCTGCGCGAAGCGGTCAAAGGGATCGAAGGGCCGCGATTCGCCGCTCTCAAGTAAGATCCGTACTCGCGGCATCCAGTCGGTGCGTTCCCCTACGATCAGGTGGCCGACGATGTCAAACCCGCTCCAGGTGTCTTTTCCTAGGTCGCTGCGTCCGTCATTGCTGCGGCCTTCGTTGCAGCGCACCCAGATGTCGGGCAGTCCGCGCAACAGCGCATTCAAGGTCGCAGGAGTTCGGGTGAGAAGTGCGACCGCGTCGGCCAGGCTGAATTCCGTCGAGCTTGCCATGCCTACCTAGATGCATGCCTGGCGCTTTGGACTCAAGCGACGTCGCGGAGACGGCTGAAGTTGTCTCCAGCAGTTCTTAAGGGTTATAGCGCGCCAGCCATGCTGCGATTTCACGAAACACGTCTTGGCGCTGCTCCCACACGATCGGAAAGTGCGGCGAACCAGGGTAAGTGACCATGCGGGTCGTCTTGCCGTGCGCGGCCAAGGCTTCAAAGAACTCCCGTCCCTGATAGGTTGGCACGCGCACGTCCGCGTCGCCATGAAGAACGAGCAGCGGGGTGGTCACGTTCTCCGAATGCATGACGGCGGAGAAGGTCAGAAACGCTTCGGGATCTTTATCCGGCCAGCGAGCGTCGTAGTCGATCTGCTGCACGTCGCTGGTCCACATAAAACTCAGCCAGTCGGTGATGCCCGCGCCCTCGATGGCGGCTTTGTAGCGATGCGTCTGTGTGACCGTCCAGGAAGTCATGAAGCCGCCGGCGCTCCAGCCAAATATGGCCAGCCGGTTCGGATCGGCCCACCCCTGGGCGATGGCATAATCCGTCGCGCTGTCGACGTCGCGATAGGCGCGATCTCCAAAGTGCTGGTAGATAGCATTGAGGAAGTCGGTGCCATAGCCGGTTGAGCCGCGATATTCCGGTTGCAACACGATATAGCCCATGCCGGCAATCGTCCGCGAAAACATGTCAAGCCGAAGCGTGTCGTTGGATTCCGGCCCGCCGTGGGGCAGCACCAGAAAAGGATAGGCCTTACCCGCCTGATAATCAGACGGGAATGTCGCGATGCCTTCGAGCGCGATTCCTTCTTTATTGGTCCAATGCACCGCGCGGACCTCACCTAAGGCAACTTTCGCCAGTTGCTCGTCGCCTTCGGTGGTGATCCGCTGCAGCGTGTTGCCGTGCGCTATCGCAACATTGGAAGCGTGTTGTGGATCGGCCACGGTGAACACCTGCACCTGTGGCGTGGAAGCGATCTGCGGCGCGATCGGGCCGCTGTCGATGGTTCCTTCGGCCCACTGGTAGGTGGGGACGAGCGAATTATTCTGAAAGGCGTCCATTTCCGATTTGACGCCGCGCGCCACAATCACCCAGGCATTTCCGTTGGCGTCTACCGACAGCTGCATGGCAGAGCCTTCGAGCTTGGGAGTTCGGTCGATCGGAGTTCCACCACTGGCGGCGACGGTCCAGACATGGTCCGGCGTGAGAACGGGTGAGGTCGTGCTCAGGAACGCCAATTCTTTCTCGCCGCTCTTATCGCCAACGATCCAACCAATCCCGCTGGCGGCCTCGTCGATGGTGGCGACATGGCGCGGACCCGCGCCGCTGCAAACGTCGATGAACGAACGGACATAATGAAAGCCGATCTTCGGAGTCGTTGACAGAACGGCCAACGAAGCGCCGTCGTGAGACCAGGCGACCTCTGCAGCGTCCCGCAATGTCGGACACCACCAGGCGCCGCCCGCGCCATCGGCGCCGATGACGTAAAGACTCGTGGGTTCAACCTCGATGACGTTGTGTATATCCTCCAGCGGATCCGGAAGCCGCGGATCGGCCAAGAGGGCATAGTGTGACCCGTCCGGAGAAATCACGGCCGAGTGAATGCCCCTCGGCAATGCCGTGAGCGGAACCGGAGTGGCCGCCGCAGCCGCCGGGGTGTTGGCCGGCGCGAGCGCCAGCGTGGCCAGTTGCCACATCTTGTTGACTTCGTACAATCCGTAGAGCGCGCCATCGCGGGTGAATCCGGTAGGCTTGAACTTCTCCGGAATTGTCAGATGCCGGGACTCGCCGCCAGCGGCCGCGATCAACTGCCACTCCGTGTTGTCTGGTCCCTTGCTGCCGCCGAAATGCACCCGCGAGAGAACACTCTTTCCGTCCGGTGAAACCGCGACCGCCGCCGCGCTGCGGAGGGTAGCGGCATCGTCGACGGTGAAGGGATGGCGTGTGCTCTGAGCGCCGGCACTGAGCGAAACGGCGATCGAAATAACGAACAGAAGAACCGGTGCAAACCGCGGGCTGCGCATAACGTGTCTTCCCCCCAAACGAATCAGAAAGCATATCGTAGAGGAGGAACGAACACCACTGGCCGTTGGCGTGGGACTGCGCTCGACCTTTGCTCAGCGAATCCCCAAAGCTTGCGACGATCTCGGGTCTTCGCGCGCGTTCTCAACCGGCAGCGGAGCGGCTTTTGTGATCTTGTAATCCCTATACTCGATGGAGAGGATGGCTCGTCCCCCGAGCCGGATCAAGCTTTCCGTGTGGTTCTCAGCCGGAAGCCAGAAGTCATTCACTTTGATGTACCGGTGAGCGATTTCCGTCTTCTTGATCCAGAAGGATGGATTCTTCCCCGGCTCGCCCTCGATCCGCACGACCGCGAAATCCTTGGCGTCAACCCAGATTTTTCCCCGATACAGAAACTTGTTCCTGGTCTTCGGCAACAGATCTAAGATGTACCGTCCGCCCTCGGGAGAGCTCTCGTAACCGGCCAGCGCGAAATCGTAGTTCTCGGTGCTTAGGGCCGTCCGGCGCCGGTTCTCGTCGCTGGCCGCTTCCTGCTCACCCTCCAGCAGTTTCATGAAAATGTGGTCGACAAT
>JBELAE010000465.1:0-4310 GCA_049509155.1 Candidatus Sulfotelmatobacter sp.
ATTCTTTATTACGCGGCCAACTTTCTGTTCAAGACAACGGATGGGGGAAATTCCTGGCAGACCATCAGCCCGGACCTGACGCGTGAGCATCCGGAAATACCTGGCAGCGTCGGTGCGCTCGTCCCTAAGGGCGCGGAGAAACAGCGGGGTGTGATTTATGCGCTGGCCCCGTCGTTTAAAACCTTGAACACATTATGGGCCGGAACTGACGACGGGCTGATTTGGATTACGCGGGACGGCGGAAAGAATTGGGCCGACATCACGCCCAAGGAACTCGCGGCGTGGAACAAAGTCACGCAAATCTCGGCCTCGCACTTCGACGATGAGACCGCGTATGCGTCGGTGAGCCGGTTCCGCATCAACGA
The DNA here is from genome assembly GCA_049509155.1 of Candidatus Sulfotelmatobacter sp. Lineage (GTDB taxonomy): Bacteria > Acidobacteriota > Terriglobia > Terriglobales > Acidobacteriaceae > Sulfotelmatobacter. The sequence continues at coordinate 366 of JBELAE010000465.1, forward strand.
CACGCATCCTTATATCTATCGCACGCACGACGGCGGCAAGACCTGGAAGCTGATCATCGCGGGGCTGCCTGAGTTCGGTCCGGTCGATACCGTTGCGCAAGGGACTGTTATTCGCGGGTACGGAAAACGCGGTGTGGGTTTCGTTCGACGACGGCGACCACTGGCAGTCGCTGCAACTGAATCTTCCGCACACTTCCATGCGCGATCTCTGGATTCACGAAAACGATCTGATCGTGGCAACGCACGGGCGAGGCTTCTGGATTCTCGACGACATTGCGCCGCTACGCGAGGCTTCGGTTGCGATTGCGAATGCGGCGCACCTGTTCGCTCCTGCGCCCGCTTACCGTATTCAGCGCGACACCTATACCGACACGCCGCTTCCACCGGATGAACCGGCGGCGGCCAATCCGCCTGACGGCGCGATCATTGATTACTTCCTGCCGACGGCGGCGACTGCGGTCACGCTCGAAGTCCTGGACGCGCAGGGTCATCTTGTCCGGCGATTTTCCAACGCCGACAAACCCGACATCACTGAGGAAGAATTGCAGAAGCAGTTGATTCCTCTGTACTGGGTGCGCCAGCCGCGACAACTTTCGAGCGCCGCCGGAATGCATCGCTGGGTCTGGGATCTGCACTATCCCGCTCCGGGGGCGGTACGCCACGACTATCCGATCGCCGCGATTCCGCACGACACGCCTCGTCTGCCTTTAGGACCGACGGCTCTGCCGGGAACTTACGCGGTGCGCCTGACGGTTGATGGAAAGACTTTTCGCGCGCCCCTTACCGTGAAGATGGACCCGCGCGTCAAAATCTCCGCGGCTGCTCTTGAGAAAAAATTGCAGTATGAAACGCGCATGGCTTCCATCATGACGGCATCGACGCAGGCCGCGCTGCAGGGAGGCTCGATCCGCACACAACTGGAAAAGCTGGGCGCGCAGGCCAGCGCCTCGACCAAAGACGCGATTGAAGCAACGCAGAAGAAACTTGGCGCCGTGCTGGGCGCGGCGCCTGGGTTCCTGGCACCCCCATCCGCGGAGAACACAATCACCCGACTCAATGGACAGGCCGACACGTTGTACCAGCAGATCTGGCAAGCCGATGCCGAGCCAACTTCTTCTCAGATGGAAGCCCTGGCGACGACGGAGCATGACAGTGCCGATGTTTTAAAGCGCTGGAATGAATTCAAGAGCACAGACTTGCCCGCGCTGAATCGTCAGCTGCACGAATCCAAGATTCCCGAAATTCGTCTGGAGACGGACCTGCATCAGGAAGAATCGCAGGTTGATGAAGAGTAGACCGCCGCTCTGTCGAAAATCCCCATTTCTCGCGCAAAGAACGCGCGAGAAATGGGGCACCCGGCGACATTCTTCGCAGTCTAGAAAATCTCCGGCAACTCCTCGTCGCAACTGTTTGGAACTCCAGCAGGCCGGGGTATAATCCACCGACATTGGGACTTGAGTTGGACCGCCCTGGTGGGAAGCCCCTCTGTCTGTGATGGGTAGGTCAATGGAAATCCGCCTGCCCCCTTCCAAATCGTCCAAGCGAGGTCGATATTCTTATGAGGTCCCTCCAAACGATCGGAATTACTCTGGTTACGCTGCTGGCCTGGTTCGGCAACGCGCGCGCTCAGGAATTTACGGCGGAAACATTTACGGCGGGAACTTGGACGGCGACAAGAAATGCTCCGGCATCGCCAGTCGCACATGCCTTACTGCTGAACGACGGCTCGGTGCTGGTGAACAGCTACTATTTTTCCAAACACTCCGATCCCTGGTACCGGCTGATTCCGAACGCTAAAGGCAGCTATATTGACGGAACCTGGACGAACGCGGGCACGCTGCCGAGCGGCTACAACCCGCTTTACTTCGGTTCGGCGTTGCTTCCCAGCGGTGAGGTTGTGATCATGGGCGGGGAGTACAACAACGCCAGCATGATCTGGACCAACAAGGGCGCTCTGTACAACCCCGCAACCAATACGTGGACGAGTCTGGCAGCGCCCAGTGGCTGGACCACGATTGGCGATGCGCAGAGCATTATTCTGCCGGACGGACACTACATGCAGGCCAATTGCTGCACCACTCAGGAAGCCATCCTGACGCTCACCGGGACCACGGCGTCGTGGGCCGCGACTGGCACTGGCAAGTTCGACTACAACTCGGAAGAAGGCTGGACGTTGCTTCCTGGCGGGGACATTCTCACGGTCGACGCTTATGTGGGCGTCGACACTTTTGGGCTGATGGGCTACCAGATTTATAGCCCCACCACCGGCGCGTGGACCACGCCTAGTAATAACACCGTTGTGAATACTGTCAATTCCGATGAGAATGAGCTCGGGCCGGCGCCGCTGCTTCCCAATGGCACGGTGTTCCAGGCGGGCGGTAACACCAACAACGCGATCTACACCATCGCGACCGGGACCTGGGCGGTCGCTCCGTCGTTCGGCGGCGACCTCGACGTAGCCGACGGACCAGCCGCGGTGCTGCCCGATGGCAACGCCCTGTTCGATGCCAGCCCCGGCGTATTCCAGACGGGCAGTGAGTTCTTCGAATGGGATGGCACGACCATGAACCCGACCACGGCTCCGCCGAATGCCCCGAACGATTCGTCCTATGTCGGCAACATGTTGGTACTTCCCACCGGCCAGGTTCTGTTCACGGACTTCTCGTCCAGTGTCGAGATTTACACGCCTGCGGGGACGGCTTGTGCGGGCTGCGCTCCTACCATCAAGAGCGTGGCCGCGACTCTGACTCACGGCTCTACGAACAACAGAATCACCGGGACTCAGTTCAACGGCGTGACCCAAGGCGCCTATTACGGCGATGACAACCAGAGTGCGACAAACTACCCCATTGTCCGCATCACCGATTCTGCCGGCGATGTGGTCTATTGCAAGACGTACGGCTGGCTGGGCGGCGTCGCCACGGGCACGAAGCTGGTGTCGGCGGAGTTCACGATTCCGGCCACGATCCACACCGGAGCAGCCAGTCTGGTCGTGGTAGCGAATGGGATTCCGTCGGAAGCGATGTCAGTAACGATTGACTAACCGCCGTCCCGCTGTGGGTTCGACAAACAAGCAGTGGCCATGCAGAACAGTGGCGGGGTCAACTGTGCGCGAGACGGCTAGAGCGGCTGGGAGTTGCCGAACTGGCCGAGTTCTTCTACCGCTCTTTGCAAATCGGCGGCAATCTTCTGCGGATCGGTTCCTGGCGGAAATTTCATGGGCTCCCCGATCCGCACACTGATCTTCCACGGAGCCGCAAATATTCTGCCCGCCTGCTTCACTTCAAACAGGCCATCGATCCGCATGGGCAGAACTGGGATGTCGAGATTCTCCGCCAGCAGGCCGATCCCGGCGCGAAAAGGATTTATCTTCCCGTCGGAGGTGTGCCGGCCCTCGGGAAAAACCAGCACGCTGAAGCCGCGATCCACGGCCTCGCCTGCGTAGGTGAAACTCTTGCGGAACCCGGCTTCGCGCGGCAGCGGAAATAAATTCAGCAGCGAGACTCCCAAAAACCATCCCATCCGGTCATATACGCCTCCGAAGAATCCTCGATCTGGCGCGGGCGATCGCAATGCTTCGAGGTCCTCGCCGCGAGTGGCGATGGCCAACCGATGCCGGAAGCGCGCGGGCAACGCCGTCAAAATAAAACTAGCGTCGACATCGCCGATATGATTTGAGACCACCAGCATCGGTCCTTTCACAGCGCGCAGATGCTCGCGGCCTGCGATGCGCGGCCAGCCCAGCAAGATGATTGCCGGACGCATCAGCAGATAATGCGACACGATCCGCAGCCAGGTCACCGGCCAGCGCAACACCCAACTCGGATAGTGATACGCCGCTCCCGGCGCGGCATCTCCACGCAGCATGCGCTCCAGATCTCCTACGGTGCGCACCGCGCTGAAGCGGGTCTCGCTGAGATCGATCTGATAGCGGTCCTCCAGCGT
>JBELAE010000466.1:0-3957 GCA_049509155.1 Candidatus Sulfotelmatobacter sp.
AAAATGTCCTCCTTGGAAAGAGAACGGCAGAGCAATGCGGAGCGGCAGGAAAACGCCAAAGCCAGCGCCAGCGCCGATCGTGCTACACCGCCTTCCGAGAACCCGCCCGAAACCATTTTCAAAGTGAGCGTGAAACTCGTGCCGGTGAGCGTGGTGGTGCGTGACACCAACGGAGACGCAGTCGGAAGTCTGGGCAGGAAGGACTTCCTGCTGTTCGATGAACGCCGGCCACAGCCGATCAGCAGCTTTTCACTGGAGAAGTCCGAGCGAGAACGAGGGCTTTCAGAACAAGCCAGTCCAGCGCCAGGCGCGGCTCCAGCGGATGGAGGCAGAAGGCCGGCAGCTGCGGAGAATGGTCCGCAAAATAATGTGGCCTACGTATTCGATGATCTTCAGACCACATTCGAAGACCTGTCGAACGTGATTGCGGCGGCGGAACAGCATCTCTCCGCGCTGCATCCCGAGGACCGGGCTGCGGTTTTCACGACTTCCGGGCAGATCGGCCTCAACTTCACGGTAGACCGCGAAAAGTTGCAAGCCGTGCTGCGAATGCTGAAGCCGCGTTCGCACGTGACCTCGGATTGTCCGCCGCTGAGCTACTACATGGCGGACTTGATCGCGAACAAGAGCGATGCGGGCGCGAGCGCATTGGCGGTGGACGAAACCATGCGCTGCGCGGGTGTCACGGCCGCCGCAGCCAAGGGCATCGCCATCGCAAAAGCCTTGGAAGTAGTGAGTATAGGCAGATCAGAAAGCGAGCGCACATTGCAGGTCTTAAGCGACGTGATCGCGAGGACTTCCGCCATGCCCGGACGGCGCAGCATCGTACTGGTCTCTGCCGGCTTTCTGACAGTTGCCCCAGACGCTCAGGACAGGGAAATGGCCCTGGTCGATCAGGCGGTGCGGGCGGGAATTGTCTTCAATACCCTCGATGTGCAGGGAGTTCCCGCCACGGGGATCTCCGCCAGCAATAGCGAGGATCTGGGAAGAGCCTTATTCGACCGGGACGAAGCCTCCGCGCGCAGCGAGGTACTGGCCGACCTAGCCTATGGCACCGGCGGAATGTTTTTTCACAACAACAACGACCTCCGGACCGGCTTCCGCCAGACCGCGGACGTGCCGACGTTTATCTACGTACTCGGGTTCTCGCCCCAGAAGTTGGACGGCAAGTTTCACAAGCTGAAGGTCAAGGTAAGCGGAGCCGAAAAGATGTCGGTGCAGGCACGGACGGGCTATTACGCCCTGAAGCCGACCTCGAGCCAATGAGAGAGGCACGCGGAAAACAAGGCTACAATGGACGAGCGCGGGCAAGGTCGATTTGTGGAATAAAATCGCACTGTGGAAACGTCCTCACTCCAGTCTGTGACTTCGGTCACAGATTGGACTTGGGGAACGTACTTAGACTCGACTATGCTTGAGTTTATAGCGCGCGGATACTGATAAGGTGGAAGATTCCCATGCCAGAGAACACACTCACCATCACCGACAATCGCACCGGCAAGACCTACAGCGTCCCCGTCGAAAACGGCACCATCCGGGCCATGGACTTGCGGCAGATCAAAACCGGCTCCGACGACTTCGGGCTGATGACCTACGACCCGGCGTTCATGAACACGGCGTCGTGCAAGAGCAGCATCACTTATATTGACGGCGACAAAGGAATCCTGCGCTATCGCGGATATCCCATTGAAGTTCTCGCCGAGCGCTGCAGTTTCCTCGAAGTCGCCTACCTGCTGCTAAACGGTGAACTCCCTACTGAGAAAGAACTGAACGCCTGGGTCTACGACATCACGCACCACACCATGCTGCACGAAACCACCAAAAAATTCATGGAGGGTTTCCGTTATTCCTCGCACCCCATGGCGATGTTCGTAAGCACGATTGCAGCCTTGTCGAGCGTGTATCCCGACGCCAAGAACGTGCACGATCCGGCGAACCGCCAGCACCAGATTTCCCGCCTCATCGGCAAAGTGCCCTCCATCGCGGCCATGTCGTACCGGCACAACGTAGGATTTCCCTACGTCTATCCCGATAATGATCTGAGCTACGCGGAAAACTTCATGAACATGTTGTGGAAGATGGTTGAGCCGAAGTATGTGGCCAATCCTGCGATTGCGCGCGCTCTCGATATTCTGTTTATTCTGCACGCCGATCACGAACAGAACTGCAGCACCAACGCCATGCGCTCGGTGAGCAGCTCGCAGGCCGATCCCTACTTGTCGGTCGCGTCGGCAGCCTCAGCGCTGGCCGGGCCTCTACACGGCGGCGCCAATGAAGAAGTTCTGAAGATGCTCGACGAGATCGGCTCCAAAGATCACGTGCCTGCCTACATCAAGCGAGTGAAATCAGGCGAGATCAAGCTGATGGGCTTCGGGCACCGCATCTACAAGAATTATGATCCGCGCGCGAAAATCATCCGCTGGAGCGCCGAGCAGGTTTTCCAGGTCACGGGCCGCACCGGGAAGCTCGACATTGCGCTGGAACTCGAACGCATCGCTTTGGAAGACGACTATTTCGTGAAGCGCAAACTCTATCCCAACGTCGATTTCTATTCCGGCATCATGTACCAGGCGATGGGCTTCCGGCCGGAGATGTTCACCGTGTTGTTCGCGATTCCGCGAACCGCGGGCTGGCTAGCGCAGTGGCAGGAACTCATCACCGATCCCGAGCAGAAGATCGCCCGCCCGCGCCAGGTCTACACCGGACCGGGCGAGCGCGAGTTCGTGCCCATTGATAAAAGGGTTCCAGTGCCGATTCCGGCGGATTATCCGTCCCGCTGATGCCTTTGACTCAGCGCTGATTGACGAGCGCAGCTGCAGCTCTGCCGGGTGCAGCCGCGGGGAAAGCGGCGCTTCAGCGCAGCCACACAACCGCAGCCACACAACCGTGGAAGAGCGGCGCTTCAGCGCCGCGTAAGGGAGCAGAATCCATGCGGGCTTCAGCCCTGGTGAATGCATTTCGTATCAAGGCAAATTCTGGGGCGCCCACCAAGAGCAATTTTACTTGAGACCAAAAGCGATGAGCCGCAGACGGTTTGCCTACGGCTCTTGGGGGAGGGTGTGTTTCGCACCCTGAACGCATGATCTTGTCGTGCCGGACCTCTTTTGCTGCGCTGCGAACTTCAGCGTTCAGCCACGAAGCGATTCAGCGACGGAACGTTTCAACGATAGAACAATCCCGCCTCGTCTTATGCGGCGTGCTTGGCCAACTCCGCCAGGTGCTCCCGATGGCGTTCCGGGGCAGTAATGACTTTCATCTCCTCCCAGTCATAAGGAAATTCTCTGCCGCAGTCGAGGCAAGCGACATAGGTTCCGGTCAAAGCCGCCGCCTGGGGACGGCGCGCTCCTCCTCGAATGGTTACCGGAAAGCTGTAGCGAGCGTGCCTGCAGCCGAAAAACGCATCCACTAATTTAGCGATCATATTTTCTACCTTCCACAGTCGAGCTGGTTGGCTCGAACCTCCGTACTCAAAGCCTACTCGCTTCGCGCACCACAGTCTATGCGCTGGGTCACTAGGTTCTTAGATTCAGGAATCGACCAAACGGTTTCGAGTTTTCGAAGGCAAAGCCTCCCGAAACGGGAAAAGCCTCGAACCCCTTACGCTGGATACAGTTACAGCATGAGAAAAAGGTTTTACAGCAACGGCCAAAGCATCCAAGCCGCCGGAAATGCACCCTTCTAGTAACCCCAGCGCCACAATTATGTCGCGATTCATGGAGAACTGCCCAAGAGCTTGAACCAGACTGGGAGACCCTGTGGAAGTCGGAAGGCACCACACGCCGACAGAATGGGAAAACCTACGCCGAACGATGTAGCATCACTATCTTGGAGTTAGCTGCTCGCTAAACTCGTGATCCTGGAAGATCGAGCATGAAGCTTCGCTGCGCACTTTTCTGGCTCGCCATGCTGGCCCACCCAGTTGTGTCCCAAGTCCCTGCCGACAAATCTGCCGTCTGC
>JBELAE010000467.1:0-4714 GCA_049509155.1 Candidatus Sulfotelmatobacter sp.
CTCGCACTCAACTCCATTGCTCAGGACTCTCGCCACTTCACATTTCACTATGGCTTTACGGTGAAGAATCTTCCCGCCGGGGAAAAAGTTCGCATCTGGATTCCGGCGGCTCAATCGGATGCTTATCAGGAAGTGAAGGTCGTTTCCTCCAAGGGCGACCTGCCGCTCAAGAAGATGCGCGAGTCAAAATTTGGCAATGAGATCTACTTTGCCGAGACCAGCGGCGCAACGCAGCCCGAACTCCACTTCGACGTGGAATACGACGTAGTCCGCCATGAGCGCGTGGCGCTGACTCCCAGCCCGCACCTGGTTGCGACCTCGATAACAAATAGAGAACTGCAGGCAGACCTGCAACCGGACGCGCTCGTGCCCATCACCGGCCTGCCCGCCGACCTCGCGGTCAAGGCGACCGAAGGTAAGACGCTGCCCCTCGACAAGGCTCGCGCCGTTTACGACTACGTCTTCACCACCATGAAATATGACAAGACCGGCACGGGCTGGGGACACGGCGACGTGCTCTATGCCTGCGATGCCAAGAAAGGCAATTGCACCGACTTCCATTCGCTGTTCATTGCGATGGCGCGGTCGCAGGGCATTCCGGCGCGCTTCGAGATCGGATTTCCGCTACCACCTGACAAGCATTCGGCGGAGATCGCCGGCTACCATTGCTGGTCCGATTTCTATATCGAGGGCAAAGGATGGATTCCCGTCGACATCTCGGAAGCGTGGAAGCATCCAGAAAGACGCGACTATTTCTTTGGCTCGCACGATGTGAATCGCGTACAGTTCAGCATGGGCCGAGACCTGCGGCTGAATCCCGCACAGGAGGGCAAGCCGCTGAACTACTTTGTTTATCCTTACGTGGAAGTTGGCGGGCAGGAGTATGCAAACGTATCTTTGACGTTTTCCTTTGCGGACGTGGGGCCGAACCTTTCAATTGCCAGCGGCTAGCGTGCCGCCAGGCCCCGGGTTTCCGGGCGGCTGCGGTGCGTCAGGCGGCGCCATGGGAGGGATCGGCGACGCGCCGTCGGCGGGCTTGGGGACGTCTTCCGGATCTTCCCCAGGACGGCGCAGGCTGGGGGCGTTCGCCGGACGGTCTCCCTGCTCTTTCTTGGCTTCGGTGTCTCTGTCTGGTTTCTCGATGATGACTTCTCTTTCGGTGCGGACGATTTTCTGGCCGCCGACCTTCATGGTTTCGACGCGCACCACTTCGTCGCTCACGATGCGAACGAAGTCCACATCCTGCGGCGGCTCGCCATAGATCCACTCTTCGTATTCGGTCTCACCATCGCGCTCGCGCACTTTTCTTGGCGCCTTGCCTTTGGCGTGCAGGACCATTTCCGTGTCCATGCCCACCAGCACCTGGTGCGCCTGAATCGCCGCTTTCACTTTGGGAGGCACGGTGTTGAGGTAAGCTTCCTCTTTATTTCTCGCATTGAAATCGAGCGCGGGAGAGAGAAGATCACACAACTGCCGCGGGGTCATCTCGGGAACATATTTGTCGAAGTAGAGATCCAGATAGGTTCCGTGCGGGTTGGTTGCCGATTCCCCGGGGTCGGAGGTTTGAACTGGGGTCCCACCGGTGCCGCTGATTTCGATGTGCTGGTACCACTTCTTGTGGCGAATCGGGCCACCATTAATTTCGAAACGAATGTGATCGTCCTTAATCTGTACGTACGAGATGCGGGACGGATCGCCCGGCCTTACCGCCGGTCCCCAGAGGGCGAGAGCCTGTTGCAATTCGAGCCCGTTGGGCGAAATCACGCCGCCTTTCAGCTTGAGTCCTTTTGCACCCATGGGAAAGACCGCCCGGGCATAGACAAGTTGGGTCTCAAAGTCACGAATGATTTCAAAGCGTGTCTGCTTCGACATGCGCGGGGCATTGGCCGCGAGCGGCGGGGCTGCAGGAGTTGTCGTGCTCGCGGGGATTGAAGGATGGTCCGGGTAAGACGCTGGACTGGGGCTCTGTGCGGTAGCAAGGATCGCCAGAACAAGAACGAGGAGAAACAACAGGGAGGCGACACGAAGACGTTCCATAAAACACCCCAGGGCGACTTCGCCATATTATAGCGCCGTTTGAACGCCCAGGGGGTCTTAGTGTCTTAGTGTCTTAGGCCATGAATCGGTGATTCTGGGAACTGGAGGCTAGACCAGGTTCAGCGCCTTCTTGATGGTGCCCCGCTCTTGCTGGATTTTTTCCTGCAGAAGCGTGATGGCATAGATGAGCTGTTCCGGACGCGGCGGGCAACCGGGAACATATATATCGACGGGAATGACCTGATTGACGCTCTGCACCAGCGCGTAGTTCTGGAACACGCCCCCGGAAGTCGCGCAGGCGCCCATGGAAATTACCCACTTCGGTTCGGGCATCTGCTCCCACAACTGGCGGATGACCGGCGCCATTTTGTTCGACACGCGGCCGGCAATGATCATCAGATCGCTCTGGCGCGGCGACGGGCGGAAAACCTCGGCGCCAAAGCGGGCAATATCGAACCGTGCCGCGCCCATCGACATCATCTCTATGGCGCAGCAGGCCAAGCCAAACGTCATCGGCCAGATGGAACTCTTGCGCATCCAGTTGACCGCGGAATCGAGCGTGGTCAGAACCAGGCCCTCAGGGGTGGGATTGCCGAAGGTAAGGTCCTTGACGGTCTTCGTGCCATTCTCGACGTCGACGTAGGGACCAAAGTTCAGTTCGCGGGACATGCCTTTATTCTAAACTAACTGGCCGGATCAGAGGGTCAGACCCGAGGGTTAGATCAGAATGAAGACTCCATTCAAATTGCATCTAGCCCCTGGCGCCACTGGCCCTCCGTAGTGCCTTCTCTGCCGACTGGGGAAGTTGCACCGTCACGAAGTATTCTTCGGGAAAAAGATAGTCTTCCCCGGACTCGTCAATCACGCGAATTTGGTGAAGCTTGGCAGCAGCGGCATCCGCGACGACCTGATAGATCTTTCGCAGTTCGAGCGAGGCAGCGTAGTTCTTGTTCTTGATGCAAACGACAAAGTGCGGTTCGGTTCGCTTCATTGAATTTCCAGAATACGCTTGACCTTAAATTCCTTGGCGCCGATGCCGTGGGCTTCGTACCAATGCAACTCGGCATGACATATCGTACCATCCGCAAACTTGACCGTTGCGGTTCCTTTAAGCTTTCTCCATCGCTGACTACCATACAATTTTCGCAATCGACGTCTCTCGCGGATGCTCTTCCCCGAGGCAATTACCTCAGCATCCACAATACGGCCAATGATCTTGAAGAACGCGCGCTGATTGTATCTTGACCCACCGGCCGCAGGCGTCCCTAACCGCGATTCGAGGGCACTCAGGCTGCTTCAAATGCTTCGTTCTGAGCGGATGACCGAAATCTCTTGACAAGAGGAGCCATTGAGATAAGCTTTGCGAAACTTCCCTTGGCTAGTCGGTTTCGGCCCCTGTTGCAACGAATAATCGAAGTGCGGGTCAACTACGTCGTGCGCCTTAGACATTTATGGTGTGCATCGCCATGCTGTGTCCGGGACGGAAGGCGCCTTAACAAAAGCTCAAGGAGAGGACTATGAAGTCATTGCACTCTTTCAGCGCCGGTCAGGGCGCCCGCAAACGGCGGAGTCATCAGCCTCCAATCTCGGGTACCAAACTGCAGGTGCAGGCGGCACACACGACGCTGCCGAGCTATCCCTTTCAGCCGCTGCCTCCGCCTAATGGCCCAGCACCGTACCGTTATGATCTGTCGCAGTTACTAACTGCCGCCGACGTTCAGGAGATCACCAACGCGGGTGTTCTGGTGTTTCACACCGTGGGCGACACGGGGGACTACAGGGGCCAGCAGCAGGTGTTTGTAGCGGACATGATGACCCAGGACGCGCAGGGCTTGCCCACTAACAGCAAGCCCGCATTTTTTTATCACCTCGGCGATGTGATTTATTTTGCGGGCGACATCATCCGCTACCCTGACAACTTTTACCTGACCTACAAAGACTATCCAGGGTTCATCGTTTCGATTCCCGGCAACCATGACTGCCAGCCGGATGACCCTACGGATGGTCCCGGAGACCCGAACAAAACTCCGCTCGACGGCTGGGTGCAGAACTTTATGGCGAACGATCCCAGCCAGCCCGGCTCAAATAAGGTCGGCACGGCCAGAACGCCGATGGACTTGCCCAATGTTTATTGGACATTCACGACGCCATTCTCAACGATCATCGGTCTGTTTTCCAACGTCGGAGAAGACGAGGCTGAGATTCACCCAGATCAGGTCGCATGGTTTCAGGGGGAACTAAAAGCTGCCGATCCGAACCGTGCATTGATTGTGACGATTCATCACCCCCCATTTTCGGGAGATGACGAGCACACCGGCAGCAGCGTGGCCGACCAGGTGCTGATGAGCGGCTTCCAAGCGACTGGCCGTTACCCGAATCTGGTGTTGTCGGGGCACGTCCATAATTACCAGCGGTTCACAAATGTCGTGCAAGGGCCCAAGGGGCCACTCCAGATTCCCTACGTCGTAGCAGGCGCCGGTGGTTATACCAACCTTGGCCCGATGCAGCAGGTGAACGGAGCGCTTCCAAAGGTGCCCGTGGCGTTGGGAAACGGCCTGACCCTGGTGCAATACGACGCGAGCAACTTCGGGTTTCTGCGGCTGGCGGTGAGCAAGACTCAGATTGTCGGCACGTACACGTCGGCGCCGTATTCAGTTGGCGCGACCCCGGCGGCCAA
>JBELAE010000468.1:0-3924 GCA_049509155.1 Candidatus Sulfotelmatobacter sp.
AGCGAGCGCAGCTCGCTTTCTTCCCCGATTGCAACTCAACCGCCCATATCCGCAACCGTGCATTCTATCGCAGCGCAGAACCTCGGCGGGTTAACTGATAGCTGACAGCTGATAGCTGACAGCTCACTGCGGTTTCGCCGGAGGCTCGTAAGCCTGCTGCAGTCCGCGCTCCGCCGCCGCCTTTACCTCGGGCAGCTCCGCTCCGGGGTTCACCGCCGATGCCAGTGCCGCGCGGTACTCAACCAGCGCCGCCTCGCGATCCTCTTTCATATCCAGAATCCTTCCCAGGTACACATGCGACCACGCCACCACCTTGGGATCTTTCGTCTCCTGAATCGCCTTCTGGAAATTTTCCAGTGCCCCTTCGCGATTCTTGTTCATCACCGCCACTTGCGCCAGAATGAACAACGCCCGCCCCTGATCACCGATTTTTTTATCCAGCGCCTGCTGCGCCAGTTCCTGCGCGCCCTTCGGATCGCCCGCCGTCAGCCGCTTTTCGGCCGTCACCAGCATCCGCCGGTCCTCCAGCCGCGACAATTGCACCAGTTCCGGCGCCGATGCCTGCACAAACTGCACTTCGTTCGCCGCCTTCTCCTGCGCCTTCAGGTCGATGCCGTCGAGAATCGTTCCATACTCCTCCCGAAATCCGGCTGGATCCTTCTCGAACGCCACCAGCGACGTATAGAAATACCTGCTCAGAATGTACCCTTGTTTCACCGCATCATCCACCGCCTGCAGCCGCATCGCTTCCACCGTCTGCTTGTTGCCGCTGGTTCGAATCTCGATGGCCCGTATCAGGCACTCGGTCACCAGCAGCGAAATATCTGTCTGGAAGGCCTCTTCCAGCGGCGCGCGCCTCACCGATTGCAACAGCGGTTCCAGCCGCTTGATTCCACTGAAATGTTTTTCCGCCATCGGATCGAGCAGATAGTGCAGGTAGGTATGCCGGATCTGCGGCATCTTCAGCGGATCCTGCGAACTCGGATCCGGCGACGGAAACACCACCACGTCGTAATCCGTTCCATAATTACGGGCGTTGGCCTCATTCGGATCGCCCATGAAATCCAGATACACCGTGAACGTCCGCCCCAAATATCCCCCCGACTGCAGCTTCAGGTAGATATCCGTGTCAAACACCATCTTGGCCAGCGGCACATGATAACGCTCCACCAGCGCGGCATAGCTCGCCCGGTGCCGCTCCCAGATCGAATGCAGCCCGGCCTTCTCGTAAAACGGCTCCAGCACCTTGCTGAACCCGGAAATCAGCACCGCATCCGGAGGCATGTCGTCCTCCTTGACCCGCGGAAGAAACTGCGGAGGCCCCTGCAAATACAGCGCCAGCGAAACGTATTGCGAAAGATCATGCGCCTCGTCCCTCCCCCGGTTCGCCGCGTACCAGGCGCACATCCCCGTCATAGCCGTCTGCGCATCCGCCGAGTTCTTGAGGTTCTTCTCCACCTCAGCCCGAATGCTAACCCGCTGCGCGTCGGAAACGCTCAACCCCACGTTGTAGCCGCAGGTATTCATCGCCGTCAGCACGGCGAACAAGGTCTCGCTGGTATCGAGCGTAATGGGATTATTATTGTCCGCCAGACACACCGGCCCGAGCAGCCCCAACAAGGCCGCTACCACCAAACCTCGAAGTCCTATTCGAAACCCACCTCGAAGCCCAAAACCCAGAAGACGACTCAGGAAGAAACGACTCAGGAATCCCTCCCGCAAGCTGGCCACATCGTTATTGCCGCGACGACATTGACCACTATCACGATCAGAAGATAGGCGGAGAACACCATCCAGTTTACGGTCTAAGAAGCGGAGGGTCAAACCCCGCGTCGGTGCGGTTGACTTTCGGGAGAGTAGAGCAGCAATCTTCTCGGGGCGTCATCCCGAGCGGAGCCGTCCTTCAGGCGAAGCGAGGGATCTCGCGCGGACTACGGCTTGACTTCGAATACGACCCCACAATTACAGGTCGGGTCCGGCCCGCCTTCGTAGGTCGTCCCGTAGAGCACGCCGCCACTGAGCAGCAGCCCATCAAGCGGCGTGCCTCCGTCGCTTCCTCCGGTGAAGGTGTGCAGGGTCGTCTCAGTCCAGGGGTCGCCCACCACAGTTGGTGGAGTCAATTTGAAAATGGAACCTTGATTCCCTGTGCTCAGGTCTTCATACGCATATCCCGCGGTTGTGCCGTAGAGCGCTCCACTGCTGTCAAAAGTCAGAGTTCCCGTTGGGTATTCGCCGTCATTTCCGCCGGTAAAGGAGTACAGGATGGTCTCCTCCCAATCTGGCGGAGTTAGCTTGAAAACCATTCCGTAGCTCAGCGCGCCATAGGTTCGCGGCGTGGTGCCGTAAAGCGCACCCTGCTTGTCGAAAATCAGCCCCGCGAACGGGTTCGCACCGTCGTTTGTGAAATTGGCCGGAAAGGTGTGCAACACAGCTTCTGTCCAGGTTGAAGAACCGCCAGTCGGGGGACTTAGTTGGTAGATAACCCCATTATTGAGGGCGCCGCCAAGCATCGTTGTTCCGTAGAGCACTCCGTCGTGAACCGAAGGGCTGGCATAGGGAAGGCTGCCGTCGTCGCCCCCCGTGAAGCTGTAAAGAACGGTCTCTTTCCATGCCCCGCCGGCCTTGGATGGCGTCAATTTGAAAACCGCCCCTGCGCCATATGTGCCGCCCGCCGCTGTAGTGCCGTACAGTGCACCGCCCGCCATCGTCACACCAGCGTATGGATGCTGTGCGTCGCTTCCGAGTCCAAAGTTGTAAAGCGTGGTCTCGGTCCAGATCGCTCCCGATACGGGCGGGGTCAATTCGAACACCGTACCGGCGCCGTTCGACCCGTCATCAACTGTGGTGCCGTAGAGATTTCCAGCTTTATCAAGAACGAGGGCACCCTGGTCTGCTGGGAAAGAGCCGTTATTCAAGCCCACGCCGGTGAAATTGTAGATCGCAGTCTCTGCCCACGGACTCCCTCTCTCTGCCGGAGGAGCCAGCTTGAAAGCCGTTCCGGCTCCGCTCGGGCCACCAAACGCCGTCGTCCCATAAAGCGCGCCGGTCTCGCCCATCACTACTCCGGCGATCGGGCCAATCCCAATTGGATCGCTCGTGAAGCTGTAAAGCACGTGCTCCGTTTGTGCGGACAGCGACGCGCTTAGTGAAGCAAAAGTCAGGACCGCAATCCCCAAGCTACACAGAGGACGCAGGAAACCTCTCGGATCGATTGTCATTTAGGTATCCTCCTCCAGCGAGCGGCGAAACTTCGCGGAAACAAAGTCGCGAACTCGCCATTGTGCGCCGTGCTTCCGCCGCGCGCAAGAAAAACCGCCCCGTTCCCGCGCTCTACGCGAGAAGTGGGGCCTTAGAGGTAAACAAGGAAACTGAAGGCCGAAAAGAAGCAGAGAGCCTAAAGCGGAGAGCTAGAAGCTAGAAGCCAGAAGCCAGAAGCTCCTACCCTCTCACGCTGATCTTCGAAAACGACAGCACCGCCCGGCTCGGGGTCGGACGTCCCATCGACAGCGCGGGGCGGAACGTGGTGAAAATCAGCATGCGCTTCACTTGCGGCAGCACATCCTTCGAGTCGTTCGGATCGGAGAGAATCCGGTAATCCTGCACGCGCCCGTTTGCGTCCACGATAGCTTCAATCACCAGCGAATCCGCATCAATCGTGTCCAGCGTCATGCCAAACGCGCTCTGCTGCAACACTGGCGCGGTATTGACCATCACCAGCGGAACATCGTTCTCCGCTCGCAGCGTGGACGGCACCACGAAATACGCCATCGCAATGCCAAAAATAATCAGCGCGCTCAAAAACCCTGCCGTGGCCGGAACCATGAACGCCCGGAAAGTGTTTTCCATGCGCACCATCAGTCCCTCGAACCGGCTCCGCCGCGCCTGCTCGGTTTCGCGCGAAATAGCCAGCCGCAACTTCAGGCC
>JBELAE010000469.1:0-3903 GCA_049509155.1 Candidatus Sulfotelmatobacter sp.
TCACCAGCCCCGCCAGCATCGGCGCCAGCAAAAGCCGCGACCGCGACAACACCACTCCCGACCCCAACAAATAAAGCCGGCACCATCCAATCGCGAACCGAAAACAAACCACCGCCAGCCCCGAAAAAACTCCAATGAACACCGACAGCACCAGAAAAAACCGGTCCTCGCGAAAAACCGATTGCAAAAGTGCCTTCGGCGAGCGCCCGTTCACAGTTCTGACGGCAACGGGCACATCATTCTCCATCGCAACCCCAACCCGCAAGTTATTCTGCAAATCCAAGTAATGTCCCCTAACAGCCTTGTCATCCTTACGCAGTCGAAGGACCCCTAGCCTGCCGGCGCAACCCGCGCGACCGAAAGGCGTTCACACTCCGGCCTTGCTGTTTCGCAAGAAACCCTCAACTCCCCTCATGCAACTTCGCAATCAAAAGCAACGCCGCATCCGCCCCACTCGGAGCCCCACACGTCGCACCCGTCTCCCGCTCAATCTCAAACACCAGGTCCATCCCCGCTTCCACCAAGTCCGGATTTCGCCGCAGCTCCGCCTCCGTCATCCCCGGTTTCATCTTCGCCCAACTACTTGCCAAACTAGTCTGCGTCGCCGTCGGCAGCGCCGAACTTCTCGCCGCGCTGCACGCCTGCAGCCGCTGTCCCGCCGTCTCAAACGCTTCCACCACAATCTTGTGCCGCTGCGCCACCGAGATCTGCCGCCGAAACGGATCCATTCCCAACACCAGTTCCGTGGTCTTGAGCCGGTCCGCGATGAGCGCATTCCCAGCGTTTTCCTCCACCGCCGCCTGCAAGTAGCGCTGGGCCTGCGGATACCGTCCCAGTTGGAACGCCGCCAACCCAGCCCCCGCCAGCGCTGCCCCATTGTCGCGCTCGGCCTTCAAACTCAGCCGATATGCACCCAGCGCATGCTCATAATCCTGCGCACGCAGAAATAAATCGCCCACCCGTTCCTGCTGCGACGGATCCTCGCCCAGATTTTCCTCCAGCGCAATCAACTCGGCCTGCGCCTGCGCTTTGGCGTCAGTACTCAACAGAAATTCAATCAGCTCCAGCCGCGCTTCCCGCCGCTTGTCTTCCTGGCCCGTCGACCACGCCGCGTAGATCGCGTTGTGGTAATAGCGCAGCGCCTGTTCGGTCTGCCCTTTTTGTACCGCGATGCGAGCCAGTTCCAGATTGACTATGCCGTCTTCCGGCTGCCGGTCCCACAGATTCACGAGATAGCTCGATGCCTCACCCGTCCGCTTGAGCCCGATCAGAGCCTCGGCCAGGTTGAGCTGGTAAGCATAGTTGTCGCGCGAATACAGCAGCGCCGAGCGAAATTCCGTTACCGCGCTGTCAAAGCGCTGCGCCTGAAGATCCGCCACTCCACGGCTAAACCACCGGCTCCCCAGAGATTGCCGCTGTCCCTGATAGGCTCGCGACAAACCCGTCACCAGCAGAAAAAAAATCACCACCAGCCCCGCCAGCAAAGCCAGCATCACCGGCTGCTGCCGAAGATAAAGCCGAATCTCCTCCAAACTCCCTCCAGCCATCCTGTCTCCCTGCGATTCGTGCATTCGAATCCCGCTGTCAGAGAAAACCGTCACAGAAAACTCTTACCGAAAACAGTCACCGGAAATTGTCATCCCCACCGGAGCTTGTCCCTCCGGAAGGGAAGGGCAAGCGGAGTGGAGGGACCCGTTGTTCCTGTTCCGCTCCAGCCCTGCCAGCGCTGCGCAAAACTCTTTCCCCTCGAGCTCTCTGCCTCGCCTTGGGGCGGCACAGCCCTCCCAGCGCTGCGAGAAGACGAATGAGTGCACACCGG
Source organism: Candidatus Sulfotelmatobacter sp. (assembly GCA_049509155.1). GTDB lineage: Bacteria > Acidobacteriota > Terriglobia > Terriglobales > Acidobacteriaceae > Sulfotelmatobacter. The sequence goes on from JBELAE010000469.1 coordinate 1,820, forward strand.
TGGAAGAGCGGCCCTTCAGAGCTTGCCCTGAGCTTGTCGAAGGGGCCGCGTAAGGCCCGCACTTATGTCGTCGGCTTTAGCCGCTGAGGGATTCTTCCTCCTCGATTCCTTTGCCTCTTTCCCCGGCATCAGCCGCCGCAGCGCCGCCACCAGGCTCGGCGCTGCGCTCCGCAACTCATCCTGATGATGCAGTGCCAGCTCTGCCAGCACCCGCTCCCCCTTCGGCGTAAGCGCCAGCAACACCTCGCGCCGGTCGTCCTGCGCCCGCTCCCTCCGCACGTATCCTCCAGCTTCCAGCCGGTTAATCAACTCCACCGCGCTGTGATGCTGAATCTGCATCCGGTTCGCCAGTTCCCGGATCCGCGGACGCACTCCCTCCGGCATCCCCTTGATAGCCAGCATGAGCTGGTACTGTCCCCGCTCCAGCCCCGCCGCCTGCACGGCGCGCTCGCTGAAGTGCAAAAACTTCCGAATCTGGTACCGGAATTCGGCCAGAGCCTGATAGTCCGGCAGGGTGAGTTTTTTCATCCCGCGTCGATCGTATCGTGTCGCGATAGTCCCAATAAATTATATCGTGCACCGATACATAAACAAAATCCCGCCCAGCTCGATCCGTTCGGCGCGGGCGACTCGCCCGCGCATACCTCGTCAGTGTTCCTCAGAGCAACTCTCTCTCGAATTGTCATCCCGACCGGCGGCCTCCATTCCCAAAGGGAATGGAGAGCGTGGTGGAGGGACCTGCTGTTCCGCCGATCTCCCGCAACCCTAGCCTCTTCCCACACACTCCATTTAGAATCCTTAGTCCCGCAAATGTGGGTGCCCCACTTCTAGCGCGCTCTTCGCGCGAGCTGTGGGATTCTCGTGAACCGCCGCCAAGGAGCCACCGTGATCCCGCGCTACACCCGCCCTGAAATGGCCCGCATCTGGAGCGACGAAAACCGCTTCCGCACCTGGCTGGCTGTCGAAGTCGCCGCCACCGAAACCCTGGCCGAAGCCGGCCAGGTCCCCAAGGCCGCCGCCAAAGCCATCCGCGAGCGCGCCAACTTCAAAGTCGAACGCATCCACGAGATCGAGGCCGAAGTCCGCCACGACGTCATCGCCTTCACCACCGCTGTCGCCGAGTTCGTCGGCCCCGAATCGCGCTGGTTCCACTACGGCCTAACCTCCAACGACGTAGTCGACACCGCGCAAGCTCTTCTCATCAAACAAGCTTCCGAGGTAATAGAGAAAGATCTCGAACGGCTGGCCAAAGTTCTGGAGCGCCGCGCCTGGGAATTCAAAGACACGCCCATGGTCGGTCGCACTCACGGCATTCACGCCGAGCCCATCACTTTCGGTTTCAAAATCGCCAATTGGCATTCCGAAACCCAGCGCAACATCGTGCGCTTCAAGGCAGCCGCCGAGGATATGCGCGTCGGCAAGTTCAGTGGAGCAGTCGGAATCTTCGCCCACCTCACACCAGAGCTGGAAGAAAAAATCTGCGCCCGCCTCGGCCTGAAACCCGCCGCGGTTTCCAGCCAGGTAATCCAGCGCGACCGCCACGCCGCGTATCTCGCCACGCTAGCCGTCATCGCGAGCACTCTGGACAAGATCGCCACTGAAGTCCGCCACCTGCAGCGCACCGAAGTCCGCGAGGCCGCGGAGTTTTTCAGCGAGAAACAAAAAGGCTCCTCCGCCATGCCCCACAAGCGCAATCCCGTGACTGCCGAGCAGATCAGCGGCTTGGCCCGCGTTGTCCGCTCGAACGCGCAGGCAGGATTTGAAAACGTTGCGCTGTGGCACGAGCGCGACATCTCGCATTCGTCTGTTGAGCGCGTCATCGTGCCTGACTCGACCACGCTTGCCGACTACCTCCTCAACAAGACCGCCAACCTCATCGACACACTGATCGTCTATCCCGAGCGCATGCGCGCCAACCTCGACAGCACGAGCGGCCTGATCTTCAGCGGACAGCTTCTCTTAGACCTGGTCGAACACGGCGTCAGCCGCGAGGACGCCTACCGCCTGGTCCAATCCCACGCCATGCGCGCCTGGAAAGAAGGCTTGGATTTCCGCGAGCTGATTTTCGCCGACCACGAAATCGC
>JBELAE010000047.1:0-19506 GCA_049509155.1 Candidatus Sulfotelmatobacter sp.
GCATGATATCGGACGAGATTTTGAGCGACTTCCGCAAGATGCCGGAGAATCTGGCTTTTGCTCAAGCCGTGGAAATGCTAAAGACCGAGCAGGAAAAGCTGGCCCGCAATACCCACTCCGAGCAGCCCTCCGAAGCCCAGAAAACCCCGCAGTAGCCCCGATCTGTATTCCGCACCAGCGATTTGCAGTCCGCAGCAGCGATTCGTACTCCGCAGCAGCGGTCTGCATTCCGCAGCAGCGGTCTGCATTCCGCAGGCGCGATCCGCAATCCGCAGGTGCGACTTGTATTCCGCACCCCCGATTTGTGTTTCCGCAGCTGCGACCTGCGTTTCCGCAGCAGCTCCGATTCGTATCAGGGCACGGCTTCAGCCGTGCCGCAAGCGCTGCAAAATGAAGTGCGGCTTTAGCCGCTGGTTTCGCCCTGCAGCGGCCGAGCACTTATCGCGCGCGCAGCGTTTCCTTCCTCACCGTCAACTTCTCGATCAAATCTTCCTTGACGCTGTAGCCGGTTCCCGCTTGGTCGCTGATAGCAATCATCCCCTGAGGAGAAACTTCTACTTCCGGATCGATGATGTCTTCCTTCCAGTAGCGCTTGGAAGCAGACACGTCACCGGGCAGGCGAAAGTTTTCAAGACTCGAAAGCGCAATGTTGTGCGCCCGTCCAATACCGGTTTCGAGCATGCCACCGCACCACACAGGAATATTGTGAGCGTGGCACAGGTCGTGGATCTTCAGAGCTTCGGAAAATCCCCCGACGCGGCCCACCTTCACGTTGATGATGCGACAGGCGCCCGTCTCAACGGCGAAGGCCGCGCTGCGCACGCTGACAATCGATTCATCCAGGCAAATTGACGTGCGCAGTTCTTTCTGCAGCCGGGCGTGATAGTAGATGTCGTCATTCCACAGCGGCTGCTCGATCATCAGCAAATTGAACTGATCGAACTTGCGCAGATGCTCGACCTGATCGAGCGTGTAAGCGGAATTTGCGTCGCAACTCAGAGTAATGTCGGCCCAGCGCGAGCGGATTTTTTCGAGCACGTTCACGTCCCACCCGGGCTTGACTTTGATCTTGATGCGGCGGTAGCCCGCGGTCAGCTCGATCTGGATTTTGTCGAGCAGTTGCTCAATCGAATCCTGAATACCGATGGAAACGCCGCACGGAATCTCGCGGCGCGTTCCGCCCAGCAGTTTCCACAGCGGCAGCCGCTTCTGCCGCGCTTCCGCATCCCAGAGAGCATTTTCGAGCGCGGCCTTGGCCATGCGGTGGGCCCGAACTTTCGCAAACAGCGCCGGGCATTCGCGCGCGGATTCGATCTGCTGCCCCAGCAGTGCGGGGATCAAATACTGCATCAGGGTCGGCCAGGCGCTATCAATCCATTCGCTGCTGTAAAAAGGATCTTCGCCAACCACGCTCTCGCCCCATCCATCAACGCCCTCGCTGTGAACGGTGACCAGCAGAATGCGGCGGCTGTAAGTCCGGCCAAAGCTCGTCTCGAAAAAGTGGACGAGCGGCATGTGAATTTCGCGCAGCGTGATGGCTTCAATCTTCATAGGAAAGAAATCTATTTCACCACAGAGTCACAGAGACACAGAGAAAACCATGAAGGCAAAAGTCCAGAAACCAACAGAGTTCGTTTTTTTCAATTTTCATGATTGTGGTTTTCTCTGTGTCTCTGTGACTCTGTGGTGAATCGATCTTGTGAATCACCCTTCCGACGCGTACGACCAATTCTCATCCCACTGCCCCAACACAAACTTGCCGTTGCCTTCCGCATCGCGCTCGTAGCCCAGCACAGCCAATCCTTGAGAAAACGCGAGCAGAAACTCTCCGCGATTGCGCTCCTGCACCTGCTGGGCCAGGCCACGGGTTTCGGGCGCGGCCTTCCAGTCATAAATTTGCGCCGGAACTTCGATGCCAGATTCGTGGACGATGGGCGGATTTTTTCCCGTAGCCAGCAGGGTTTCTACGCGCTTCGACTTCAGCCACCATTCCGCGATCAGGCGGTCGCTGGGCAGTCCTCCCTGCAGTGGCGACGACGTGATGCCATACTGATTAATGTTATAGCGGCGAGCGATGGCGCCGAGTTTCTCCAGGTTCAGGTAAGCATTCTTGATTTCGAGAGGATCGAAAGTCCACTCGATCAATTCAATGCCGCGGGCCAGCGCGTCTTCCCGTTGCAGCAGTTTCAAGCGCCGCCCCAGGCCGCCGTTGCGATGGTCTTTTCGCACCGCCAGCATGTGCGAGTGCAGGTAGACGTGGCCGGTGCGCGTGCCGGGAACCGACAGCGCGAAGCCCACCATCTCCTTTCCATCAAACGCCCCCATCACCTGCCCACCGACCTTGTCGGCGACCACAAACATGCGCAGCGGCACCAGTTCCGCATCGCTGAAATTCCAAACTTCTTTCTGAAGCGCGACGCAGGCGTGAAAGTCCTCGATGCTGTGGCAGGGGCGCAGCACGATCGAGTCCGCCGTCACGCCGGCTTCTCCTGTCGCTTCTCCTCGGCCTTCGCCTGTTGCCAGAGCAATTCCAGTTCTTCCATGGTCGCCTGATCCGCCGATCGGCCAGACTCGTCCAGGCGAGCCTCCATCCACTGAAAGCGCCGCTTGAACTTGCGATTCGTCTTGCGCAGAGCGGATTCGGGATCGAGCGAAAGATAACGCGCAATGTTCACCAGAACAAAAAACAGGTCCCCGACTTCATCTTCGAGCCGCGCCTGCAAGTCTTCCGGCACGGCCGTTCTCCCCGATCCTGCCATGCCACGGCCCTGCGGCCGCGGTCCGGGAGCAGGAAATTCCTTCAACTGTTCACGCAGTTCGCCGGTCTCTTCGTTCAGCTTATCGAATAAGCCCTCGACATTCGGCCAGTCGAACCCGGCCTGGGCCGCACGCGAACTGAGCTTGTAGGCCTCAAGCAGCGAAGGCATGGCAGAAGAAACTCCAGCAAGAATGGAACGCTTCTCGTCTTTCGTCACCGCGTTCGCCGGAGCCGCACCTCCTTCCGCGCCGCTGGCTTGCCGCTTCTTTTCCTCTTCGAGCTTTCGTTCTTCGACCTTGATCGCCTCCCAGTTGCGCTTAACCTCGGCGGAAGTGTCAGCCTTCACATCACCGAAAACATGCGGATGGCGGTTGATCAGCTTGGCCGAGAGCCGGTCGAGAACATCGTCAATCGAAAAGGAAGCCTGCTCCTTCGCCATCTCGGCGTAAAAAAGCACTTGCAGCAGCAGGTCGCCGAGTTCGCCCGCAAGCTCAGGCCAGTCGCGATTGTCGATAGCCTCGAGCACTTCGTAGGTCTCTTCCAGCGTGTAGGGCTTGATGGAATCGAAAGTCTGTTCGCGGTCCCAGGGGCAGCCGCCGGGGGCGCGCAGCCGCTCCATAATTGCGACCGCTCGCTCGAAACGTTCTCCGGTTGGGGGCATGAGGCAACCAATGTAAATGACCGCGGAGGCAAGAGGCAATGCGTGGAAGCAAGCGTGACCCGCCATAGGGCGGACCATAAAATGAGAACCGTCTCACGTGAATTCGGGTGCAACTTCACATGCAACCCTAGCGTCGAACGTTTGCGTGAAACGTCCAAGGCCGAAACGCGCGCCGGGAACCGCCTGCAGGTTACTTTCGGCATGTTCTTGCGCAGATTGATCGGGGGACTATCGTTATCTTCATCTCCTTGCCGTGCAGGAGCAGAATCATACAGGTTGATCCGATCAGGTCGACGTGTTGGCGGCAAAATCCGGCCCGTAAACGGCATTTCGACATTCCTGTATCTGCTGCAAACACATGAGCTTAGCAACCAAACCTCGACCTCCCTTGGAAGGCCACTTCCAGGTCGTAGTCATAGGCGGCGGCATCAACGGCGTGGCCGTGGCCCGCGAATGTGCCCGCGCCGGCAAGCGCACGCTGCTGGTCGAGCAAAACGATTTTGCCTCGGGCGTAACCAGTCGGTCGACCCGCATTATTCACGGAGGACTACGTTACCTGGAACATGGCGAACTCGGTCTGGTGCGCGAGTCAGTGCGGGAGCGCGAACGGTTGCTGCGCGAACGGTCGCACCTCGTGCATCCCGTGCACTTTCTGTTTCTGTTGAACGAGCACAGCCAGCGCAGCGCCATGAACGTGCGCGCCGGCCTGTGGCTGTACCAGCGCATTGCAGGAAGAAAATCCGCCGACCTCAGCGAGATGGAATTGAAGCGCGTGGAGCGCGCGCTGGACGCGGGCCACAAGTGGTCGATCTTCAATTACGAAGACGCACAGTGCGAGTTTCCCGAGCGCCTGGTGGCCGAGTGGATGACCGAAGCCGCCGAGGCAGGCGCCGTCGTCCGCAATCATTGTGAAGTGCTGGCCGTCGACGTCGGGCAGGGCCGGGCCCGCGGCGTGCTCTTGCGCGACCGCATCTCCGGCAAAGACGAGCGCGTCGATGCCAACTGGATCATCAACTGCACCGGCCCGTGGGCCGACCGGATCTGCCAGCGTTCTGCGGTGCGCACCAGCCAGCCCATGCTGGGCGGAGTGCGCGGCTCGCACATCGTTCTGCCGCGCTTCTCCGGCGCGCCCAGTGCGGCGCTTTACACCGAAGCCGCGGATGGCCGTCCAGTTTTCATCTTGCCCTGGAACGATCAGGTGCTGGTCGGCACCACCGAGGTCCCGGACACGGGTGATCCCGGAAAGACCGCGCCCTCCAGCGAAGAAATCGAATACCTCCTGCGCACGGTGACTAATCTGTTTCCCAAGGCAAAGATTTCCGCGCACGACATCAAGTTCGCCTTTGCCGGCGTGCGCCCGCTCCCCAACTCGCCGGGGAAAAGCGCGGCAGCCGTGACCCGCCGGCATTTCCTGCACGACCATACGCCAGACGGCGCGGCGCGCCTCATCTCAGTCATTGGCGGCAAACTCACCACCGCCGCCTCGCTGGCCCGGGAATGCGCGCGCAAGATTGGGATCGCTGTCCCGGAGCCGACCCTGGTCGCAATGGGGCCCGGAAGCGCGCTCGATCCCATGCTCGATCAGGAAACGCTGGAGATTGCCCGAGCCGGGTCGGTGAGCGAAGAAACTGCCCGCGGCATGATGGAGTGGCACGGCCAGCGCGCCATGGACATCGCTCGCATGGCCCTTGTGAGCGCGGAACTCCGCGCCCCGATCTGTCCTCACACGTCGCACATCGTGGCCGAAGTGGTGGAAGCCTTCCGCAAAGAGTTTGCAGTGACACTGGGCGACGTGCTGCTGCGCCGGGTTCCAGTGGCGCTGGGCGCGTGCTGGTCAGAATCCTGCAGCCGCGAGGCCGCGCTGCGCACCGGCGCCGTTCTGGGCTGGAATGAGCAGACCCTGGGCGCGAACCTGGAATCGTTTGAGATGGAACGCGCCGCATTCCTGCAACGCCCCTCCCGCGGCACCTCCGGCCTGCAACTGGCCGCCGACTAGCACCAGATCCCCAAAAAGTCCCGCTAAGTAACTGCCTTCTTGCCGAACTGCCGCAGCCCAACCACCAGCAGCAGAACGTCAAAGAAGACCAGCGCTGCGATGACGGCCGCAATCGGCAAATGCGAAAACTGCGGAACCAGAGTGCCGCGCAGCCCTTCGCTGGCATACACCAGCGGGTTGACCAGCACAGCTCTTTGCAGGATAGGAAAAGTCTTCAAAGCGCTCCACGGATAATACGTGCAGCCGAAGAAGATCATGGGCGTCATGACCATGCTGAACATCAGCCCAATATGCTGCTGATCCATGCTGCTTCCCAAGGCCAATCCTCCGCACGAGGAAAAACCCGCGACCAACAGAATAATCAGCGCGAAGGTGAACGGTGTGGAGATACTGATCTGAACTCCGGGCCGAAGCACCAGCCACGCCAGCGGAATCACCACCAGCCCTGCCACCAGCGCCTGCAGCATTCCAGCCACGACCTTCTCAATCGCAATCCAGCCCACGCTGATGGGAGCCAGCAGCCGGTCTTCGATCTCGCGCGTCCACTGAAACTCGGCGATCAACGGCATGGCCACCGCCCAGACTCCGGTAAACGTCATGCTGATCGCGATGATCCCTGGTAGCAGCAGGCTCTTGTACGCCGCCGGCATATAACCGCTGCCCACCATCACCTTGCCGAAGATGAAAACGAACAGCAACGGCTGCAGAAAAGTCTGCAGAAAAAGTTGCATGGCGTTACGTCGCGCAACGTGAGCGTCCCGCGCCAGCATCGCGAAAAATGTTTTCCAGTTCAATCGCGCAGGCTCCTTCCGGTATGGTGCAGGAACAGGTTTTCCAGACTCGGCTCGGAAATGTGAACGTCGGACAATTCCGCGCCCGAACTCGCGGCCAGGCTCGCAATCTCAGGGATCAGCGAACCGCCGCGGTCCGCGTAAACGTCGACGCCCGCATTGCCAACTGAGTCGTCGGTGGCGCGCACCTCCCGTACTCCCGCCAACACCTGCAAAAGCTGCAGCAACTCGGCCGTCTGATTTCCGAAGCGCAAACGCAGCAGAAATCCCCCCGGGATCGACGCCTTCAACTCTGCCGGCGTGCCCTGGGCAATCATGCGGCCATGGTCCACAATTGCCAGGCGCTGGCAAAGCGCGTCAGCCTCCTCCATATTATGGGTGGTCAGCAGAACGGTCTTCCCTGCCTGGTGATATTCGCGGATGATCTCCCACAACAGAATCCGGGTCTGCGGGTCGAGCCCGGCGCTGGGCTCGTCAAGAAACAGAACTTGCGGATCATGCATCATGGCGCGGGCAATGGAAAGCCGCTGCATCATACCGCCTGAAAACCCGCGCACCATCTGGTTGCCACGCTCGGTCAGTTTGAACTTTTCAAGCAACGCGTCGGCGCGTTCATTTCTAAGTTTGGAACCAAGCCCAAAATACGCCCCGTGAAAAACCAGAATCTCGCGCGCCGTCAAAGAAAAATCCAGGTTCGCACGCTGCGGCACCACCCCAATCAAGCGTTTGACCTCGGCCTGCTCCTTCCACACATCGTGCTCGCCAATCCAGGCTTGCCCCGAAGTCGGACGCACCCGCGTAGTCAGAACTCCGACCGTAGTCGACTTCCCTGCCCCATTGGGTCCCAGCAGGCAGAAAATTTCTCCCGCACGCACTTCAAGCGAAAGTCCGTCGAGCGCCGGAATTTGTGTCTTCGCGGGCTGCTTCGCGCCCTTGGCGTCGGCGCGCATCACAAATCCCCCGCCCGCGCCCAACGGAGGAGCCGAGTTATAAACCTTGCGCAGATCCTGAGTGCGAACGCCAACGGCCATGCAGAGAAATCCTCGAATCTGGAAGCAGCTGAAGTTCTGGAAGTATATCGCAGGCGCGGTTTTGATTCCTGGGTGCCCTTTCACACGGCGTCATCCCGAAGCCCCGCGTTTTTACCAGCGGGGCGAGGGATCTCGCGCGGAGATCCTCGTCCTATGGTCTCCCCGCGAGATCCTTCCCTCCGCCTGAAAAACGGCTCCGATCGGGATGACCCCCATAAGAGAGAAGGCGGAGAAACAAAGCCGGTTACTAAAGATTGGCCACGACCTTGCGTCATCTGGGAATGAATCGTCCGCGACTCTACACTGGCCCGAGTGTGCCGGGATTTGCCCGGTCACAGGGGCGCAGTCGATGTTGATTCCCATCAAGCACGAGAACATGGAGGCCCGGCGCTGGCCCGTGGTCACCCTGGCCTTGATCGCCATCAATGTGGTGGTTTTTCTCTTCACCATGTCGGCCATCGACAATGAAGACCCGGAACTGGGCCAGATCAAGTCGCACATCCTGATTCTCGCCGCCCTGCATCCTGAGTTGAAGATGCAAGCGGAGTCGCAGCGCCTGGTCGATGGGTTCAAAGCAACCCATCCTGACCAGTGGGCGCACGTGCAGAGTCCATATCGCGACATCATCAACGCCTACGACGCCAAGATCAAAATGATGGAGGATCCATCCAAGCTGCAGGTCGAGATGGACTCGCTCAACGACCAATTGCTGAAGCTGTCAAAGACCTCGATCGCCGAACAGTATGCCTTTATTCCGGCGCAGCCCCGGGCGATCACTTATCTGACAGCGAACTTCCTGCACGGCGGCTGGCTGCACCTGATCGGCAATATGTGGTTCCTGTGGCTGGCAGGATTTGTTCTGGAGGACGTGTGGGGACGCTGGCTGTATTCGGCGTTCTACCTGATCGCGGGCGCGGCCGCGCTGCAGTTTTATGCGTGGTCGAATCCAGGCAGCATCACTCCCACGATTGGAGCGTCCGGCGCCGTGGCCGCTCTGATGGGAGCGTTCCTGGTGCGCTTCCCAAAGATGAAAATTGAGATGGCCTGGCTCTTCCTGTTCAAGTTGTACCGCTTCAAAGCCGCTGCCTACTGGCTGCTACCGCTCTGGCTGGGCGTCGAAATTTTCTACGGATCGCTCTTCGGTTCCTCGAGCGGCGTGGCGCACTGGGCCCACGTCGGTGGATTTCTATTCGGAGCGTTGGCCGCGCTCGCGATCCAGCATTCGGGCATCGAACACAAAGCCAACCAGAAGATCGAAGAGAAACTCGGCTGGAGCAACGATCCCGAACTCGAACAGGCCAGCGGCATGATGGACCACGGCCAACTCGCCGAAGCCCTGACCCTGCTGACCAGCTACGTAGCGACAAAGCCCAACTCGCTCGACGCCTGGAACCTGCTGCGCCAAATCCATACACGGCAGAGCGACACCAAGGCCTACCTGGATGCAACCGTCAAAACCTGCAGCCTGCACCTGAAGGCGCATGAAGTTGAAGCGGCGTTCCAGGACTATGCGGAGTTCATCGATGGCGGCGGCGGCAAGTTGCCGGCAGCGAATTGGCTCGAGCTCTGCAAAGGTGCGGAGGAACTGCAGGAGTTCGATCGCGCCTTCTCCGAGTACCACGAACTGGCCCAGGCCTACCCCGCCGACCGGCAGGCGCTGACCGCGCAACTTAGCGCCGCCAGACTTTGCCTGAAGCGTCTGAATCGCCCGCAGGACGCGCTAACCCTCTACGAGACCGCGGCGGCGTCGCCGATCCCGCATCTCGATTGGGATCAGCACATCCAGGCCGGCATCAAGGAAGCCAAGGCCGCCATGGCCATGAGCAAAGCAATCGCGGCCGGGGCACAATAACCAGGGCGTACCGCAAACTCGAAAAAGACCAATATCAGGTCATGCCTTCACAGCCTGCGGGAAAACTCAGGAAGGTGTGTGGCGACGTGGAAGAGCGGCGCTTCAGCGCCGCGTAAAGCGTTCACAATAAGCGCGGGCTTCAGCCCCGGTCGGTCGCATTCTGTGCCCGCAGCAACTTTTCCGCAAACTGTTCAGGCATGCCAACCCAGCGCGCAGTTCGAAACCGGCTTCAGCCGCTGGTTGTCCGCTGAAGCGATGCCCTAATACCAACGATTCACAAACCGAACAGGTCCGACCGGAAATGTCGGACCTGTCTTCCTATTCGGTTAACGTTGCTTCATTGAAAAACGCAGCTCCCAACTACATCTTGTGATCGCCCATCGCTGTCGAGCTGAAGAACAGGAAGAAATTCGACGGAGCTTCCACCGCCGTTCCCGCCTTCAGCGCAGCCTGGATGGCGGCAAGAGAAGTGATCCCGCTTTTTCCATCCGCGGTCGGCCATTGGTTCTGGTCAAGCACCAGAACCGGCACGACCTGCCACCAGATTGCGGACAGATTGATGTCCGCATTGATAAGCACGTGGCTGTGATTGGGCGTAGGCACGAAGATGTTCATGACCGGAGGCTGCACGTAACCCAACTCCTCCAGCACCGGCCCCAAGTCCAGCCGCGAAGCGTGCATGGTGCAAGTGCCGGGAGCGGCGCCGGGCCCAGGACACTGCGTGTACACGCTGGGTGTGGCCTTGAAAGCCTCCGGCAGCGCGCCAAACAGAGAGATCAACGTACTGCCCAGGGCCGGTCCACAAGTTGTGCCCTCGACTACGTTCGTGCACGAGATGGCGTCGTTCGGATTCTGGTCGTTGTCAGTCGAAAACATGGGGACGAGCACAAAGATCGGCTCAGAGGTGACGAAGGGATTTCCCTTCACCCCGTTCGGGTTGATGGTGGGCTGCGTTCCTACCTGGCAAATCGGGGTTTGCATTTCGGCAGGATCACTTTCCGCCGGGATGCCGTTAAAGTTCAGGTCACTGCCGGGCTGATCGATGCAGGTAAAACTCTCGGTGTAAGTAAAAGTGAGCAGCTTATTGTCTCCGTAACCGAATGTCTGATTCGGTTTGGATTGCGCGGATGCGATGGCAGTGATTGCTGCGACGACGGCCAAAAGCAGCACTGGCCGGTAGATTGAGATTTTCATGCTTCCTCCACAGAGGGTTTGGGACCGCTCTGGGTGATGTACGGAGCACCGCCCGAATCGGATTGCAGCAGGCGAAACTTCTGCGGCCGCGGAAAAGACTCGTATCAGGGCATGCCTTCACAGGTTGGAAAAAATGGCGGTTTCGGCAAGAACGGGAAGGGCACGAGTTCACTCGTGCCGTTAAGTCGTTGAAAATGGTCCGCGCTTCAGCGCCTGCGGGTGCGCTTCTTGTAATCTTAAATGAGTTTTCCGCAGCTCGTGAAGCGATGCCCTGATACGAGTCTTTTTTCAAACTGGCTACTACCTGATCGCGTGATTACCGCAACCATCCGCATCCAGTTTGCTACACTGACTCGGAAATTCCGTTTGGAGGTGTTCTTTGCGAAACTTCGTTTTGCGGATTCTAGCGTCCTTGCTGGTTTGTGTGGCGGCCGTTGCCTGCCGGGCACAGGATAAAGTGACAATCCTCTATGACGCCTTCGGGGAGTCGAAGGAACTGACCAAGGATTGGGGATTTTCCGCTTTGGTGGAGCACAACGGAAAGCGAATCCTGTTCGACACCGGGAATAATGCCACGATCTTTGAACACAACGTCAAGGCGCTGGGTATAGACCTGACGAAACTTGATTTTGTGGTGATCTCGCACCGCCACGCAGACCACGCGACGGGGCTGAGATATGTGCTGAAGGTGAACCCGAACGTTACCGTCTATGTGCCCGCGGATGGCGCGAATGGATTTGGCGGAGCCCCGATTTCAAATACATTTTTGCGGGCGGACGAGAGCCTCCCCGCCAAAATGCGGTATTTCGGCGGAGCCAATCCGGAACAATTCTCCAGCGGCAAGCTCTATGACACGGGGAATTTCGTTTTGGTGAATCAGCAGACGGAAGTCTCACCGGGAATTTTTCTGCTGCGAACCGTGTCGCAGAAAAAAGGAACGCTCGAGCTGCCCGAATTGACCTTGGCCATCAAACGACCAAACGGACTGCTGCTGGTGGACGGCTGCTCGCACGCCGGGATTGAAGCCATCCTCGAAGCAGCCGCCGCGGTCGATCCGAGAACCGAGATTGTGTTTGGAGGATTGCACCTGGTGACCACGCCGCTGGAAGAGATCGATGCGCTGGTGGAGAATCTAAAGACAAAGTGGAAGGTGCAGAGGATTGCGCCCGGACATTGCACCGGCGAGCCCGCGTTCGCGCGACTGCAGAAGGCGTACCGCGAGAGCTATCTGTACGCGGGTCTGGGAACAAAGATCGAGCAGTGAGAACGACGGAGGGCGCACATCCCGAAACGGGCAATCTGCTTGCACTTGGCTGGCAACAGCATCAGGGAAAAGAAGTCTTTATCAAAAGGAAACTCCCGATAACTACGGCGCATTGGGAAGTTGCGAACAACTATTCGGATAGAGTGACTAACTGTTCGGATAGAGTGGCTAGCCCTGCAAATAAATTCAGCGGAACATGTTTGACCGATTGCGCCAAGATCCACTGCTTCTATCCCTCTCTTGCAGAACCAAATAAAACTTTGGACGCTGGAAGATTGCCTGCACACGATTGCTCTCCAGGCTTTACGGAAACCCATGTGCATAGCTGTTTGTGGGGCAGAAGATGGAGGCTGTTATGACTCGTGAGGAACTTGCACATGCATGGCAAGGATCGGTTGATCGCGAGGTTCCGGCTCAACGGATTCCTGAACGTTCTTCCTGGGCAGATCGGGGCGTTCCTCTGGCGAATGCCGGTTTAGTAAACTGTCACCGTAGTTCGAAAATATGCCACGCACACGGTTGTTCAAAGGTCAGATTCGCGGAGAATTTCCATGGACAGTTTTGTCGATATTCAGGGCAGCCCAGTTCAGCGGGTCGATCTGGCTGTAGGTGAAACAAGGATTGTCGGCCTAAAAAAGTTTAATTTGCAGCCCATGGTTGAAGTAGGCGTGCTTGCAAGAAACTCAGACATTGCCTTCAGCCAACAATGCGTTCATTTGGGCGATGTGACCAAGAAAAAATACATTGACGTTTACGACATGGCAAAGGTCGCGGCCGATAATGTTCCGATTGAGTCTCATGGACGATTCTTCTTTCAGATTTGTGGCAAGTCCGCTGGTCAGACCGAATTAGATGCCTTCTACTGGGTGTCAAGTGCAGGGAAAATGGGCGCTACTTACGCACCGTCACTGCCAATTAGTGTCAAGGCGAATTCGAAGCTGCTCGTCGTGCCAGCTGCGCCCGGCCGGTCTGTCGGCACCTTTGACACAATGTGGGACAACCATCCGATGAACCCCGCAAATGGGGCAGTGCAATTTCCCTGCAACAACGGCGGAGCTCCGCTCCTCCATATGCAGTGTTTTGTTCGACTATGTCAGGCCCTACACCTGAGCGGAGTGTCATTCAAGGGATGCACGGGATCGTCTTGCCAGCTTCAGGGCGCTGATCACGCGCGTCATTTTTCGAACCCGTACGATTTTCCAAACTGGCACTGGGCAAATGGGAAGGCTTATGTCTGGGAGGCAAATCCCCCATTTTCGCCCGAACCAATGCCGGGTCTTGCCGCGTTCAAATTTGTTGAGGCTCGCCAAGGCATTATTCTGTTTACAAGTTATTACAGCATCCAGGGGCAATCTTCAATGTGGGGCGGACACATCGACTTATGGAATAAGGGTACGATGGGCAACACTTACACCTACACAGACCCGAGGCTAGGCGAAGCGGCGTTTCTCAGATCGAAAAAAATAAGCTTTTGGCCGCTGGTGGCGGTATAGACCTCGATGCCGCGATCCGGCGTATGAAGGCTGACCCCGAACCGCGGATTTTGCGGGCAATGGCCGTTTACGTCAACCAACCCCCGTGCAGCGCACTAATCCAGTTCCCTCACCCAAATGTTCCGGAAGCTGATCGACGGGCTCGGATCGCCGTGGGCCTGCAGTTTGATGGGTGCGCGATCGAACTTCTTGTACGAGGGCTGGCCGATGTAGAGGGTTTCGCCCTTCAACTCGAAGTGATTGTCGACCACCACACCGTTAAGCAAGACGGTAGCGTAAGCCGGACTCTGCACTGAGCCGTCGGCATTAAACACGGGCGCGGTCCACACCACATCGTAGGCCTGCCACTCTCCGGGCTTGCGCATCGGGTTCGCCAGCGGAATGCTCTGCTTGTAAAGGCTGCCGGCCATGCCGTTGACGTAGGTCTTGTTGTTGTAGGAGTCGAGGATCTGCAACTCATATCCAGCATCTCCGGTGCCCGTCGAGGCCAGGAACAATCCACTGTTGCCACGCAACTGCCCTGAGCCGGTGACGTTCTCGGGAATCCTCCACTCCACATGAAACTGATAATTCCTGAAGGTCCGCTTGGTCTCAATATTGCCAACGGCTTTATTGACCGTGACCTCACCGTTAGCGACGATCCATTTCGCCGGGGCCGACCGGTCCTGCGCCGACACCCACTCATCCAGATTCTTGCCGTCGAACAAGATGATCGCGTCCGAGGGCGGTGCCCCGCAGGTGGCGCCCGGCGTTACCACCTTCGGCTCCGGCTGCCAGATTTCCGTGTCTTCCGGTTTGGCTGTGGACTGTTGAGCGTAGACCGAGACGGCCACGGCGGCGAGCATCAAGAACGCGAAGAACTTCCAAGTCTGTGTGCGCATGATGTGCAAGAGCATACACCCTAAGACTTAAGAGTTGAATCCGAGGCCGCGATCGAGACCCAGCCCGAGCTGATAATCCCAAACTGATAATAATGATGCCCCCGACGCGTCCCAAGAGCCCGCCCCTGGCGAGGCACAGGACGGGAACCCGCACCAATCGAGGGGTTTAGCAGCATTGTCCATTGGTTACTTGCCAGCGCCCCGGTTTCGCGGTGCAATGGAATTTAGGGGAGAGACCCATGAGCCGCTTATTCGGTTTTCTCAGCGTCGTCATCGTGATGGCGATCGGCATGTACATTTATTCGCAGCAGGTACAGGGCGCTTCTGCCACCGCCGGGGCCAGCAACCCGCAAGCCGCCATCAACATCACCGGCGTAAAGAGCGATCTGATCAGCATCGCCTCCGCCGAGCGCCGGTACTACGCCACGGAAGGAAAATATGCCTCCCTGCTCGAGCTGATCTCGACCAACTCGGTCAGCGTCGCCCGGCAGCGCCCCCCCTACAGCTATACCGTCGACATCAATCCCAGCGGTTTTCGCGTAGTCGCGACCCGTGCGGGAGACAGCGCCTCCGGCACGCCCGCGCAGCTTTCGGTCGACGAGAACATGGAATTCCAGACCTCCGAGTAGCCCACGCGTTTCGTAACCGCGAAGCTTTGCAACCTCAGCGGGGATCATTGCTCAAGGTGGTTAAAGTTTGAAAAAAGATTCGTATCACGGCAGCGCTTGACAGGCTGCGAAAAAACTCAGAAAAGTCTGTGGCAACGTGGAAGAGCGGCGCTTCAGCGCCGCGTAAAGCGTTCAGAATCAGCTGGGCTTCAGCCCCGGTTGGTCACTCTGTGCGCCCAGCGACTTTTTTCCGCAGCTCTTCAGCCATACCGATAAAGGCTCAGGCAAAAGCGGCTTTAGCCGCTGGGCGTACCACGGCTGGATTCAATCACGTCTAACGCGATCATTTCTCCCCTACCAGCGTCCGGCACAGCAGGCTCGTCTCGTCGGAGATGATGCCGTCGACCCCGCACTCCGCGAACCGTTGCATATCCGCGGGTTCATTGACCGTCCACACCAGAACTTTTTTCCCCGCTCCCTTGATTTTGCGAACCAGATCCGGCTCACACAGTTCCTGTTGCGCAACTACATACTGAACCGGAAGTTCGCTCCAGAAGCGCAGTTGGGTCTTCGATTCACAGATCAGGCCAAGCGGAATCGTAGCGTCCAGCTCACGCACCGCTTTCAGCACTCCGGGGATAAACGATGAGACCACAAATCCATTCCGCGGCTTGTGCCTGAGGAACAGATCGAGCACGATTCGCTCCAGACCCTTGACCTTCAGTTCAATATCGAGAAACGAATCGCGGTAGCGCTGCAAAACATCCCGCAACCGGGGCAACTGGGAAACCTCTCTCGCCGTGGCGCGGGCGACCTGAAATCCCGCAGTCTTGGGGTCGTGGCAAACCACCGCCTCGCCGTCGGCAGTAATGCGCACATCAAATTCAAAGCCATCGCAGCCGTCAGCCAGAGCCTGGTCGAAGGAAGCGATAGTATTTTCCGGAATCGATTTGAGGGCGCGGGCCCCGCGGTGCCCAAGAAGAAGAGGACGGCTCATATTCTGCAAAATTAGTTTTGATAAATCAATAAGTGCGAATCAGACGCGAATCAGGTGGCCCATTCAAACCGCCGGGTGGCCCATTCAAGCCGTCCTTTGGCTTGAGTGGGGCAGTTCCGTGCGGTTCAGCCGATGCGTCAGTCAAGATCAAAATCCCGGATCGGCTTCCCCGTGTCCGGCGACTCCTTGGCTTTTTTTACCGCCTCTTGAAATTTCTTCTCGAGCAGGTCGGAAGCGTTCCGCTGGGCTTCCACCGATTGCTGGAAAATGGACTCGCGACGGCTGTCCTGTTCCCGCATGGCCTTGGCCGCAGCCTCCATGTCGTTGAAAGTTTTCGGCTTCACCGCAGCGGTATGGGCGATCACGGCGCGAGTCTCCACGTCGATCTTGAGCAGCGCACTGCAGCAGGGACAAGTCACTTCGAAATTAGGAGGATGCTTCGCCATTCAATCGAATCATACCGCAAAAGCAGGTCCAGGACGTGGGTGGCAGTTTCCGCTAGACGCTAAAGCATCATAACGATTATGTGGGGACAGCCGCCCCCGGCTGTCCGCCGGTCGCAGCCCGGCTTTTCTGAGCAGCTCCACTTGTACGTATTCAATTGTACATATTCTGGAGGAACGTTCGGAGACCTTCGACATCTCCTTCTTTCTCACCGAGTCAGCCTGATCGGGAAGACATGAAACAGATTCAGCATCTCCCATCCCAGCAGGAACACCGACAGCAGGACCACCATCACGGCCATGATCTCGCCAAAGCTCAAGCCGCGGCGCGTGGGCTCCAGCCGCCGGGCAGCCAGGCTGAGAATGTTGAGCGTGGCAAAGCCAAACACCACCGCCCAGAGGATGTTGTAGACATCCTGCCGCGACCCGCGGTAGAGCACGGCGACAGCCACGCTAATCACCACGGCAGCGTAAACGCGCGCGGCCGCGTAGACCGCCACCGCGGCTCGCGTGGTTCCCGTGAGACTCGTGATCGCCGACAATGCTCCAGATAGCGCCATGGGCTGAAACCGGGCCCTGGAAGCCAACAGCGGCGGCCAAGCCCGAGAATGGATATTACATCTTTTTCCGGTTCAGTTCACCGCTTTGAGTGGCAAAAACAATCGTTGAGTTAGGATGACGAGGCGGATGCAACGGGGGCTGGTGCAACCTAGGCTGATGCAACCTAGGCTGTGCAACCTAGACTGGTGGAAGGGTTTGGTGCTTCCATGCTCGATTCGTCTCGATTCTACCTATTTCTGACCGCAGCCCTGCTGCTAGCGATTGCGCCCGGCCCAGGCATGTTATACGTTCTCGCCCGCAGTCTCGCCGGCGGAAAGCGCGAGGGAGTGCTCTCGGCGTTCGGCACGTTCCTGGGCGGGATGGTGCATGTATTCGCGGCGGCGCTGGGCGTGTCGATCGTCCTGGCGAGGTCGGCGATTGCGTTCGCGACGGTGAAATATGCTGGCGCGGCTTATCTGGGCTTTCTGGGTGTAAGGATGATTCTCGATGCGTGGAAAGAAAAAGCGCACGCAGACCAGACAGCAGAACAGACAGCAGGCCAGAAATTGCCCAACGTTCCCCAAGGCTCGAAGCCCGCGCGAAATCCGCTCTGGCAGGGCGTGGCGACTGAAGTTCTGAATCCCAAGACTGCCTTGTTTTTTCTCTCCTTCATTCCCCAGTTCGTGAACCGCAGCGGCGGACACGTCTTCCTGCAGTTCGTCACGCTGGGGACGATTTCGGTAGTGCTGAACACCACGGCCGACCTGATCGTGATTGCCCTGGCTGGACCGCTGGGAGAGCGCATTCGCTCGTCGGCAACTTTCCGCCGCCGCCAGAGAACGGTGACCGGCGCGATCATGATAGGGCTGGGAACGTACCTGGCAACCAGCGAGAGCAAGTAGGACCGCGCCCTCGCCCGCCTACAGCTCAAGAATCTGGTGGTCGTGGCAGTCGGGCTGGATGGCGTCGTACAGTTGCTGCAGAAACTCGCGGCCATAGCGCGCCAGAAAGTAAAGGCCACCAATGGCGCGCTCCTGCAGGCCCTTGTCGGGATAGAGCGCCTGGCTGAGAGTCTCGGCGTGGCGGCTCACAAGTTCGCTCTTGAGCGCTTCCGCGCGCGCGGCCTGCGAATACAAGCGTTCCAGTTGATATTCAATTTTCGAGCGAGCGGTGTCCGCGGCATCGACCAGGGTGCGGTCGAGCCTCTCCAGTCTCTCTTTCACGTTGGACAAGTGCGAGTCCATGGATTTTCTTGCCGCATCGAAGGCAGCCTGCAAATCCTCGGGCAGTCCATGCTCAGCCAGTTGACGGCGCAACGCATCCGGGCCAGCAAACACGTCAAGCACGCTGATTCCATGGCGCTCGAGCACGCGCTGCATCTTGGGTTCGACGATGGTCGCTGAAAAGCGCGGGACGATGGGCGTCACGCGCCCGAGCACAGCTTCATAAACCACTCCCGCCTGCGCGAAATAAGCAGTCTCAGCGGCGCCCCCCGTGTAGGCCAGAGTGGGCAACAGGTAATCCTGAACGACCGGACGCAACAGCACGTTGGGGCTGAACAGTTCGGGACTCGAACCGATGCGGTCGAGCAATTCGGCTTGCGAGAGCTTCTCTGCCGCGGCGTCGGCACCAATCACGAACTCTGCAGTGTCACCACGCTCACGCCGATGAATCGGCGTGCGAGCGCCCTGCTGCAGCGTGAAAAGCAGCACCGACGACGGAGTGACTTTCACTTGCTGGCGATAGCCCGCCGCCTCGAGCGCCTCGCCCCGTGCCAGCACTGCGGTAGCCAGCTCGCCGGCGCGTTCAACGGCGGCGCGATAAATCGGCTCAGCAACGCGGTCCAGTTCGCCATCAGAAGCGTCCAGCACAATTACGCCCCACTCGGCAAAAATGCGGGCATACAGCCGCGCAAAAGCCGTACCCAGCGACTCACCGGGACGATACGTCTCGCGCAGAAACTGCGCAGCCTCGGAATCGCCGAGCAACTTCGCCGCTTCCTCGACGACCGGAAGAATCTCGTCGCCCAAACGCACGGCGCTGACGGGCGCTGACGCAACGTCGTGGCTGGTCGTGGTGAGCACTTGCAGAGCACCGTCCGGGCCGGGGATCGAAACGTGGTTCACCTCGGCCAAATCGTGATCGTAGGTCGCAAGCCAGAAAACCGGCACCGCGTCGACTCCGGCCGCCGTGGCTTCCTCCGCGAGTTTGACCGCAGTCAGCGCCTTGTAGATGGCGAACATCGGTCCGCCAAAGAGTCCGACCTGCTGCCCGGTGACGATCGCAGCCGCACCCTTGCGCAGGCGGTCGAGGTTAGCAAGGGTTTTCGGCGAAGCGTTCCAGGATCTATTCTGGCGCTCCAGAATAGCGCTGACGCGCTCGCGGCGGGAAGAATCGTAAGAGATTCTTGTAGCTTCTTCTTTCAGCCACTCCGTGAAGTGAGGCGGCCTAGGATAAAACTGCCGCACGTTGGGCTGGTAAGCCAGAAAGTCAGTGAACAGCCGCGTGGTGTGCGGAATCTGCGAGAACGGAAGACAGTGCGACTTCACCGAAAGTTCTCCTGACAACACCGCAGTGTCGTTCGCAGTATGGCGCGTCGCATGGCCCCTGGTTGGACGTATGAGATCATGTCAGGTCAACATCCCAGATCAACGTTAACATTAGTGGAATACAATCCGCAGACCGGCGCTGTTTTACAGATGCCCAAAACCGCTGCAAGATGCAAGATAATGGTCGGACTCTGCCCGCATCGAAGGCTAAGCCTGAGAGCTAAGCCTGACAGGTAAACTGAGAGGATAGCCTAAGAGGAAAGCCTCAAAACATGACCACTGGTCCGCTAAAGATCGATCTGCCGCTAACGCTGGAAGGCTCCTTCGTTCGCCTCGAACCAATATGCCGCGAGCACGCCGACCTCTTCTGGGAAGTTGCGCACAACGATCTGGAAGACATCTTCCGCTGGATTCCCTACTCCATGAAAACGCGCGAAGACTTCCAGCG
>JBELAE010000470.1:0-3877 GCA_049509155.1 Candidatus Sulfotelmatobacter sp.
CGAGCCGGCCATTGTTAGTGGTTGGGAGTTGAAGCCCTTCGTGGCGGTCGCCGTGCCCGTGGAGGGCAGGCTGAGCGTGCCGCGAATAGTGCCGCCGCCTTTCACGTCCAGCGTTGTCGCAGGCGTGGTGGTGTTGATGCCGATCTTGGAGGTGTTCCCCGTCCCCGATTGAAACAGCGTTGAGTTGCCAATGTTGGAGGTCGTGGTCCAGAGCGGAATGAAGTCGGCTGTGCCCGAGCCGGTAACGTCAGCCGCAGGAGCGTCGGCCGGTGCTGCGACGAACGTGGCTGGCGCGGAAACATTCGCCGTCGTGCCCGGAGCCGCCAGCATGAAGGCCGAGGGCGGCAAACCTCCGATGGTCGCCGCATCGCCCGCCTTCAGCGCATAGGGAACGCTAAGTAGCAGCACGCGCGCTTGTTCGGTCTGCTCGGCGGTCCGCACTCCCAGCCAGCGCGCCTCGCCCGTGTTGAATAGAGACATCGGCACGCCGTTGCGTTTCGTAATGCCGAGCTGTACCGAGTAGTGGCCGGTGGGATCGAGTTGGACGTCATTCTGCGTCTCGGTCCACAGCGGCTCACCGCCTTGCTGGCCGCTGTAGAGCGAAAAGGTGATGTTCACCACGCCGCTCAAGGTGTTCCCGCCTTCATCCGTGGCGACATTCGAGAACTGGATCAACGGTGGCACGGTAGCATTGGCAGGGTTCTGCTGCGCGGTCAGGCTCCCCAGCAACATTAGAATTGAAAGCGTTACCGCGTAAACAGGTCTCATAAGAGCCTCCTCGTTTTTCTGCTTCCGTACTGAAAGCTGTTGAATCAGTTTCCAATCTCTATGGGTTACCCTCACATCGACTTCAGCAGCGACTCCGCGCAAACAAGCGAGGTCCCGTCCGGACCCTCCAAGCGATGCCACCTCTTGTTAGCCCCCGCGTCATCGCCGAGCCGGGGTTGCGCCCGGCCAGCGAAGGCCTCCGCCTGGGCCAAGTTCACCGCCTCCACATTGGCGGCGCACTCTGGGCACCAGCAGCGGACAGAACTCCGTCTGCGGATGATCAAAATCTGATCGGTCTGAACGGTGATCTCTATCCTTTTATGGCTCGTTGTGGCCTCCACTTGAACCTTTACCCGCCTTAGATCTCGTGGTAGAGTGCAACGCAAGTCCAGCGCGTGCACTCTGCCGGAAATGGGCATCGGAAGTCTTTAGAAAAGCCTTCAGAACTTCTCAGGATTTATTAGGGCGTAGCTATGAGTAAGGAAGCAAAGCGCTTCTACGAGTTCGGCCCGTTCCGAGTGGATCCCGATAAGCGGCTTTTACTGCGGAACAGTCAGCCGGTTCCACTCCAACCGAAAGCCTTCGAGACTCTCCTAGTCTTGGTCCAGCACAGCGAAAAGGTCGTCTTAAAAGACGATCTGATGAAGTCGGTCTGGCCTGACACTTTCGTCGAGGAATCCAACCTGGCGCAAAACATTTTTGTGCTGCGCAAGACCCTGGGAGATTCGGTGGGGGAACACCGCTACATCGTGACCGTTCCGGGGCGAGGGTACCGCTTCACAGAGAAAGTGCGGTCCGTCCCTGATCAGGACGACCTGGTGTTGCAGGCTCGCTCGATAACCCATGTGGTGATTGACGAAGAAAGTTCGCCCGTCAAGGCATGGCGTTGGGCTGGAGTGTCGATACTCGTAGCCGCCGCCCTGCTTGGCGGTACATGGTTCGGGAGATCCCATGGGGAACCGAAACTCTCCGATAGGGACACCATCGTGATGGCGGATTTTGTAAACCAGACGGGTGATCCGGTGTTCGATGGAACTCTGCGGCAGGGGCTTTCGGCGCAACTGGAGCAGTCTCCCTTTCTGAACCTGCTCTCCGACCAGCGCACAGCGCAGACGCTTTCGTTGATGGGCCAGCCGAAAGATGTGCGGCTGACGCCCGAAGAGGCCCGCGAGGTCTGCCAACGCACGGCGAGCGCGGCGGTGCTGGATGGCTCGATCGCCCAGATCGGCACGCGTTACCTTCTGACCCTGAAGGCGCTGGACTGCTCAAGTGGAGACACACTGGCCAGCGCGGTGGCAGAGGCCAGCGACAAAACCCACGTTCTCGATGCTTTGGGCAAGATAGCTTCGGAAACTCGCGGCAAGCTGGGTGAATCTCTAGCCTCGGTGCAGAAGTATGACGTCCCGCCGGAAAGCGTAACCACGCCATCGCTCGAAGCACTACATTCCTACAGTTTGGCCATGAAGGTGCGCAGCGGGGACTTTGCTAACTGTATCCCACTGTTTCAGCGGGCAATCGAGCAAGACCCAAAGTTCGCCATGGCCTATGCGCAACTCGGGGTGGTTTACATCAATATGGGCCAGACCGTGCGAGGGACCGACTATATCCGGAAGGCCTACGAACTGCGTGATCGAGTAAGCGACCGTGAGAAGTTCTACATTGCCTCGCACTATGACCTTATGGTCTCAGGGGACCTGGAAGCAGCGCGCAAGGACTGCGAGTTGTGGGCCCAGGTCTATCCGCGGGACCCCCACCCACTGGTCAGTCTGGCGGTCGTCTATTTCTACCTGGGCGACTACGAGAAACTCCTCGCTACCACCCAAAACGCAATGAACGTGGCAGGCGAAAAGCGTCTCAGTTCGAACGTTGTCTGGTCGTATATTTTCGTGAACCGCTTCAGCGATGCCAGGACCATGGCCTTGGAAGCGCAAACTCGCAAACAAGACGACCCAGTGTTCCACCTCAATCTTTACATCATTGATTTCCTGCAGCATGATTCGGCGGGGACTCAGCAAGAGGCGGCGGGACTGTCGAGCAATCCGACATGGGGACACGCCGCGCTTAATTACGAAGCGGGCACGGCTGCATATGGCGGGCGGTTTGCCAAAGCGAGAGAATTTATCCTCCGCGCCGCTGACTCCGCTCAAAAAGCTGACAACCAACAGTCGGCCGCGATCTATGAGGCACAGGCCGCGATTCGCGAGGCGCTGGTGGGTAACCCGGCTTTGGCAAAGCAGCAGGTTAAATCCGCGCTCGCGCTCTCAAATGGCAAGGATGTCGAAGCCATGTCGGCCCTCGCGGCCAGCCTGGCCGGCGATTTCGCGCAAGCGATGCAACTGACCGACAATCTGGCCAAACACTTCCCGCAAGACACGATCGTGCAGTTCAATTACCTGCCAACCATTCGGGCCGCTCGTGAATTGCGTCAAGGCGATGCTGGCAGGGCGATACAGACGCTCACCGCGGCTGCACCGTACGAGTTGGGCACTACGGCCTTGGATGCAGGTATCAGTCTTTATCCAGCCTACGTGCGCGGCCAATCTTATCTCGCTGCGAAGCAAGGCTCTGCCGCCGCTGCCGAGTTTCAGAAGATTCTCGATCATCCAGGGGTGGTCCAGAACGAGCTGATCGGTGCACTAACGCATTTGGGACTAGCAAGGGCCTACTCTCTCACAGGAGATACGAGCAAAGCCAAGGCTGCCTATCAAGACTTCCTCACACTCTGGAAGGATGCCGACTCCGACATACCCATCCTGAAACAAGCCAAGGCAGAGTCCGCGAACCTGCAATAGTGCCGCAAAGTTTCTTCTCCACGAGTGAGTGGGATCTCAGAGGATCATGTGGCCTGATTATCACTGAACAATCAATGCTTGCCGACCGGCTAGAACTGCGCTATGAGCATCTGGTTTGTTCGTCAGATCGCTGTGGTCGATCTTGTAGACGGCCCTACGCTCTTCGCAGGGCAAGAGTTTCAGTATTTATGCGGGTTGCCGCGCTAGAGCACCTGGTGCAAAACCATGTGGGTTGGTTTGGAGTTTCCGCCGCTGCTGTAAATAGTTGGAAAAGATTGGTCGGGGAGAGAGGATTTGAACCTCCGACCCCCTGGTCC
>JBELAE010000471.1:0-6523 GCA_049509155.1 Candidatus Sulfotelmatobacter sp.
CCCCACGGTCGTGGATCAAATCCCGGAAGCATCAGCAATGGATAAAGATTCCCCATTCAAAACTCACGCCCACAAAAAAGACCGCTCGCAGATGGAACGGCCCTTGCCGAACCTGATGATCACTAGCAACGTGGGCTTACAACGCTGCAAAAAACTTCCGCATGCGCTCCAGGCCGCGGTCCAACTCGGCCTTCGACGTGGCATACGAAACGCGAATGTGCTCGCTCGTGCCAAACCCCTCGCCGGGTACGGTGGCGACGTGAACTTCGCGCAACAGCCGTCCGGCCACGTCGGACGCCGACTTCAGTCCGCCCCGGCCAAGGAACGACGAAATATTCGGGTAAGCATAAAACGCACCCTCCGGCAGCGTGCATTTCACGCCCGGAATCGAGCGCAATCCGTCCACCACATGATCGCGAAGCTGGATGTACTCCAGCCGCATCTGCTCCACGCACTCCTGCGGCCCCTTCAGCGCAGCCACCGCGGCCTTCTGCACGATCGAAGTCGGGTTCGAAGTCGACTGGCTCTGCAGTTTCGCCATCGCGCTCACCACTGCCGCCGGTGCCAGCGCATACCCAAGTCGCCATCCTGTCATTGCGTAAGTTTTCGAGAGCGAGCCCAGCACCACCATTCGCTCTTTATATTCACGCAGCGACCCAACCGAAAAATTCTTGCCCGTGTAATTCAGATACACATAGCACTCGTCTGAAAGCACCCAGATCCCACGCTGGTGCGCCAACCGAACGACCTCAGTCATATCCTCCGGACTCATCACCGCGCCCGACGGATTCGACGGCGAGTTGAGAATGATCGCTTTGGTACGCGGAGTAACCAGACGCGCCACCATCTCTGCTGTCACGCGAAAACCCTGCGCCTCATCCGATTCCAGCAGTACGCAATTCCCGCCCGCATACCGCACGATATCTTTGAACGAAACCCAGTACGGCACCGGCAGAATCACCTCATCGCCGTGATCCACCAAAACCTGAATCGCATTGAACAGTGCATGCTTGCCGCCGGTCGAGGCGATCGCCTCCTCCCGCCGATAATCCGAGTCGAAGTCCACGTTGTGTCGATGCACGATGGCATCGCGCAACTCGGCCGTACCAGCCACGGCCGTGTATTTTGTGAAGTTCCCCTGAATCGCGGCAATGGCGGCGTCTTTGATGTGCTGCGGCGTGGCAAAATGCGGCTCGCCCGCGCCAAAGTCGACCACGTCGATTCCCTGCTGCCGCAGCTTGTCGGCTTCAGCCACCACCGCCATCGTGGCGGAGGGCTCGATCCGGTTGATTCTCTCGGTCAGCTTAAGCGCCTCAGTAGTTGCAGTGGTCATGCCTTCTTCTTCCTTTTTCTCGGGACTTCGATGACGTTCGTGTCCCGAAGTTTGTATGCCGGGTCCAGTTTTTCACGCAACTTTTGCTCCACCACCTCGGGGACAAGATCCTTCACCGGCCCTCCCGCCTGCGCCACCTCGCGCACCAGCCGCGAACTTACATAGGAATATTTAACGGCGGGCATCATGAAGACCGTTTCAAGCGTCGGCTCCAGTTTGCGATTCATCAGCGCCATCTGCAGTTCGTATTCGTAGTCACTGATGGCACGAATGCCGCGCAGCACGCACATGGCGTCAATCGACTTGGCGTATTCCACCATCAGGCCGTCGAACGTGTCGATGCGAACATTGTTCCAATCAGCGGTGAGCTGGCGCAGCATTTCCAGCCGCTCCACCAGGCTGAACATCGGAGTCTTCTCCGAGTTGCGCAAAACCGCCACCACCAGCTGCTCGAACATTTTGCTGCCCCGCTCAATCAAATCGAGATGCCCGTTGGTGGGCGGATCAAACGAGCCGGGATAGACCGCGATGCCCTTATTCAATCGTCCTCACAGGAAGGCCATGAGTTGAGAACTTTGTGCAACAGAGAAGCAATAGAAGATTTTATGCGGGCAGGCTCGGAATGGCAATTCTAAGGGCCGAAGGGACTCAGGCCCAATTCCCCCAAAAGAATGTCATCTTCCAGGATGGTCATCCCGAGCAACGCGAGGGACCTGGGTTTCTGCTGCGCCCTGGCACAGTGCGGGCTACAGGCAAGAACCCAGGTCCCTCGCGTTCGCTTGGGGATGACAAACTTAGGAGAAAGTTAGTAGGAAGACAACGACGGCAAGACTACGCCGTCTTGGGCACAAATCGAAACGTCTGCGGCTGATCCCACTCGCGCGATAGAGCGTCCCACTTCGGATTCGTAGACTCGATCAGGGCAACTCGTTTCGCCCGTGTCCACGCCTTGATCTGCTTTTCGCGTTCGATCGCATTGCGGACATCCTCGAAGCTTTCGAAGTAAACCGGCTGAGTAATGTTGTATTTCGCCGCGAATCCCGGAGTGAGTTTCAGCTTATGCTCTCTAACTCTCCGGCGAATGCTGTTGGTCATCCCGGTGTAAAGGGTCTTGGAGGGGTTGGTCATGATGTAAACGAAGTACCGCTTTTCTTCGCGCATGGCGCCCTCCAAAAGCAAAAATTGTCATCCCGAGCAACGCGAGGGACCTAGGTGTTTGCCTGTGTCATCACGTCTGCCGGTGCAGGCAAAAAAACCCAGGTCCCTCGCTTCGCTCGGGATGACAGCATTTCTTATCTCAGCGTCGGGCCGCGACAATCGGCGCCTTCACCGGCTCGGCCGCCGTGGGCATGGTCGTGACCCGCGCGCCCGCAGGTGCAGCGGTCGGCCCAGCGGTAGCCGCAGATTGCGCCGGGCCCTGGGTCAATCCCAGAGCCTTCCGCACTTCGGTATCGAGCTTGGCCATCACATCTTTGTTATCTTTCAAAAACTGCCGCGCATTCTCGCGCCCCTGGCCGATGCGTTCGCCCTTGTAGCTGTACCAGGAGCCGGATTTTTCGACGATGTTGTTGTTCGAGGCGATGTCGAGCAGATCGCCTTCCCGCGAAATCCCCTCTCCGTAGAGGATGTCGAACTCCGCCTCGCGGAACGGCGCCGCCACTTTGTTTTTCACCACCTTCACGCGGGTGCGCGAACCGGTGACCACGTCGCCATCTTTAATCGCCGCGATGCGCCGGATATCAATCCGCACGGAGGAGTAAAACTTCAGCGCCTTTCCGCCCGTAGTAGTCTCGGGATTGCCGAACATGACGCCAATCTTCTCGCGAATCTGGTTAATAAAGATCAGGCAAGTGCGCGATTTCGAAACCGTCCCTGTCAGTTTGCGCAGCGCCTGCGACATCAGCCGCGCCTGCAATCCCATGTGGCTGTCGCCCATCTCTCCATCGAGTTCGGCCTTGGGCACCAGCGCCGCCACCGAATCGACCACCAGCACGTCGATGGCATTGGACCGCACCAGCGTTTCAGTAATCTCCAGCGCCTGTTCGCCGTAGTCGGGCTGCGAAACCAGCAGGTTGTCCACATCCACGCCTAGCTTCTTGGCGTAGCCGGGATCGAGCGCATGCTCCGCATCAACGAATGCCGCCATGCCCCCGGTCTTCTGCGCCTCGGCAATCACCTGCAGCGTAATGGTCGTTTTGCCCGACGACTCCGGCCCAAACACTTCAATCACGCGCCCCCGCGGAAAGCCCCCCACGCCCAGCGCCGCGTCGAACGAGATCGACCCGGTCGGAATCACCGCAATCGGGACGATCGCTTCCTTCGACCCGAGCCGCATGATCGAGCCCTTGCCAAACTGTTTCTCAATCTGCGCAAACGCCATCTCAATCGCCTTGCCCCGTTCATCCGCCATGGAAGTGGCTCCTTTAGAAGTGCAGCTTAAGCCTGCCGCGTGAAAATCAATCTGGCCGGATTATACATACAGATCGAAGCGAAGAAAAGGCGAATCAAGATAATAACGGTGGAAATCGTCCCGAATCGGGCCCTGCAAGGAATGCTAAGCGGAGTGGAGGGACCTGCTGTTTTGCTCGCGCCTTATCAGCCCTAGCCGGCAAGCTGCACGACGTGTTCCGAGATCCAGTCGCGAAGCAGCGCAAAACGGAACTTGCCGTCCTCCATCGTCTTAATGATGAACTCGAAAGCGGCCTTACCTGAGACGTCGAAATCAAAGCCGTTCACCAGCAGAAACGTATGCATCGCCGCAAACCCCACCCGCTTGTTGCCGTCCACAAATGCATGATTATTGACCAGTGACTCGAACAGCGCCGCTGCCTCCTCGCTCAAGTCGCTGTAATAGCCAGTTTGAGGGCGGAAAACTGCGGCTTCCAACGCGCCCTGATCGCGCAGCCCGTGCGAACCGCCATATTCCTCGATCTGGTGATGATGAATGGCGACGACTTCAGCCACCGTCAGGTAGACACGCTCAGCCATTACTTGGCCAGTTTCTTGTACAACTCGCGATACTTTTCGTTAGATCGCCGATAGGCCGCCATCACCTCCGGCCTCACCATTCGCTGCGAAGGAACGACATTATGCAGGTAATGCTCGAGCGCCCGCTCCAGCACAAACCGCTGCGACTGCCCGTTCTCCTTGGCAACGGAGACGAGCTCTTGATAGAGCTTGGCGTCGATTTCCGGAGCGATCTTGACGGAACGCGGCACGGGCGCCTCTTGATCAAATTCTAGCCGCGGAGACTGGCAGGGTCAAGATAAATCTAGATTGTGCTACAAATGTCATTCTAAGGGCAGAGCGGAGTTCGCTCGATGTATTCCTCCCTAAGCCTTTCGTCCGGGCCAAAGACCAGCACCACCTGTATTTTGTAGCTGCAAGGAAACTGCGCGGCTTCGCTTTCGATCTGCGCCGAGATCAGCCGATCGCCGGGCCTTGCCATAATCTTTGCATGGGCGTTCTGAAAAACAGGCTCTTCGGCGCTTATTTCGTATTCATGGCTATCCACCGAACTCGCACGCAGAAATGCGCGCCCAGCTTCCAGGGTTGAACCAAGAGGAAGTCCACTTCGAAGAATTCTCTCTTCGTCAGCCAACTGCGTCATGCCACGTGGCCAGAGCGGACTCACCGATGGGATACAAGCCAAGATGGCGAGGATCAACACCGGAATCGCGATAGCAACAGTTACACGTCTTATCTTCGAAAGGTCAAAGCGAATCCAGAAACGAAACGCGACGAAGGCAATCACTGAATAGATAATGGCATTCAGCGCGAGAAGCACCACCGGCGAGCCTAGACCTTGGGATCTGAAGACCAGCGAGGCCAAGATGCCGCCGGGCGTTAGGAGCAGTAAAGCGAGGAACGCAGTCGCGAAAGACGGGACATTGATGAGGAGTGCGATTAGGGCAGCAAATCCTATTCCGCACAGCAATGCCAAAATCAATCTGTACACACAAGCCGTCCTTACCTGCTTGAAACGCGCTACCTCTGCAGGAGATCCACCGGCGCCGTCACATCCTGCACCCGGAAATACTTAGCCAGCGCTGGATACTTCCGCGCCACCGCCTCGCAACATCTGCATGCCGCCCAGTCTACTTCTGCGTCGCAATCGCATTCTCCAGCGCCAGGCGGATGAAGCGCTGATAAGGCAATCCTGCGTGGGTGGCGCGCCGGCGCACCGCATCGTAAAGCTCTTCGGGCAGGCGCAGATTGATGGATTTGTCCTTGCGCTTCATCTCAAAGCGTACCGTTTGTGCGCCCGATAGGTCGTAATGTGACAAGTCGGCCTTGTCGACAAAGGCCGCCGCCGCGCGGCCGCTCTTAAACGCCGGGATTTTCTTTTTCATAGGATTCGATCTCCTTTTTGTGCATGTAACGCGCGCTGATCGCCCTGATCAATTGTCTTTCACCCCCGTGCTTATCGCCCTTGCGCCGCAGCGTGAACACAAGAAACACTCTCCGGCCGCTGCCAGTTTCTCCCACAGCGCAAAAGCGGCGTTCCTCTTGCGAATCAGCCGCGCTGGGAAGGATGGCAAGAGGCCGGGCGAACAAGCTCTCGATCAGCGCAATGGAAAGCCCGTGCTTCTGGCACTTGGCTCTGTTACCTCGATCCCAATCGAAGCCGTGGAACTGCAAGATCATGATAACGGACTAGGTACTCAAATGTATAGGCAAATGTAACCACCTTACCTCTGCAGCAAATCGACGGGCGCCGTGACGTCGTGCACGCGGAAATACTTGGCCAGCGCGGGATACTTTCTGGCAACGGCTTCGTACATCGCGTAGGCGACGTTGCGGTAGGAAACGTGGCCGGCCGGCGTGGTGCGCAGCTCGGAGATGTAGACGACCTCGGCGAAATCCATTTTGAAGAGTGCGCGCTTGCGATAGGCGAGCGGGATGACGTACTGCGAATTTTCTTCCGCCTCGGGCGCGTTGCGTGCGGCCAGCTTTTCTATCGCGGTTTGCGCGCGGCGCATGGCGGTGTCAAAACGGTGGCGCATGCCGGCGTCTTCTACGTCGAGCAGCATCTCGTAGCCGTGCTGCGTGGTGAAGCCTTGCATGACCTGGATGCAGCGGCGGTGACGGTGCATGTCGCGGAAGCCGCCGGTATCCATGAGGATGTCGAAGCGGAACTGCTGGCCGGCGCGGAAGGGGCGCAGCATTTCGTCGTGCTTGCCGCGATGG
>JBELAE010000472.1:0-3828 GCA_049509155.1 Candidatus Sulfotelmatobacter sp.
GAAACCGAAGTCCTACCTGAAGTCACACCTGCAGTCCCGCAGCCGTGGTGGAACTCTCTGCATTGCCCTAAGCATACTGGCATTCTTGCCCGTGCATGCCCGCGCACAGAGCTGTCAAACGGGGGAGGATCTCGAGGGCGCCGCACGGGCGGGCATTACCGCCGCAGGCCAGCGCTACTTCGACCTGGTGTCCAAGGCCGACGTCGCAACGCTACGGCAGAACGCCATCCCCAGCCTCGCATCTGATTTCTCCGGGATCGAGACGACGGTGAAAGACCACCAGCAGGATCTCGCCGGAGCCCAGGGGACGGTCAAGTCCGTCTTTATGCTTGAAACCGCGGGCACAGCTCCAGCCCCGCACGCCGAGTTTTACTGCGGAGTCTTCGGCAAGAATGGTCAGACTGCCGGAAGCGCTATTTTCTATCTGGATAATCTCGCACCCGGAAAATATGGCGTGGTTCTGGTCGATGCGACTTCTAGCAAGGGGCGGACCAGCAATGAGCGAACCATGTTTTCCGTAATCCTGCAACAGGCCGGAACTGACTGGAAATTAGGCGGTCTTTACGTGAAGTCTGCTCGGGTCGCGGGACACGACAGCGACTGGTTCGTGGCGCGCGCCCGCGAATACAAAACCAAGGGCCAGATACATGACGCGTGGTTCTATTATCTGGAGGCAAACAGCCTGCTCTCGCCGCTGCCCTTCATGGCAACCGCGGCCAACGACAAGCTCTCGGAAGAATCGCAGGCCCTGCGACTGGCGGACCTTCCCGCCGACGGAAAAACCGTAGACCTCGCCGCCGCGCCGGCCACTTACAAGCTCACTGCGGTCTTTCCCCAGACTGTGGGGGATGACTTGGACCTGATCGTGAAATATCAGGCTGCCGATATTTCCAACACTAACCAGGCCTACCAGGTCAACGTTGCCGTCATCAAAGCGCTGGTGGCAAAGTATCCGGAAGTGCGAGACGCGTTCGCCGGAGTAGTGGCCCGCGCCGTCGATCCCAGCGGCCGCGACTACGGCACGCTGCTGGCCATGAAGGACGTGAAGTAAGGAGACAATTCTCGCCTTGCCTTTTCTCAGTGCTCAGTTGGGCGTGCTCTCGTCCAGCCGGCACTCTTTCGGCTCCTTGTCATCTCGTAATCCGAGGAACACCGGGGCACGCAACTTCGGTCCGCTGCCCTCGCTGGTGCCGCCAGTCCACTCCGCGAACTCGATTTCCGCTACTAACTCCGGCTTGACCCAGAAGACTTTGCGCAGCGCCTCAACTTCGCCGAAGAACGGATTTTTCTTGGTCTCCAGCTTCTTCAACGTTTTCCAAATCTCGTCGAGCGATTTCTGATCGAACCCGCTGCCCGCTTGCCCCACATGAATCAGCCGCCCTTTCTCGTCATAGAGTCCCAGCACCAGCGAGCCAAAGTGCGCGCGGCTGCCTTCGGGTTCGGTGTATCCGCCGACGACAGCCTCGAGGGTGTGCCTGATTTTTATCTTGAGCCATTCGCGGCTGCGGCGTTCTTCGTAGAAACTGGCGCGCTTCTTGGCCACAATGCCTTCCAGACCCTTCTGCCGCGCCATCTCAAACAGGGCCTTGCCGTGGTTTTCGTAGTGATCGGAGTAGCGTACGACGTCGCCCGCCACCACCAGCGATGCCAGCTTGCGCTTGCGCTCCTCCAGCGGAACGCGCCGCCAGTCGTAGCCATCGAGATATAACAGGTCGAACGCGTAGTACAGCACCGGCACATCCGCGTTCCCCACCGCACGGCGCCCGCCGGGACGAAATCCCGTGCGCTGCTGCATCAAACTGAAAGACGCTTTCCCGTCGGCATCGAGCGCCACCACTTCGCCATCCAGAATTGCCGTCTTCGCCTGGATGAGGCGCGCCATGTCCTTCAACTCCGGATAACGCGGCGTGAGATCGTTCTGATTCCGCGACACCAGCCGCGCCTTGCCGTCTTCGATGAACGCGATCGCGCGGTATCCATCCCATTTGATTTCAAACAGCCACTCTTCTCCGTCAAACGCCTTCTCCACCGACTCCGCCAGCATTGGATGAATCTTTATCGGCATCGCCCGCTTCACAGGGCCGGGTTGCGACTCACCGTTCGCAGAAAAAGTCTTAACCACAGAGGACACAGGGGACACAGAGGGTTTCTTCTTCGCCTTTCCTCTGTGTTCCTCTGCGTCCTCTGTGGTTAGCCCTTGTTTTTTCTTCTCAACTCGCGCCACAGCATCCGCCAGCCAGGCCGCCTTCAGCTTGCCGCGCCCCGTGGGACGGCTCTTCCACTCCGCCGATCCCGCATCTCCCGCAACCTGCTCCAGAGTGCGCCCGCTCAGCACAGACGCGTCGATCGCATCGATGTCGTAGCCCTCGACCACATGGTCGTCGTGCTTCTTAATCATCAGCCATTCGGTGCCCTTGCTCCCCGGACGCCGGCCCCGCATCTTGACCAGAGCGAAATCACCTTTCAAACGTTTCCCGTTCAAGCGAAACTTCAAGTCTCCCTTGGCCAGCATGGGCGCCGCGTCCGCTTCCGTGCCCGGCACATATTTTCCGTTCACTGCCACCGGAGAAAGTGGCTGCCACGTGCCCACATCCCACACGATCACGGTTCCAGCGCCGTAGTTCCCCTCGGGAATGTTGCCTTCAAAATCGAAATACGAAACCGGATGATCCTCCACCTGCATCGCCAGCCGTTTGTCCGCCGGGTCAAGGGACGGCCCCTTCGGCACCGCCCACGATTTCAGCACGCCTTCCATCTCCAGCCGAAAATCGTAGTGCAGCCGCGTCGCGTCATGCTTCTGCACCACAAAGCGATTCCCTGCCTTGGTCGCCACTTTCGGCGGAGGCTCCGGCGTCTCCTCAAATCGCCGCTTTCGTTTGTATTCTTCCAGTGCCATTGGGCCTATTTTAACCACGGAGACACAGAGTCACGGAGAAAACCAAATCACAAAAGCAAAAATTGTCATCACGACCGGAGCTACGCTTCTTGAAAGGAAAGGGTAGCGGAGTGGAGGGACCTGCTGTTTTCCGCCGTCGGTTGAATCCTGGCGATGCTATAAAATCCTCGCATCCATGCAACGCGAATTCCCCGAAACCCCGCTGGTCGGAGTCGGCGCCGTCATCATAGATCGCCACACCATGGACGACTCCAACCAGAACTCCCGCGTCCTCTTGGTTAAGCGCGGCCACCCGCCGCTGCAAGCGCAGTGGTCCATTCCCGGCGGCGTCCTCGAGGTCGGCGAACTGGTTCGCGAAGCCGCTATCCGTGAGGCCCGCGAAGAAACCGGACTTATCGTCGAGCCGGGAGAACTGCTCGGCGTCTACGACCGCGTCCTGCGCGATGCCGAGCAGCGCGTGCAATATCACTATGTTTTGATTGACTTCCTCTGCCGCCGGGTTGGAGGAGAACTCCACGCCGCCAGCGACGCAGCAGAAGTCGGCTGGTTCACAAGCGAAGAACTCCCAGCATTAAATCTCGCAGAAGATACGCTCGACGTGATTCAAAGGGGCTTCGTGAAACTGAAAGCCAGCTCCTGAAATACCACGCCGGGGTCTGGCTCGCGTTCCATCCTCTCCTTGCATCGCTCGATGCGGAAATTTGGGATGTTGTCCGCCGCTCGGCGTGATACCTTACTCGAATCTTAAGATGACCATCACCCGACGCGAGTTCATCCTCAGAGTCGCGCAGACTGGCGGCTACGGCGCTGCCTTTATGACGATGCACTCCCTGGGCCTTCTGGGCATGGTCGAAACCACCCAGCACCCTGATTTTCCCCTGCCTTCATCGACCGGCCGGGGAACGAAGGTGATCATTCTCGGTGCGGGAATC
>JBELAE010000473.1:0-3763 GCA_049509155.1 Candidatus Sulfotelmatobacter sp.
CGCAGCCTTAACAGCTTCCGAGCGTTGTAGATATTGAATGGCTTGTTTCGGATCGGTAGACAGCAGCAGTTCGCCCGCAAGTTGAAGGTCGATGTCGCTCCTGGGATTCGCGGCCAGAACCTCTTCCAGGGTTTGCTGCGCTTCCGCGTTGCGCCCCATTCGAGCGTAAGTCTGCGCCAAACCAGAGAGCCCCTGCACCGAAGATGGTTTCAGAGCGAGTCCGCGGCGATAGGCATCGACCGAAAGGGCATACTGTCCGCTCAGTCGCGCGGCGTAGGCCAGCGTAAACCACAGGTCAGAATTCTGTGGAGCGGCGTTGACTGCGCGCTGGGCATGCGCGGTTGCGCCGGCAGCGTCTCCGTGTTGCAGCGCGGTCTGAGCGGCTCGTGCTTCGCGAGCCACTTCGATGCTCGCGCCCCAACCCATCCCGGTGTCGTTATTACTTGTCGGCGGATTATTAGAGGGCGGCGCGCCTCGCTTCTTCGAAGGCGCGGGCGAAGGGGAAGAAGACGAGGTTTGGCCGTTCACGTCAAAAGTTTGGGCGACGCTGGCCGCGGCCACCATCAGCACTGCAAGCCGCACCGATGTCCTGAAAGCCGATTGCACCATGCCTCCTCCGCGACCTCCTGGCTGCCCCTTGGCTGATAATCCGGCTGGCGGCGTAGGGACTACACCCTCCCTGCGTCGTGCCTCAGATGCAGGAAACTCAAGATGTGGTTGTGGACTTTCGCGTGCCCTCGCGTTTGACCGCCCGCAAATACCTGCCAACCTTTGCCGGGCCCCTGGAATCGAAACGCTCCGATGGAAACACTGGAGCTTCACTCGACGAGACCCCGCGAAAAAGCATTTGCGGTCCGCGCTGGGACCAGCATCTGGCAACGCCCCATTCCCGTTGCAGCCATCGTTTTACTGGCGCTGGCGATTCACGGGCCCTTGCTCGTAATGGAACTGCCGGCGACTACGTCCTATGACGCAAATCTGCACATCTTCTTTGCGTCACACTATGCGCATCACTGGTTCAATCCCTGGAATGAAAAGTGGTTTGCCGGCTTCTCACAAACCACCTACCCTCCGCTGACGCATCAATGGATTGCACTGCTCTCCTATATCGTCGGGCTCGCTGAGGGCTTCATGCTGGTGCAGTTGGCCGCAGTCGTTTTTCTGGCTGTGGGCACGTACCGGTTCGCGCAGCTTTGGGTGGACGATCGTGCAGCCAGCTACGCCGGGGTGCTGGCCGTGTTCGCCGGCAGCATCGCATTTCTTGTCTACTCGGCGGGGCAGTTGCCCACGACGCTGTCGGCGTCTCTGTATTTTCTTGCTCTACCTTATTTGTATTCGTGGTGCCTGTCGGCGAGCTGGCGGTCGCTCCTGAAGGGAATTGCACTGGCGCTGGCCGCCGCATCGGCGCATCACGTAACGCTTATCTTCGGCTCAGTCCTTTTTGCGGCGCCAGTGTTGTGGCTGGCTTGGTATGACGGCCGAAGCAAGGAACAAAGCGGTGTTGCAATCCTCGGGCGTGGTTTCGTCTTTGCTGTGATTGCCGCCGTGGGGGTTGGGATCGTCCTGTTGCCCTACTGGATCGCGATCATCCGGCATCCGATCGAGCAGATGCCGATTCCACATGCCAGCCGCTCAAATTTCCTGATGAATTGGGTCTATGGCATGAACTACTTCATTGTGCCGTATGGCGCTTTGATCCTGGCCTTGCCTTTCATCGTGATCAAAGGTGCCTCGAACCCTCGTTTGCGCGTGTTGCTGCTGGCGTTCTGGGTCACGTTCCTGATTGCCTTGGGTGGCACCACTCCGGTTCCGCGCTGGATCTTCGGCCGGGCTTTCGAAATTCTCACCTACGAGCGCTTCACGCTGTGGGCGACGGTGCTGGCCCTGCCGATTGTAGGATTGCTAGTTGAGGAACTCATCGATCGTTCTCCACGCCAGGGCGCGATCGGCGTCAGCGCCGCCGCCGTCGCCAGCTTGGCGCTGGCGCTGGGTTGGCTGACGTGGAGTCCCTTCCGTACTTTTAGTTCGCTGAATGTAGATTCCGTCGTCGCATTCCTGAATCGTGATGGCCACGATCAGTACCGCTATCTCACGCTCGGATTCGGCAACGCTCTCTCCAAGGTGTCAACCTATGCCGGCGCGGGCAGCGTGGATGGCGAGTACAACTCGGCCCGCCTGTTGCCCGAAATGACGCGTTACGGCGCGGCGCAGTTGACCAGCGCGAAATTCTTCGGCGCCGCCGGAATGGATTCCCTCCGCGCCATGCTCCAGCATGCCAACCACTACGGTTTGAAATTCATTTTCGTGCACGATCCGTTCTATGAACCGCTGCTGGTGTTCGGCGGTTGGCGCCAGGTGGAGAGCTACGACTCCGGCGCCATCACCGTTTGGTCCA
This sequence comes from Candidatus Sulfotelmatobacter sp., assembly GCA_049509155.1. Classification (GTDB taxonomy): domain Bacteria; phylum Acidobacteriota; class Terriglobia; order Terriglobales; family Acidobacteriaceae; genus Sulfotelmatobacter. The sequence continues at coordinate 2,396 of JBELAE010000473.1, forward strand.
AGGATGATGCGCCCCCGGCTCGGACGATCCCGTCCGATGCTATGCCGACACCGTGGGAGGGATTGATCTGGGGCATCCTCCCCATCGGCAGCAGCTTTCTCGCAATTCTATTGGTGTGGTTGCTGGTCGAACCGCGCCGCATTCAGCAAGAGGAACCGATTGCGTTTCCGCAGGAAGCGCCGGAAAGCGTCTATGCCAATGGGGTGCGCTCATGAAGTGGATACTGGTTTGCTTTCTCGCCACTGCTACGGCAATCCTGCTTGCCTTCGCCTGGCTGCAATCCGGAGGGCTGAAGCAGCATGCCATGTTCTCCGCGGGAACCCCCGAAGAAGCTGTTCAGGCTCTGATGAGTCAGATTCAAGCTCGCAATTACGAACAAGCCTTCGCTTCGATCGATCCCAGCAGTGACACGGATCTCGTATCGTTCACTCGTGAGATGGCGGGTAGCGACGGAAGCTTGCGCACGTATTCCTCGCTACAGACTGCGGATGTTTCCCCCTTGCACGCCGATAGTGATCAAGCCGTGGTCCGCCTGCGGATGAATTGGTCGAGCGCTCTGGGCTCGCTGGATGACGTTCGGGACGTGCGCGTGCGCCGCGAGGGTTCGGTGTGGCGAGTGGTATGGCCGAAACCGCAGTTTCCCACCGTGCCCCCTCAGGTGTTGTCGGTGAACTATTTGAGCTGGGACGTTATCGGCCGCAACACTTCACAGAACTGGGGAGCGCAGGATGTCGACTCACCGAAAGTGCGCATTACGTCGATGAATGCGATTTCGCGGCCCGGCCGCGTCGTGATTCTCGGGGAAGTCGAGAATGAAGACACCGTTCCCGCTTACTTGAATGTGAATGCCACGCTGCTGAAAGCGGACGGCTCTGCCATTGAGGACGAAGGCAGCTTCGATCTGATTTCTCACGTGCTGCTTCCCAAGCAGGTTTCGCCGTATCGCATTGACTTTCCGGGTGAACGCATAGACGCGGTCAAGAGTGTGCGCATGGATGCGCGCGCGCTGTTGGTCCCGGCCAGCGCCGATCCGGTGATTGCCGTGATGGATCAGGCGGTAAGCAAAGATGGACTGGACCGAAATGTGCTGAAGGGCGAATTGGTGAATCAAAGCGGCCGCCCCGTCAACATCGCACAAGTTCTGGCAGCGTATTACGACGACTCTGGCAAAGTAATCTGGGTCTCGGATGGTTATGTAGACAAGGCGCTCATGCCGCAGGTGCCCGTACCGTTTGCGGTCGACATACCGGATGACATCGCGGCGCGGCTGAAGAATTATCGCGTAATCGTCAATCATTACTCGCGGTCGGGCAGCTAGGTCTGGCAGCCAATATGAATCGCACTTCCCACACCAATTTCGCATCATTC
>JBELAE010000474.1:0-3749 GCA_049509155.1 Candidatus Sulfotelmatobacter sp.
GGAAGATGAGGGACGGCGCATAACGGTTGAGTTTGACGGCGCTTTTCGCAGCGCGCTGGTGTTTCTGAACGGATACTTCATCGGGCGAAACGACAACGGATACGCTCCGTTTCAGTTTGACGTGACCGATTTCCTGAATTATGGCGGGAAGAATTTTCTGATGGTCCGCATGGACGCCAGTTTCGGCGACGGATGGTTCTACGAGGGCGCGGGGATTTACCGGCATGTATGGCTGACTAAGAGGGATGCGCTGCATCTGATGCCGTGGGAGAGCGCTGTACGGGCGGAGGTCAGGGGCGAGTCGGCCATCCTGACTCTGGACACTATTGTGCGATATGCGGGCAGCGACGCCGAGACTTGCCGCGTACGCTGGCGGATTGTCGACGGAGCGGGCAAAGTTGTAGCGACGGCGGACTCGGCGGTAAAACCGATAGTACCCAATGGATTCGCGACATTTGTGGTCGGTGCCAACCTAGCGAACCCTGCGCTCTGGTCGCCGGAGACGCCAAACCTGTATTCCGCAGAAGTTACGGTTGAGTCCGACGGCAAAGTCCGCGACGCCGAGCGCATCAGGTTCGGCGTCCGCGACATCAAGTGGGATGCCGACAAGGGTTTCTTCCTCAACGGCAAATCAGTCAAGATCAAAGGCACCTGCAATCATCAAGACCACGCGGGGGTGGGGGCGGCGCTGCCCGACCGGCTGCAGGACTATCGCATTGGCGTCTTGAAAGACATGGGCGGCAACGCCGTGCGTACTTCGCACAACATGCCGACGCCGGAGTGGGTAGAAGCCTGCGATCGTCTCGGCATGATGATGATGTGCGAGACGCGGCTGATGAGTTCGAATCCGGAAGGCATGGCGCAACTCGAAGCGATGGTGAAGCGCTACCGCAATTCGCCGTCAATTATTTTGTGGTCGATGGGCAACGAAGAGTGGACGATGATGCCGCAACCCCAGGGCGTGCGGGTCATCGACGACATGATTGCGCGAACCCACGAACTCGACCCGACGCGCCTTTGCACCGCCGCAGTCAACGGGTCGTTCGAAGCTCACTTCCCGGAACGGCTCGACGTGATGGGTTTCAACTACAACCTGAAGGATCTCGACCCGTATCATGCCAAGCATCCCAAGCAGCCGAGCGTGGGGTCGGAGACGGCCAGCACGGTTTCGACGCGCGGCATCTATGAAACTGACAAGTTGCGGAATTGGGTGAGCGCTTACGATGTGAACCATACCGAATGGTCGGAACTGGCGGAGGACTGGTGGAAGTTTTATGCTGCGCGGGAATGGCTGTCCGGCGGCTTTGCCTGGACTGGGTTCGACTATCGTGGGGAGCCTACACCCTATGGATGGCCGTCAGTTAATTCACAGTTCGGCATTGTCGACATGTGCGGCTTTCCCAAGGACAATTTTTATTACTACAAAGCGTGGTGGGGATCGGAGCCGGTGCTGCATCTATTTCCGCACTGGAACTGGGGCGGGCGCGAGGGCGAACCGATCCCGGTGTGGGCGCATTCGAATCTGGATTCGGTCGAACTATTTCTGAACGGCAAGAGTCAGGGGTCGAAGAAAGTTGAGCCGCTGACGCACTTGGAATGGAGCGTGAAGTACGAGCCCGGCGTGATCGAGGCGCGTGGCACGAAAAACGGCAAAGTCGTGCTCGTGGAAAAACGCGAAACGACTGGCGCCCCGGTGGCGATCCGGGTCACGGCCGACCGTACCGAGATCAACGCCGACGGCGAGGATGCGGCGGTGCTGAAAGTTGAAGTGCTCGACAAAGAAGGGCGCGCGCTTCCCACGGCGGCGAACATGATCAGTTTCAAAGTTACTGGCGAAGGTGCGCTGATTGGCGTGGGCAACGGCGATCCGAACTGCCAGGAGTCCGACAAAGAGCCGAAGCGCAGTTTGTTCAATGGTCTGGGGCAGGTGATTGTACAGTCGACGCGCACTCCGGGAACGATCACGGTGGAAGCGTACACGGAATCCTGGCCGCCGCCGAAGCTGCCCGCCACGCGAGTGACAATCACGACGAAGAAGGTGGAACTGCGGCCGGCGGTGGAGTGAGCGGGTCATGTCGGGGCATCGATTTGAGGGACGGACATAGTTTGTTTCTGACGGCTCGAGCCGCTTGGGTTGCGACGCCGACCGCCAGCGGCTAAAGCCGCGCTTCGTGCTTCGCCGTTGCGGCACGTCTGAAGACGTGCCCTGATACGAACCTTTTCGGCGACTCGGACGCGCCTTTCTCCGCAGTCCCGCTGGCAGTGCACAAGTCGTTGACACTACACAGGGCCGCGACCTTTATTATTTGACTCGGCACGGATAGCGGTGTATCTGTATGGGCTCGCTGCTTATGTCGAAGCGCCTTTTGCTGCTCTTGCCAATCCTTGCGGCTGCGCTGGCTCCGGCGCGGGACAAGGCCGAGACTTGGACCGAACTGCGCAGCCCGCACTTTGTGGTCGTCACCAACGCCAACGAAAAGCAGGGACGCCGCGTGGCCGACCAGTTTGAGCGCATGCGATCTGTGTTTCAGGCTGCGTTTCCGACATTGCAGATCGATCCCGGATCGCCGATCATCGTGCTGGCTATCAAGGACGAAAAAGACTTTAAGGCGCTCGAGCCCCAGGATTATTTAGCCAAGGGATCGGTGAAATTGGGCGGGCTCTTCCTGCGGGCTCCCGACAAGAATTACGTTCTGATGCGGCTGGACGCCGAGGGCGATCATCCCTATGCCGTGGTCTATCACGAATACACCCACTTGCTCCTGAGCAAATCTGCCGAGTGGATGCCGTTGTGGCTGAATGAGGGGCTGGCCGAGTTTTATCAGAACTCTGACATTCACGAGAAAGATGTATCGCTGGGCGAGCCGAGCGCGGACAACCTGGCGCTGCTGAAGCAGAGTAAGTTGCTGCCGCTGGCGACCCTGTTCACCGTCGACGAAAAATCGCCCTATTACCACGAAGAGGACAAGGGCTCGATTTTTTACGCGGAGTCGTGGGCGCTTACGCACTACATTCTGTTCAAAGATCGCCAGGAAAAGACCCACCGCTCGGGCGACTATATCGACTTGGTCCAGCAACACGTGGATCCCGTGACCGCGGCCACGCGTGCCTTTGGAGATTTGAAGGTGTTGCAGAACGCGCTGCAAGCCTATGTCCGCCAGGAATCGTTTCATTATCTCAACGCCGCGATCAGCGCGAGTGTGGACGATGCGGCTTTCCGGGCCCAGGCGCTGACCGCGGCGCAATCCGAAGCCGTGCGCGCGGATTTTCTGGCCTACAACGGCAGGACTGCGGATGCGCGAGCACTTCTCGACAATGTACTGCACGATGATCCGAATAACGTGTCGGCGCTGGAAACCACGGGCTACCTGGAATTTCGTCAGGGCCATCTGGAAGAAGCACGCAAGCGATACGCTCAGGCGGTGCAGCTCGATTCCCAGAGTTTTCTTGCCCAGTACTACTTTGCGGCCATGTCGATGAATGGAACGGTGGCGCCGTCGGACGAGGCGCAGGTGGAAACCAGCCTGCGAGCTGCCATCAAGTTGAATCCTTCGTTTGCGCCAGCTTATGGAACGCTGGCAGTTTTTCTGGGAATGCGCAACCGCAATCTCGAAGAGGCTCGGAGGATGGGATTGACGGCGGTGTCGCTGGACCCGGCGAATGTTGGGTATCGCATGACCGTGGCCAACGTTCTGCTGGCGATGAGAAAGGGGAAGAATGCGGTTGAGGTGCTGCGCAACGCCGCGAAG
>JBELAE010000475.1:0-3724 GCA_049509155.1 Candidatus Sulfotelmatobacter sp.
CGCAAGCTGCGGCTGGCGGCGGAGAAGAAACTGAAAGAGGGTCAAGTGCGGGTGCTGGTGGCGACGGCCTCGCTCGAGTTGGGAATTGACGTGGGCACGGTGGATCTGGTGGTGCAGATCAATTCGTGCCGCGCGATTGCGGTCGCGCTGCAGCGGGTGGGGCGGTCGGGACACTGGCGGGGCGCGGTTCCTAAGGGACGATTCTTTGTGACCACGCGCGACGATCTGATGGAATGCGCGGCTTTGGTGCGGGCGATCAAGCAGGGAGATCTGGACCGGCTGATTATTCCGGAGTCACCGCTGGACGTGCTGGCCCAGCAGATTGTAGCGACTTGTGCCTCGGGAAGCGGCAACGCGCATGCGGCGCGGGCGGGGCGCCCGCGTGCGCCGGGCGTCGGTGCTGCGGTTTCCGATATTGCGGTCAAAAACATTGCGCTTAACCACACGAGCGACGCGCTTCAGTATCCCGATACTTCGCTTGCGCTGGCTGATTCGCGGGCGGGGGCTCCCGCGCCACATGTTCAGTCAGAAGACGACGGGTGGGATGAGGACGAGATGTTCGCTCTCGCGAAGCGGGCGTATCCGTATCGGAATCTGAAGCGCGAGACTTTTGATTCGATTCTGGAAATGCTGTCGGAGGGGATTGCGGCGCGGCGTGGGCGGTATGGGGCGTATGTGCATCGCGATCGGGTGAACGGAAAGTTGCGGGCGCGGCGCGGGGCGCGGCTGGCGGCCATCACGAGCGGGGGAGCGATTCCGGATAATTCTTTGTATACCGTGGTCGCCGAGCCGGACGGCGTGGTGGTGGGAACGGTAGATGAAGATTTTGCCGTGGAGAGCAGTCGCGGCGACATCATGCTGCTGGGAAATACGTCGTGGATGATCCGCCGCATTGAGACCAATGCGGGGCGCATGCTGGTGCAGGATGCGCACGGTGCGCCGCCGACGGTGCCGTTCTGGCGGGGCGAGGCTCCGGCGCGGACGCAGGAATTGTCGGCGCATGTGGGTGAGCTGCGGGAGGAAATCAGCGCCATGCTGCCGCGCACTTCTCCGGTGGGATTTTCGGCGACGCAGCCGGAAGTGGCTGCTGTGGTTTCGTGGCTTAAGGACGAATGCGGCCTCGACGATTCGGGCGCGGAGCAGGCGATTGAATACATTCTGCAGGGGCGGGCTGTGCTGGGCGCGGTGCCGACGCAGAAGACCATCATCGCGGAACGGTTTTTCGATGAAGGTGGAGGGATGCAGTTGGTGATTCACGCGCCGTTTGGCGGGCGAATTAACAAGGCGTGGGGGCTTTCGCTGCGCAAGCGGTTCTGCGTGGGATTTAATTTTGAGTTGCAGGCGGCGGCGACTGATAACGGGCTGAACATTGCGTTGGCCGAGCAGCACAGTTTTCCGCTGGGCGATGTGTTTCATTTTCTGCAGGCGGAGACCGTGCAGCCGATTCTGGAGCAAGCGGCGCTGGATTCTCCGATTTTTGGCACGCGCTGGCGCTGGGATGCGAACCGGGCGCTGGCGCTGTTGCGGTTTCAGAATGGCAAGAAAGTTCCGCCGCAGATTCAGCGCATGCGCTCGGATGATCTGCTGGCGTCAGTGTTTCCCGACGCGGCGGCTTGTTTTGAAAACATTGAAGGCGAGAGAAAGATTCCGGATCATCCGCTGGTGGGCGAAGTGATGAAGGACGTGCTCACCGAGGCGATGGATGTGGAGGGGTTGAAGTCGCTGCTGCGGGGGATGGCGTCTGGAGAGATTCGCGTCATCGCGGTGGATACGCCGGTGCCGTCGCAGTTTTCGCACGAGATTTTGAATGCGAATCCATATGCCTATCTGGATGACGCACCGCTGGAGGAGCGGCGGGCGCGCGCGGTCAACATGCGGCGGGTGCTGCCGGAATCGGTGCTCGAAGAAGTGGGGGGGCTGGACGCGGGCGCGATTGCTCAGGTGCGGGAAGAGGCTTGGCCGGATGTGCGCGATGCGGATGAGTTGCATGATGTGTTGCATACGCTGGTGGCGCTGCCGGAGGAATTGGGCCGTGCGGGAACGACTGAGAGTATGCCTCCGATGGAAAGCCGAGCCTTGCCCGGATTCGCTGGGCTCGGCCTGGCCGGGTCAGAGACCGGACCCCACGCGAGCATCCTCTACACGATCATCGCGGGGAACGGCTGGAACGCATTCTTCGAAAAACTCGTGGTTGAGGGACGGGCTGGGATTGCATCGTTGGAGGGGCGGCGGTACTGGGTGGCGGCGGAGCGGGCGCGGAGTTTTGCGGCGCTGTTTCCGGAGGCGGGGTTTGAGCAGGTTTTGGCGGATGTCGAGACTGTGGATATTTCGCGCGACGATGCCCTGCTTACACTGGTGACGGGGTGGATGTCGCATCTGGGGCCGGCTACGGCTTCCGAGCTCGGGGAGATTCTCGGGCTGCCTGCTTCTGATATGGAGAAGGCTCTGTTGCGGATGGAGGCTAGCGGGACCGTGCTGCGGGGAAGCTTCACGAGCGCTGCCGGCAAGCGGACAGGAGTGTCCGCTCCACATGACCCGGTCGAGCTGCGCTCGACTGGACAGCCGGGGGCGGCTGTCCCCACACAAACTTTTTCCACACATCCTGTGCCGGCAGAAGCACAAGAGACGGAGTGGTGTGAGCGGCGGTTGCTGGCGCGGATTCACCGGCTGACGGTGGGGATGTTGCGCAAGCAGATTGAGCCGGTCACGGCGGCGGCATTCATGCGCTGGCTGTTGCGGTGGCAGCACGTGGCTCCGGGGACGCAGGTGGTGGGCGAGCGCGGGACGCTCGAAGTGTTGCAGCAGTTGCAGGGATTTGAGATTCCGGCGAATGCGTGGGAGCGGCAGATTTTGGCGCGACGGATTGCGGATTATGATCCCGCGTGGTTGGATCAACTTTGCATGACGGGAGTGGTGGGGTGGGGAAGGTTGTCACCGCATCCGGCTACGGTGGATGCGGGAGGTTCCGCGAGCACGAAAGGGTCTTCTGAAGATGCGCCTGCATCGCGGCAACGGCGGGTGATTCCGACCAGCGTGGCTCCGATTACTTTTTTTGTGCGGGAGGAGTCGGACTGGATGGTCCCGCGGGGAAACTTCCAGGTCTCGCAAAAACAGAGAGATCCTTCGACAAGCTCTGGGCAGGCCATGGGGCATCCGAATGATTCTTTGGAGGGAAGAGGTCTGAGTCATGGGGCGCAGCTGGTGCTCGAATTCTTGCGGCAACGCGGAGCTTCGTTCTTTGCGGACATTGTGCGCAGCACGGGGAAGCTTAAGGCGGAGATCGAGACTGCGTTGTGGGAACTGGTGGCGGCGGGTGTGGTGACGGCTGATGGCTTCGATAATCTGCGGGCGCTGATTGATCCGAAGCGGCGGGCGGGGCAGGGTAGCGGGCGCAGCACGCGTCCGCGGCACAGTTCGGGGCGGTGGGCGCTGCTGCATGCGGATGTGGCTGTGGAGCGACCGCGTGCAGTCGAGGCGGCGTGCTGGATGCTGTTGCGGCGGTATGGAATTGTGATTCGCGATCTGCTGGCGCGGGAGTCGAACTTGCCGACCTGGCGCGAGTTGCTGATGGGTTTCCGTCGGCTCGAAGATCGTGGAGAGATTCGCGGCGGGCGGTTTGTGGATGGGTTTCTGGGCGAGCAGTTCGCTTTGCCGGTTGCGGTGGAATCGGTGCGGGGGATGCGGGGGTTGCCGTTGAGTGGGGAGACGATGACGCTGTCGGCGG
>JBELAE010000476.1:0-7536 GCA_049509155.1 Candidatus Sulfotelmatobacter sp.
TAGTAGCGGCTGTAAATCTGGGCATTGGGCACAACGTACTGGTGGGGAAAGACGATGAAGGCGTAGAGAAAGATCCACCAGCCGAGCAGCATGAGGAAATTCAACGCGCTGAGATGGATTCTTCCTTCTCTCTTCAACAGATCCGGACGCCAGGCCACGGCGGCGATCATGGGCAGGGCATGAAAGAACAGGATGATATCGAACAGGAATGGGTCGGGGATGGGGCGTTGCAGCAGAACCTCGACATAGGACCAGGCGGCTTGATTGCTAATCCACAGCGAGAAGCCCAGCGTCATCAACACCCAGAAGCTGCGCTCCTGAGGCGGACGCGTCAGGGCATTGGCCAAGGTGATTCCGGCGGCAGCCAGCATGAGCGCGAGGCCTGCCAGATCGGCGAATGCGGTCAGTGCGAGGCTGGGGTGAGCGAAGAAACACACGCCGGCAAAGGCCAGAGTGATTCCGGCCGCTGCCGCAAACCAGCGGTGGCGTTGGAGCAGGCGCATCTGGGCTCAATTCTATGGGACTCAATCAGGGAATCCGAGCGTTTTGAACCTGGGAGGTTACTTTCGTTACATCCGGGGAGAGCCGGAGCGTCTTCGTTTCGACGCTCCGATTCATAGCTGTTTCAGAATGGTTGTCGGAATCGAAGATGGTCTAGAATTAAGGCAGGAAGGCGCGTTGTTCTGCCGTCCTCTCTGGTGAATTGCCATGGCATTTCCTGTGACCCGTCTTCGGCGGCTGCGACGCACGGCGGAGCTGCGCAACCTGGTGTGTGAGACTCGGCTTACTCCCGACGCGTTTGTCTACCCGATGTTCGTCTGCCCCGGAGAAGGGGTGCGCAAGGCGGTTGGGTCCATGCCGGGGGTGTTCAATCTGTCGGTGGACGAAGCGGTGAAGGACGCGCAGGAAGTTCATTCGCTGGGCGTGCCGGCGGTGATTCTTTTCGGGCTGCCCGACAAGAAGGACGACGTTGCGACCGGAGCGTGGGTTGAGGACGGCATCGTGCAGCAAGCGGCGCGGGCGATGCGACGCGAAGTGCCGGGCCTGATTCTGATGGGCGACGTGTGCTTGTGCGAATACATGTCACACGGGCATTGCGGGATTGTGAAGCCCACGCTTCCGCGGTCGCTGGGGGCCGCTGCCATTGACGCGATGAATGAGGTTCGCGCGATGGCGGTGAAGACATCTGAGGACATCGAAGAAGCCTTCGACAAACTGGCGGCGGTGGCGGCGCGCGCGGCCGGGTCGAATTACGAGATCGACAATGACGCTTCGCTCGAGTTGCTGGCGCGGACTTCGGTTTCGCTGGCGAAAGCGGGGATCGACATCATCGCGCCCTCCGACATGATGGACGGGCGTGTGGGGGCGATTCGGCGAGCGCTGGATGAGGATGGGTTCAGCAATACGCCGATTCTTTCTTACGCTGCGAAGTTTGCGTCGGGCTACTACGGGCCGTTCCGTGAGGCTGCGGACTCGGCACCGCAATTCGGAGACCGGCGGTCGTATCAGATGGATGGAGCCAATGTGCGCGAGGCGCTGCGCGAGATTGAAGCGGACATTGAAGAGGGCGCCGACATGATCATGGTCAAGCCGGCTATGCCTTATCTGGATGTGATTGCTGCGGCGCGACAACGTTTTGATTTGCCGCTGGCGGCTTATCAGGTGTCGGGCGAGTTTGCGATGATTGAAGCTGCGGCGCAGAAGGGGTGGATCGAACGCGACCGCGTCATGATGGAATCGCTGGTGAGTATTCGGCGGGCGGGGGCTAGCATTATTCTGACTTACTTCGCTAAGGATGCGGCGCGGCTGCTGGGGTGATGTGGACGGGTGTGTGCCGGGGAGTGTGTACCCCAGGCCTGCGCGGGCGAAGGCCCCTTCGACTGCCGCTCAGGGCAGGTCCGCGGCCACATGAGCAGGAAAGAAGACTAAGCGCCGGAGGTCTGGCTGCTGGCCAACTTTACTTCTACCAGCTTGCGGTCTTCGTCGGTGACTTTGAAGAAGGCGCGGGGCTTTAGCTCCATGAAACTGGCTACGAAGACGTCGGGGATTTGGCCGATGCGGGTGTTGTAGGAGTTGACGTCGTCGTTGAAGAACTCGCGGCGGTCGGCGATGCGCTCCTCGAGTTCGCTGATACGGGATTGCAGTTTGAGGAAATTTTCGTTGGCTTTGAGTTGGGGATAATTCTCGGCTACGGCAAAGAGGCCGCGCAGGGCGCTGGCTACTTTCAGATCGGCTACGGCTTTTTGGGTGATGCTGGCGGCGTTCATGGATGCGGCTCGGGCCTGGGTTACGGCCAGCAGAGTTTGCTGCTCGTGCTGCATGTAGCCTTTGACGGTCTCGACCAGGTTGGGAATCTCGTCGTGGCGCTGCTTGAGCAGGACGTCGATGTTGGCCCAGGCGCGGTCGTTCTCGTTGCGCAGGCGGACGAGGCCGTTGTAGAGGATGACGGTGTAGACGACGGCGCCTGTGAGGAACAGGACGAACGCGAATCCGGTGATGGTGCTGCTGTCCATGGTTGCCGTGCCTATAACACTACACGGTGCCAGCAGTGGGGTTGGTGAGGCAAGTGCCGAAAGGGTTGCGCCGGGTGGGTAGCAGATAATCAGGAGAGGGCGAGCGCGGAAGGCCGAAGTGTGGGGAAGGCTGGCTGAGCAAAAAGAACTACCGGCCGCAGGGAAGAATTAGCGCCGCGCTTTGCCCCTTCGCTCGGTCAAAATCCCCACTTCTCGCGCGGCTTACTAATAAACTCCCGCGCGAGAAATGGGGCACCCGGCTTCGGCCGTTAGTCTTTGCTGGGCTTCTTGGGAGTCAGGTCGCAGGACTTTTTCACTTCGTCCAGATTCAGGCCTGCGGGGGAGAACTCGGCGATGGCGTAACCGGTTCTGGTTTTCACTTCCACGTTGAAGACCTGGGCACCGATTGCGCCGCGGATGGTGCCTTTGTCCATGGAAAGGAAGTGACCACGAATCCAATTCCAGCCTTTGTGGTTGTGGACATCATCGACGCGCACCAGGACTTCCATCTTAGGCTGGCCCCAGAAGCCGGGATAGTCGGGGCGTCCCAGGCGGGCTCCGGGATTGAAGTCGGCGTATTCGTATTTGCCGTTGGTACAGAGGAGTTCGACTCGGGGCTTGTAGTCGGGATCTTCCTTGAGATAGTTGTTCGAGAGCAGTTCGAAGCGGACCTTCTTGGCGCCCGTCATTTTGTCTTCCGATTGGAACTCCATCCATTTGCCACCGGCGCTTACGCCGTCTTTTTCATCTTGGTAGGGGCTCATGGCGCCGCCCTGAGCGAAGGCGGATGCGGCACAAAGCAGGGTTACACACGCCAATACCGCCATCGCGGCCAGGGCGGTTCGATTGGGTTTGCGAGTAGAAAGCAATCCGTTCACAGTATCCTCCAGACAGATATACCTATGTATATTGAACCCGAATAGGGAGTGAAAAGTTGCATGAAAAGATACCTGTCCTGGGTAAGGGGGGAATTTAATGGCAATTAATATGGAAGCGAGCCAAACGCGCGATTATTGCGTCGCAAAGGGCGCGACGCAACGCGCGGCTCGCCCAGATCCCCTGCGACTTCGCTCAGGGCAGGCTCTCGCGGCGCTAAAACGCTTGCTCGGGATGACAAATCGTGACAGAGCCTGGGAGTTACCGGATGTCCACTTTCAGGTCGAGGTAGACCTGGGAGCGGTCGTTGATTTGGTGTCGCTTTTATGGCCCTTGTACTGGGCGTAGACCTCGTAGTCGACGGCGGTTGAGAGCGCCGGGAAGCGGTAGGTGCCGTCCGGGCCGACGATATAGGTCTTGACCGCGCGAGTGCGGGTGTTGGTCACGTAGACGGCCGCATCGGGAAGCGGGTTATCCTGGGGATCGAGCACCTTGCCATAGAGCAGGCGGCCGACTGCCTTATCTTTTTTATCGAGCGCAGTCGAGACTGCAAGCAGCGCGAGCAGAAGGCCGCAAGTCAGAGTCACGGCCGTGATAACGGGTGATTTGCGAATCATGCTGGTGCTATTGTCTCACGGCCCCGCCGAAGCGGTTTCGTCAGCACCAGTTCTCAGTGGCACCAATGTCGGTAACATCGGGGGCGACACGGGACTGGCAGACCTCAGGGGCTAAAGCCCGCGTCTCCGTTGTCTGCGGACGGCACGGCTGAAGCCGTGCCCTTCCACAAAACCCCGTGCCCTTCCCAAACTTTGCCTTGTCAAACCGTGCGCTTCCCGAATGCCGGCCCTTCCCAAAATTGGAGTTAGGGTGACTCCTATTGGCCAGCACTTATTTGTTCGGACCGGCTTCTTCGATGGTGAGATGTAATCCCGTGTCTTCGCGTTCGTCCTGGTAGATGTGGACGGTGACTTCTTTGACCAGGAGCAAGGGCCTGCCGTCGACGGTCTTGAAGCCTTTGAGGTCGGCCGAGAGGATGTAGTCAGCTTCGCCGGTTGGGACGCGCTGGGCGAACTCGCCCATGTGGTCGGAGTAGACTTGCCAGCGGGTCTTCGTGGGCTTGTCAGTGGACCGGCGGATTTTTACGGGGACGCCATAGACCGGGCGGTCGTCAGGGCCCCAGACCGTGCCGGCGATCAGAGCGTAGTTATTCTTGACCTTATCGTTACCCCAGCGCTCGGGGGCGGCGAGGAGCTCCTGGCGAGAACTGAGCGTGGGCAGGAGAAGCGTGAGAAGAAGTGCGATCGGGAGAAAACCGAGGGCAGAGAACTTTGCGAAAGCTTGCTGAAGAGGGCGTTGCTCCGAGAGTTGTTGCTCCTGAGGCCGTTGCTCCGAAAGGCGTTTCTCTGAAAGGCTAGGAGTAGTCACCGTCTTCGGTCTCCTCGGCCTCTTCGTCGTCTTCTTCCACGTAGCCGGCTTCCACGACTTTCAATTCGAGCGGACTGGTGGTGATGACTTCGAAGTCGGTGCCGCACTCGGGGCACGAAATCATTTCGCCCTCGTCGACCCCTTCCTCATCAACATCGAGATTGGTTTCGCATTCGGGACAGAGAACCATAAAGCCTCCCTCGCTGATTAGAGCCTCCTGATAGTATTTAGATTCTTTACGGCTGTTCGGTCAAGAGGCACAAGGCTGTAGACGAAGGATTTTTGAGGAATTAGGAATCGGCCAGTTCGGTCGGATTCTTCTGGACGGGGAGAGCCAGGGCATGCTCCATTTCCGGTCAATCTGGCGAATCGCAGCCGCAGCGGTTGTGATGGCGGCAACGCTACACGGTCAACTATTTGGCGCTTTGCGGCCGCGCTTCGCGCTGGCCGGACCCTTCGGCTTCGCTCAGGGCAGGCTTACGAAGGCGTCCGTCGCCACATGGTCTATTGCGGCTTCGGCAGCCTCGGAACCGCAAATCCTCGACGCGAAGATCGCGGCGGCCTTGCGGGAGATTTCTGCGCAGCGTATTCAGGTGAACATTGAGAAGCTGGTGAGCTTTGGGACGCGCTCGACGCTGTCGGCGCAAGATTCGGCGTCGATTGCGGCGGGGCGGGGGATTGGGGCGGCACGGGAGTGGATCAAGGCGGAGTTCGAGCGTACTTCGAAAGATTGCGGCGGATGCCTGGAGGTGAAGACGGACAGCTTTATCCAGGAGCCCGCCGACCGGATTCCCAGGGGAACGGAGATCACCAATGTTTATGCGGTTTTGAAGGGCACGGATGCCGCGAACGCGAAACGGATCGTGCTGGTGACCGGACACTACGATTCGCGCAACAGCGACACGCTCGATGTTAACGGCGATGCGCCGGGAGCGAACGATGATGGCAGCGGAACCGCCGTGAGCCTGGAATGTGCGCGGGTGCTGAGCAAAATGAAGTTTCCGGCGACGATTATTTTTGTCGCCGTTGCGGGCGAAGAGCAGGGGCTGAACGGGAGCCATCATTTCGCGCAGATGGTGAAAGACGAGGGCTGGGATCTGGAAGCGGTGCTGAACAACGATATTGTTGGCGGGGATAAGAGCGCGGAGCAGGATCATTCCGTGGTGCGAGTTTTTTCCGAGGGCGTGCCGGCGGCGGCCACCGAGCAGGATCTCCGGCGCATTCGCAATCTGGGGGGAGAGAGCGATTCCGGGTCGCGGCAACTGGCGCGGTATATCGCCGAGGTTGGCCGAGAGTACGACGCGGGCGTGAAGCCGGTGCTGGTGTTCCGGCTGGATCGCTACCTGCGTGGGGGCGATCATTATTCATTTAACCAGCAGGGATTTTCCGCGGTGCGGTTCACCGAGTTTCGCGAAGACTTTCATCATCAGCACCAGAATGTACGTACGGAGAGCGGCATTGAATATGGCGATTCGTTGAAGTTTTTGGACTACGACTATGTGGCGCATGTGGCGCGGCTGAATGCGGCCACGCTGGCGTCATTGGCGGCGGGGCCGGCGCCTCCGGCGAATGTGCATTTGCTGACGAAGGATTTGGAGAATGATTCGACGCTGACCTGGGAAGCTTCTCCGGGCGGGCTGGCGGCGGAATATGAAGTGTTGTGGCGGGCGACGACGAGTGCAGAGTGGGAACACTCGCAGAATGTTGGCGGCGCGACTCGGGCTACGCTGAAAGTTTCCAAGGATAATGTGATTTTGAGCGGTAGGTTGTTGCGGGTTGCGAATTCCCACGTCTCGCAAAATACGCGAGACATGGGGCACCCCACGCTTAGGCGCGTCATCACGCCTTTCTTTAACATCCCGTCAAAATCGGAAGACTACGCCGGTTGAGATGCGGAAGTTGGCGTGCTGGCCGGGGTGGGCGAAATATCCGGGTATGGGGCTGTTGTTTCTGAGATAGTCCGCCTGCAAAAGGCGCAGGCCGAAGCGGCGTTTCAACCAGACATCAGCGCCACCGCCTACGGCCATGGCGAAGGTCGTATCGGCATCGACGGTCAGTGGCACAGTGCCGAACGTAGTTCTGTACCGGAGGCCGCCAAAAAGAACATGGGCGTACAAATTGAGTTTGCGGTACTTTGCACTCACTCGCGGCCCGCCCATGTAGGTTTGGATTCTGTTTCTGGGGCAGCAACTGTTGCCTGACGGGCCGTACAGGCCATCGACATCTGCTTCCGCTGCCAAGTGCGGGATGAGCTTGAAGGCTGCCGAAGCCTCCCACCCGTTAAAGCTCGAAAGCGTCCACGGGCCCCCGTAGGGGGGATAGTAGTAATAGCCGACGTGGGAATATCCGCCGAAAACCTCGACGCGGCCGCTTTGTTGCGCAGTCGCGCTTATGGCAATCAGAAAAACGGAAAGCCCGAGCAGAAGTCTTGCTGTCATTCACTCGCTCCTTTGGCCTGCGTGGAGGCTGCGTTTCTATTGGGAGAGGAATACGAGGCGGTAATTATACGTACTGGGGTTCGGCACGACGTCGACTTTGTCTTCACGCTGATACTATGAGAGGCGGCCGGAGACGATGGCGTTGCCTCGTGGTCTTTTTACGGGCTCGGCTTGAGCAGTTGTGCCGGGGGCGCGGGTGTGAAGCGATTGGAGGTCACAAAGTCCCATGTCTCGCAAAAGACCCGAGAGAATGGGCACCCTCACCCCGCAGGCTGCGGAAAAAG
>JBELAE010000477.1:0-3669 GCA_049509155.1 Candidatus Sulfotelmatobacter sp.
GCCGCGGATCGCGCGTAAAGAGCGGCTCCACCGCAAACGGACGGTCCGCAAGCACGACAACGTCTACCCAGGAGCCGGGTATATCGACGCGGGGCAGCTTGTCGACGATCTCGTTCGCCTGCACGATCACGATGCCATCATGGAAGGCTGCCGCCTCCACGATCACCGGCGTGTCCTCGGTGTTCGGTCCAGTGTAGAGATTGCCCTCGCAGTCCGCCTGCTCCGCGCACACTAGAACAGCGTTCGGGATCAGATCGACCAGCAATCGGGCGTAGAGCTCCACGTAGGTGTGGATCGCTCCGATCTCGAGTACGCCGTCCTCGAGCAACTGGGCGACGCGCAGGCTCTGTGGGCCGGCGAAGGCGAAGTCCACCTTCTTGCCTATGCCGAGCTCGAAAAGCGTCAAGTGCTCGGGCCGGCTGATGCTGGAGATGACCAGGTGCAGATCATGCAGCTTTCCCGGATCGCACTTCGCGAGTGAGCGCGAGAGAAAGTCCGCTTGCTTCTGGTTGTCGCCCTCCAGCACAATGCGGTCGCCAGGCTGAATAAGCAGATGCAAGGCATCAATGATGCGCCCCGCCTGCAACGCCGGTCCGTCCATCCAGGAACGGACGGATTCCATTCGTCTCTTCTTCTCGTCGCGGCGTACGCACCAGTTTCGTGTCTCGGTTTTCGTTGCACTACTCATGATTTCCATCCCCCGTCTATCACCTCTTCGCGCGAGTCCCCTCTTCTTTAGCCGGTGAGTCCGACTTCTTTCCCGGAGGCGAGTATCCGTCGCTGAGAGTCTCGAGGAATGCTACCAAGAGGTCCTCTTGCAGCTCGGTTAATTTCAAGTCGCCAAGTTGTCTTCGATTGATCGTCTGCGGATTCTCAGGGGCCGGCCAGCACGTTACCTTCTCGCCACGATCCCCGGGTTTGCACCTCGGCAGCGCGTCGCGCGTGTTATAGAAATGGACGACCTCTTTGAGCGACTTAAGATAGCCATTGTGCATATAGGCCTTCACGAAGTCGACACGCGGACGCTTGTCCACATTTCGCAGGGTTGGCGTTTTGTACCTGCCGAGAAAGGACTTGGCTAACGCCGCCCACTCACGATTCGGATTCTGCGGACCAGCAAGGAAGCCGCCCACGCCTTGATCGACAAATTTGAGACCGTCCGGGTTGGCCGTGTAGCCGAATTGGTCGGCGCTGTTCTCTTGATAGAAAGGGAGGGCCGGATTCTGCGGTAAGCCGAGGTTGGAGGCAGTAAAGTCGGTGAATAACGGCTCCTCTCCCGGACCTCCATCTCTGTGGCATTCGTTGCAGTGCGTGGCCTTGCTCCGAAATAGTTTGTAGCCGGCCCTCTCCCTGGGCGTGAATTCGGCTTTACCGGCCATGACGTAGTCGTATTTCGAAGAGAACGGCGTCACCTCAGGAGACCCCTCGAAGGCCGCGATCGCTTGTGCAATTCGATCAAAGGTAGTTTCAGCAACTCCCCGGTCGACAGCTCCAAGATGAACGGGCAAACGGTCCACGTCTGACGGTGGACCTGGACGATCGCATACTTGTTTTGCGTATGCCGGCCAACGGACAGCGAATGCTTGAGCGCCCCAAAGCCTTTCCGCCATCAAACGGTAGGGCCTGAGGGACATCCGATACACCATACACGCCGGATCGATCAAGCCAATCTCGACTGGGTTAAGTGGGGGGCCCTGCGCCTGCTCGGCGAGCGCACTATCGAGGCGCACTCCTGTCGCGCGCATGTCCCAGAACTGGCCACCAATAAAATCACCTTGTTCCCGATTGAAATGCAGCACAGGCGAAAAACTCGCATAGGCATGGGATTGAGGTTTTCGTCCGCTGAAACGTGTTCGAATCGAGCCAGGATAGGACACGGTCGTTTGGTTAAGCGCACTGATGGGTCCGCTAAATCCCGCCTCCGGCATGTGACAGAAACTGCAGCTTTCGTTCCGCCTAACTGAGAGTTCCTTGTCATAGAAGATTATTTTGCCGAGCAACACGATTTGCTGAAAGCGGTCCAGCTTTCCTGAACGCGCTTTGCTGAGCGATTCGTTCTCGGTCCGGTCGATCTCCAATTCGACGGACTTCATTTCATCTCGGGCTGCGGCTGGAATCCGATTCCGATTGGCCACGCTGGCCCCTTCGGCGTCTAAAAGTATCGTTGCCGCCGCAACCAACGCCATTGCGAAGGTGGCTGCCATCAAGGTATGTTGCATGTTCACGCTGCCTCCTCGACATAGAAATGCCTGCGGCCGCCAGACGCTCCCACCGCAGTCGTTCACCAAGCATCCGTCGGAGTCCCCGAATTGTTAGTCGTGAGCATCGACGGTTCCTCATGCCAAGCCGCGTAGTGATTATCAGCGCGGACCTGACGAATGAACATGCCCGCGCCAGCCTCTTAGCATTAGGCCTTCAGGAACGCGAGCAGGTCGCCATTGACCTGGTCCGCATCAACAGTGCACATCCCGTGTGGCGCCCCGGGGTATACCTTGAGCGTGGCGTTCTTCACCAGCTTTGCGGACATCATTGCCGACGTACCGATCGGAACGATCTGGTCCGCGTCCCCGTGCAAAATGAGGGTCGGCACGTCCATCTTCTTCAAATCGTCGGTGAAGTCGGTCTCCGAGAACGCCTTGATGCAGTCATACGCGCCCTTGATCGAACACTGCATTCCCTGAAGCCAGAACGAGTCGCGAACGCCCTGCGAAACCTCCGCGTCGGGCTTGTTATAACCATAGAAAGGTATCGTGAGGTCCTTGAAGAATTGTGACCTGTCCCCCAGCACGCCCGCGCGGATCCCGTCGAATGTGGACATTGGCAGGCCACCCGGGTTGGTTGCCGTCTTCAGCATGATTGGCGGCACTGCACCAATCAGCACGGCCTTCGCTATGCGCTTGGAACCATGACGGCCGATGTATCGGGCAACTTCTCCGCCGCCCGTCGAATGCCCGACAAGTGTAGCCTCTCTAAGGTTAAGCGCTTCGATGAGATTCGCCAGATCGTCGGCGTAGGTATCCATGTCATTGCCGTTCCACGACTGCTCCGATCTGCCATGACCGCGGCGGTCATGCGCAATGACACGATATCCGTGCTGGCCGAGGAAAATCATCTGTGCGTCCCATGCGTCCGCACTGAGCGGCCAACCGTGCGAGAACACGACGGGCCGTCCCGTACCCCAATCTTTGAAGTAAATCTTCGTTCCGTCTTTCGTAGTGATCATGTTCATATGAGTTTCTCCTTGGTTATTGCCCAGGGGAGCTGGACCGCTCGCAGGGCTTGATTGATAGGCAAGTGACCTGCCTGGCAATCCGAAAGCGGCCACCATCGCTGCACCGGCAACGATAGCGTTGCGTCGTGACGTGTCAAGGGGGCCATGTCTGTCCTGGCCCGTCACCGCTGAAAAGTCCTTCTCAACAAATGGTTTCTTCTCGTCTAACATTGCTGCTCCTTTTTGTGACGCGTTAGATCGATAAAGATGGTCCTCTCACAGATGGTGAACCGTCTCCGAAAGGAACCACGTTCGTGCAAGGCCGGCTTAAGACCGCACCGGCCGTCGTCGCTAAGGATCGACTTGTGACGACCTCCGGTCCGAAGGGACTCTTGCCCGAAACAAGGTGTGGTCCGGCGTCTGGTTCGCCTTCGTCGCGGCTTCCAATCGTGAAGGTC
>JBELAE010000478.1:0-3620 GCA_049509155.1 Candidatus Sulfotelmatobacter sp.
AGCCCGGTCACGAATGCCACGCCCATGCGGCCGGTGAGAAACGGATCTTCGCCGTAAGTTTCCTGCCCGCGGCCCCAGCGCGGATCGCGAAAAATGTTGATGTTTGGCGACCAGAAGTCCAACCCCTCCATAATGTCGCGCCGCCCTGCTCGCACCGCCTGATTATGTTTGGCCCGGGCTTCCGTCCCAATCACGACAGCCATCTCGTGGATCAACGAATCATCAAACGTAGCCGCCAGTCCAATCGGCTCGGGAAAAACCGTCGCAGTTCCGGCATTCGCCACGCCATGCAGAGCTTCACTCCACCAATCGTAGCCCGGCACTTGCAACCTCGGGATCGCACGCGCCTGGTTCACCAGTTGCGTAGCTTTCTCTTCGAGAGTCATCTGCTTTACCAGGTCATCGACCCGCACGTCGATGGGCTGGGAAGGATCGAGATAGACGGTGCTCCCCGCCGTCTGCGCCGACGCTCGCACCAAAATTAGAGCCACGAAAAAAGCTAACTGCAAGGTCGTACGCCCACGAGTTTTCATGGAAAAATCCTCCGCAACCGCGCGATCAACCGGCTGGCGAACGCGCGGGTGGATTGATGACGATTGATATCCGAAAATCGATTTTGTCGATAGATGCCGCTCCGTAAACGATTACGGTCGACCGTCGCTTGTAGCACAGCCGAATTCATGTGGTCAAGACGATCTGTCCCCGAGGATGTATTCGCGGGAGTTGGACGACATTATCCCAGTCTGCGTGCGAACCTTCGGCGAAGGGATCCGACGCGGAAGGGATCTCGCGGAAAGAAGGGAACTGGCCTAAGAGGGTAACTAACGTGAAAAGAGCGGCGCTTCAGCGCCGCGTCAGGAGTTGTGGAGGAATGGGGCTTCAGCCCCTGCTGTGGTGTCGCGTAACCCTCTACGCCCGGCCTTTCTTGGCCGCGACCGCAGCACCTTTGCCCGCGACTTCCCATGGACGCTTCGGCCGATCCACGGCGGCTTTGTCCCGATCTTCGATGCGGTCGTAATGGTACGACTCGCTCACCGTTCCCAGCGACTCGTTGTAGAGACTCGGCAGACCAAGCCCCTCTTTCAGTTCTTCTGAAAACGACTGCAGCGCCTTCAGGTGATCAGCACTGGCCGGGATTTCTGTCTTCGAGGTCTTCAGGAACTGCTGGTATCCGCGGTTGACCAACTTCGAAATCTCGCTGCCAATCAGGTAGCCGGGATACGCGAAAATCTTCACCGTATCCTCCGGCGTCTTCTGGATGGCCGCGGACACGTTGTATTTCCGCAGGAAAACGCGCACGGTCGCGCCGGGGGCCTCGGTTACGTCGAACCCGTGATCGCGCAGCCAGGCTAGCGCTTCTTCATAGGTTCGTGCTTCAATAGTTTTCGACATTTGCGGTTTACTTCAACCTTTCCTTGGCCGGCCGATACTCGCTGGTTAGATGCGTACTATACAAGAACGACCGTAACTTTATACGAGTGCATCGCCGGGTGAAACTGATTCATCTAAACGCTCGTCTACATCGGTTCATGTAAACAAGGTACTACATACCTCGTTTCAGGCCATATAGCACATTACGTTGGTCACGGCATTTCGGTTCATCGATGGCATACGGAACTACGAGAACGGCGCCCATGTCTAGGCCCCTAGACGCTGACGAACCCCGGAAAGTGGCGTCAGGATTGGGCGAAACGCTCGGCCACAGCCTGGTTGAGCGCATCGGCAACACTCCCCTGCTGCGTCTGGACGCGCTGACCGCCGACCTGCCCGGCGTAGCACTTTTGGGTAAGGCCGAATGGTACAACCCCGGCGGATCGGTCAAAGATCGTGCCGCCTCCAACATCGTCGCCGAAGCCCGTCGCCGCGGCCAGCTTGGCCCCGGCCAGATTCTGCTCGACGCGACCAGCGGCAATACGGGCATCGCCTATGCGATGCTGGGCGCAGCCGAAAGTTTCCCCGTGACCCTGTGCATGCCGCAAAATGTTTCGCGTGAGCGCAAGCAAATCCTCCACGGCTACGGCGCCCACATCGTTTACACCGATCCCGCCGACGGTTCCGACGGCGCCATCCGCATGGCCCGCGAGCTCGCCGCCAAACATCCCGAAAAATACTTTTACGCCGACCAGTATTCCAACGAGGCCAACTGGAAAGCTCACTATCACGGCACCGCCAACGAAATCTGGCAGCAGACCCAGGGCCGGGTCACGCATTTTGTTTCCATGCTCGGCACCAGCGGAACTTTTGTCGGCACCACGCGCCGCCTCAAGGAACTGAATCCGTCGGTGCAATGCATCTCGCTGCAGCCCGACTCGTCTTTTCACGGAATCGAAGGCGCTAAGCACATGGCGAGCGCGATTGTGCCCAAAATCTACGACGCCACGCTCGCCGATCAGAACCTCGAAATTTCCACCGAAGACGCCTACGCCATGGCCCGCCGCCTCTCCCGTAACGCCGGATTGTTGGTTGGCATCTCCTCCGCCGCCGCCGTAGTAGGATGTCTCAAAATCGCGGGCGACCTGCCGTTTAACAAAAAAGATGAAGCCGTGATCGTAACCATCCTCTGCGACTCCGGCGACAAGTATTTGAGCGAAAGATTCTGGAACGAAGGCTAGATAAATTGCCGATTGTTGATTTTTGATTGCTGCTTGAAATGCGTCCAAACTAGTTTTTCAATCAGCAATCAACAATCAGAAATCAACAATTTCCCATGCTGAAAGTGTCCCGTAACGACTACGAATCCCTCCGCCAACACGGCGAAGAAACCTACCCACACGAATGCTGCGGCATCCTGCTCGGCAGCGTCGACGACGACGGCACCCGCACCGTGACCTCAACCGCCCGCGCCGGCAACACCCGCACCGACTCTGCCCACAACCGCTACAACATCGATCCCAAGGAACTCGTGCGCATCCAGCGCGAAGGCCGCGCCCGCGGCGAAGACATCATCGGCTTCTACCACTCCCACCCGGACCACCCCGCACAGTGGTCGAAGACCGACATAGCCGAAGCCCACTGGTTCGGCTGCTCCTACGTCATCACCAGCGTAGAAAAAGGCAAAGCCGCAGTCACCAACTCATTCGAACTCACCGGCATCGATGAGACCGACAAGCGTCTAGTGGACGAAAAAATAGAAGTCTTTTGAGAACTCCGAAACCGCCTGTACAACCGTGGAAGAGCAGCCCTTCAGGGCCGCGTAAGATTCCGTAGAAATCAACCTAGGGCTTCAGCCCTGGTGCCTATGGTTCGACGCCTAAGCTGGCCGCCTCCAACGGCCCTGAGATTACAAATCCCTTGCCAGGCAAGGGAATTGCGGGATATTCACAGGCGGCAAATGAGACTCTGGCCGCGGTCTCACATCGATCAGGATTGATGAAGTCGGCGAAAAGCCGCGTCTGGCATGGGCCCGCTCAAACCTGCGACGCGGGTTTGCACCAAATCCGGTCATAGCCTTGTGGACGGGCTGCACTCGATTGAAAATACGTGTACTTACAAACGCGTATTTTCGATTGACGAAAAAAATAGAAGGAGTACAACAAGATCGTTCTTTGACAGCTTCTTAAGTTTTTCCGGTTGGTGCGGCGTCCGGGGCTCGAGCAGAATCACTTTCCCGATCGCAAGGT
>JBELAE010000479.1:0-3553 GCA_049509155.1 Candidatus Sulfotelmatobacter sp.
CAATCGATCGCGGACGGGGCTGACGTTCGCGGATATCATGCGTGGAGTTTGCTGGATAATTTCGAGTGGGCTGAGGGGTTCAGCCAGCGGTTTGGGCTGGCCTACGTCGACTTCAAGACGCAACAGCGGACGATTAAGGATTCGGGACGGTGGTATGCCAAGGTGGCGGCGGAGAATCGAGTGTAGCTACTGCGAGGCGCCGTTGTTCGGAATCTTCAAGCGGTCGCGCTCTTCGGCCAGCTTTCTCTGCAGGGCAGGATTCACCAGCGAGACGGGAACGTCCATGTCTCCGACCTTGAACTCTGTGGGGTCGAAAGTCGCGAAACCATCTTTTTCACCCATGTGGCCGGAGATCGTTACCCAGACTTGCTTGCCGGCTATCTCGGTTAGAAACCTGCCGTGAACTATGTCGCCGTCCATGGTGACCTGCTGGTCTTTGATGTTGGGCGCGCCGCTGCCGAGGTTGGAGTCGGGAGAGAGGCTGGCATTTCCGGCGGTGGCGCCGAGCATTTGAGCCACTACGGAGCTGATCTCGTCGGAGTTGACTTGTGTGCCGACTTTGGGATTGGCAGAGGAGCCGGGCTTCGATGCGGGTTGTGCGGCTTGCGGAGTGCGACTTCCGGCGGCTCCGCTCGCAGACGAAGACTGTGTGGGCTGCTGCTGAGGCTGTGCTATTTTCTGGTCGGTGGATTGCGTGTGTTCAGCAGTGGCCGCGGAAGTTTGCGGCTGAACCACCGGCGCAGGCCTCTTCAAGACAAGAACAATGGCGATCAATGATGCTGCCAGCGTGGCTAGGCTGATGATACGGTCGAGCTTGAGTTTCATGAGATTCTCGGGGCCAGTGCAAGACAGGCGGACCCAGCGTTATCGTAGCGGGCGAGCAGGCGAAGGGTTAGATGACCAAAGTGATGGTCTGGGCAGGGCCTGAATGCGGCTATTGCAGCTTCCTGGTCAGTAACTCGTTAACCAGCTGCGGGCTGGCTTGGCCTTTGGAGGCTTTCATGACCTGGCCGACGAAGAAGCCGAGCATGGTGGTTTTTCCGGCGCGGTATTGCTCTAGCTGCTTGGGGTTGGCGGCGAGAACTTCGTCGATGATTTTCTCGAGGGCCGAGGTGTCGGTGGATTGTTGGGGGCGGCCTTCTTCTTCGTAGACTGTTGGGAAATCTTTGGCGCGTTCGAAGGCTAGATCGTAGAGATCTTTGAGCATTTTGCCGGAGATGGTGCCGGACTCGACTAGATCGGCGGAGGCGGCTACTCCCTTCATCGAGATCGGAGACTGTTCGATCGCGATTGCTTTCGCTTTGAGGCGGCCCATCAGCTCGCTCTGTACCAGGTTGGCGACGCGCTTGGGATTTTTCGCAGCTTTCGCGGCTTCTTCGAATTGATCGGCTAGTGATTTCGGGGACGTTAGCACGTGCGCGTCGTATTCGGTGATGCCGTAATCCTTCACCATGCGGGCGCGGCGGGCTTCGGGGAGTTCGGGCATCGACCGGGCGATTTCGGCTTTCCATTTTTCGTCGACTACCAGCGGGAGCAAGTCTGGTTCGGGGAAATAGCGGTAATCGTGCGCTTGCTCTTTCGAGCGCATGCTGTAGGTCTTGCCTTCGTTCGAGTTGTAGAGGCGCGTCTCTTGCGTGATTTTGCCGCCGGATTCGAGGACGTCGATCTGGCGGGCGATTTCGTATTCCAGGGCTTCGCGGATGAAGCGGAAGGAATTCACGTTTTTGATTTCGGCCTTGGTGCCGAATTCTTTCTGGCCGCGGGGGCGCACGCTGACGTTGGCGTCGCAGCGCAGCGAGCCCTCCTCCATGTTGCAGTCGCTCACGCCGGTGTAGAGGATGATTTCTTTCAGGCGCGTCAGGTATTCGTAGGCTTCGTCGGGCGAGGCGAGGTCGGGCTCGCTGACGATTTCGATCAGCGGCACGCCGGTGCGGTTGAGGTCGATGGCGGTTTTCTCCGCGGCGTCGGGAAAGCCTTCGTGCAGGCTCTTGCCGGCGTCTTCTTCGAGGTGGACGCGGGTGATGCCGATTGGCTTTTTGCTTTTGCCGGCGGGGATTTCGATGAAGCCATGTTCGGCCAGCGGCTTGTCGTATTGCGAAATCTGGTAGCCCTTGGGCAGGTCGGGATAGAAATAATTCTTGCGCGCGAAGATGGAAGTCTCGTTGATGCGGCACTGCAGCGCCATCGCCGCCAGCGTGGCGAATTCGACGACTTTCTTGTTGAGCACGGGGAGGGCGCCGGGCATCCCCAGGCAGACGGGGCAGACGTTCGAGTTCGGTGGCGCTCCGAAGCGGGTCGAGCAGGAGCAGAAAATCTTGGTCGCAGTCAGCAGCTGAACGTGGACTTCGAGGCCGATGACCGGCTCATAGTTGGCGTGGGCGGCGATGGAATCGGCCGGCGTGGTGACCATAGGGAGTGATTATAAAGGGCCGTCGGGGCGCGAGCATTGTCAAGCGGCAGAAACTGAGTACACTGTTTTTTAACTTTCGAGGGAGGCCGCAATGTCGAGCTCGGCACGGTTGATCGCCCTTGCCTTCGTCCTGCTTGGGCTCTGCCTGCTGTGGTACATCATCGCTTCGGATTACAGCGACGCCGTTGCATCTGGTACCTACCATCTCACCCAGGGCGGCGAGACATCAACCTTGGTTCTCAAATCCGACCACACGTTCCAGCAAGAACTGAGACGCTCCGGCCATGAGCGACGTGCGGCGGGAACCTGGCGTCGCCTCGGCGAAGGCGGCCTTGCGTTTTCTAAAGAGTTTCTAGTCGTGTCCGGGCAGGAACCCGCTGCGGACGGAACTCCCTACGGCGAAATGCATAAAGACTTCGGACTTTTTGTTTCTATCACCCTAAAGCAGTACCACGTTCTTTGGTACGGCAGGGTCGACCCTTCCCCAGACAGCCCGGTGTCCGGCACCTACGCGGGAGATGAGCAGGGAGTCACCGCGAGCCTCATCCTGAAGCCGGACCACACCTTCGAGCAGTCCGTCGCGGGCCTAGGCGTCACAAGACAGGCTAAAGGAAGCTGGGCCGTTAGCACGGACGGAAATATCGTTTTCTCGAAGGAGTTTCTGAAGGCGTCAGGAGAACCGCTTGCGGAAGACGAGACGGCATCCGCTTGGGACCCAAAAGGCGGGCCTCTGCAGATCAACATCGCAATAACTTCCAAGTTAGGCGTGCCGACCTTCAGGAAGACGCGAATCCTCTAGAACCAGGGTTACGCCCGCTCGTAAAACCGGAAAAAAAGCGACTGTTTTGCCACCGGCTGTGCCTTCTCGGTGAGTGCGGCCAGTTGTTGCTGGTTGAAGGGAGTGAACTCGCGGGCGAGTTGCACGTTTTGTTCGAGCTGCGGAATCGAGTCGCAGCCGATGATGACCGTGCTGACCGGGAGCGAGAGCGAATAGTACATTGCCTGGCGCATATCGAGCGTGCCGCCGGTTGTTGCCTGGATTGCCATGCCTTCCCAGGAATGCTTTTGCTGTTCGATGGGCGGCGGGGTCCACGACGAGAGAAGGCGGCCGCGGGCGGGGACTTTCATGCCGATGATGCCCAT
>JBELAE010000048.1:0-19129 GCA_049509155.1 Candidatus Sulfotelmatobacter sp.
CTTCGTCTTCCCTGCTTACACTCCGAGACCTCTACTTCGGAGCTTATCTGCTTCATGAAGTCACCTTTTATTTCTTGTTGTGCTACCGGCCGTTTGGAATTCAGTTTCATGTGGAAACTTCGTTGTTCAACGTTTACTTCGCAAAGTTAGAGCGTGGGACGCTGAAGCCGGTGAAGTGGGGCGTAAGCGATGAGCATCTCGACCAAGTGAAGTCCTTCGGGGTCAAAACCTTCGAAGACTTCACCTGGAAGCACATGCTCGATTTCTATTCCTGCGCCGACTGCGGGCGGTGTTCGGATAACTGCCCGGCCAACGCGGTAGGAAGGCCACTGTCGCCACGGTTCATCAGCATTAAGGCGAGAGGCTACGCCTACCGGCACTATCCTATGTTCGGCAAAGCCGACAACGGCAAGGCGCTGGTCGGCCACATTTATTCGGAGGATGAAATCTGGTCTTGCACAACCTGCGGCGCCTGCGAGGAAGAGTGCCCGCTGCTGGTGGAATACATCGATAAGATCGTCGATCTTCGGCGCGGCATGGTCGATGACGGGAATGTGCCGCAGTCTTTGCAGAAGCCGCTGAAGGCATTGGAGAGCCGCGGCAATCCTTACGGCAAGATGGAAAAGAAGAGGGGCGACTGGGCGAATGCCGAAGAGTTTCAACAGGTTTGCCGCGTCAAGACTCTGGGCAAAAGCGATAAGGCAGAGACTTTGTATTTTGTGGATAGCATCACTTCCTATGACGACCGGATGCAAGCGATCGGACGGGCCACCGCAAAGATTCTCGATCATGTTGGCGAGAATTTCGGAATTTTAGGCGCTGCCGAAAAAGACAGCGGCCATGAAGTCCGGCGGTTTGGGGAAGAACTGCTCTTCGCCGCCCTGCGCGACCACAATGTGGACGCGATCAAAGCATCCGGAGTGCAGCGAATTGTCACCGCCGACCCGCACGCTCTTAATGCGCTGAAGCACGACTACAAAGATATTCCACCGCTGGAGCACATCAGCCAGGTGATCGCCCGGGAAGTGAAGGCGGGCAAGATCAAGTTCAACGCCGTGGAAAACGGAAACAACGTTTACACCTACCACGATCCCTGTTACCTGGGACGCCACAACCAGGTTTATGACGACCCCCGAGACGTGCTCGACGCTATTCCCGGTTTGAAGCGAGTTGAGATGACCCGCTCGCGCGACCGCTCGTTCTGCTGCGGGGGCGGCGGGCTGATGATGTTTTACGAACCGAAAGAAGAGCAGCGCATGGGCGTTAAGAGAGTGCAGATGGCGGTGGAAGCCGGGGCCAATGTGATTGTGACGGCGTGTCCATTTTGCATGGTGAACATGGAAGATGCGATCAAGGTGGCAGGTCTGGAAGGAAAGCTGACCGCCATCGATCTGGCGGAGCTGGTGGATCAGCAAATCGTTCGTGAAGATTCGAACGCTACTAAAACGCTTGGAGGTGCATGTGGAGATTCTAGTTTGTGTAAGACGAGTGCCTGACACATCGGAAAACGAGATTGAGCTCAACAGCGCGGGAAATGATATCGAGCGCGACGAGTTGGTTTATTCCATCAATGAGGCGGACAACTACGCGGTTGAAGAAGCCCTGCAAATTGTTTCCCGAGTTGGCGGCGAAGTCACCGTGGTCACGGTTGGCGGCGAGGACGACGAAGAGGTGCTTCGCCGGGAGATGGCCATGGGCGCCAGTCATGGCGTGCTGATTACCGACGACGCTTTCAACGGATCGGACGGCCGGGGTATCGCGACCATCCTGAAGGCATTTGTGCAGAAGGGCAGCTACGACTTGATTCTCACCGGGGTTCAGGCAGAAGACGGAGCGGCGCAGGTCGGCGGAATGCTGGCGGCGATGTTGGACTATCCGTTCGCTTCGCTGGTGACTTCCATTGAAGTGCTGGACGGTCGAAAACTGAAAATCAGCCGCGAGATTGAAGGCGGTAATAAAGAAATGAATGAGATCGATCTGCCGTGCGTGCTCTCGATTCAGACCGGCATCAACGAACCTCGCTACGTCGGGATGCGCGGGATCCGCGCGGTAGCGGCTGTGCCGATACCGACGTTCGGTGCGTCGCAGCTTGGGGTTGACCCCGGCACCGTTGGGGAAGCGCCCGCGAGAGTGAAACGAGTGGACTACTTCGTTCCTGTGCTCGGCAAGGGTGCTGAGATGCTCCACGGCAGCCGGGAAGAAAACGTCGACAGAGTTCTGGAATTGGTCGCAGCCAATGGAGGGTTGAAATAATGGCTCGAATATTTGCTTACATCGTGCACAAAGCTGGTGTGGTTGACGACACCGCGGCCCAACTGGCGGCTGCAGCCAAGAAGATTGACCCCGCTGCCTCGCCCACAGCCATTGTTACTGGTTGGCGTGCGGACCTCGACGCTGCGTGCAACTCCCTCCGTGCTTCCTACGCTGAGATATGGAAAGTTTCCAGCGAAGCGCTTGCCTATCCGAATGCGGAACTGGTGCGCCAGGCATTGGTGAAGGTCCTGCCTCCAGGCGGAATCCTGCTGGTTGCACACGAGCATTTTGGAATCGATCTGGCGCCGGGCCTTTCCATCAAGCTGAATTCAGCTTTCGTGCCCGATGCGGTGGAGATTGCCGGAGTCGAGGGTGACTCTCTCGACCTCGTCCGCCAGGAATTCGGCGGACAGGTGAGCGCTCATGTTCGCTGCGACATCTCCGCGGGCGCGGTGATCACGGTACGCCCGGGTGCGTTCAAAGCGCCGGAGAGTGCGCCAGTTGCGGGCATCGTGGTCGACAAGTCCTCGGAGGTTGGTGCCCTGACCTCTAGGCGGCGTTACCTCGGGACCGTCGTTGCCGAAGCGGGGGATGTTGATATCACCAAGCACAGCGTTCTGGTTTCCATCGGCCGCGGCATTCAGGAAAAAGAAAACGTCACCATCGCCGAGGAACTGGCTGAAGCTCTGGGCGCGGCCGTGAGTTGCTCACGACCTGTGGTCGACGCCAAGTGGATGGAGAAATCTCGCCAGGTGGGCTCGTCGGGGAAAACCGTCAAACCCAAGGTGTATCTGGCATGTGGCATCAGTGGCGCATTCCAACATTTGGCGGGCATTAAAGGTGGTCCATTTCTGATTGCCATCAACAAGAACCCTAAGGCCCCCATCTTTCAGGTGGCCGACATCGGGATCGTGGACGACATTCTGGAATTCTTGCCCGAACTGACCAACAAAGCTCGAGAAATGCACAGCGTCGCAGCAAAGTGAGGCCATGCCAATGATTGCAAATAAGACCCTGAAACTAAGTTTGAAGTCGCTCAGAGATTTTGCCAAGAAACGTCTGACTGACGAAATTATTCGTGAACTGGATGAACGCGACGAATGCCCGCTGGAAATCGTCCGGCACATGTGCAGCCCGGACCAGTTGGGAATTCAACTTCTGTTTATTCCCGAGGACTGTGGCGGCTTCGGCGGCGGCGCTTTCGACGTGTATCTGGTGTGCGAAGAAATGGCGCGCATCGATCTGGGCGTCGCCACGGCGGTGCTGGCGACCTTTCTCGGCAGCGACCCGATTACCGTGGGCGCCACTCCCGAGCAGAAGAAGCGCTGGCTGTCGCGCATCGCCGAAGAGGGACTCCTGTTTGCCTATGGCGCGACTGAGCCAGAAGCCGGCAGCGATCTGGGAGCGCTAAAGACTACGGCGGATCCTGTCACCAAAGACGGCCGGGTTATCGGCTACAAGATCAATGGGGCAAAACAATGGATCAGCAACGGCGGAATCGCTGACGCGTACACGGTGCTGGCCAATACTCCCGGTGGTCCGAGTTGGTTCGTTGTAGAAAAAGATACGAAAGGCTTCACGCATGACAAGCCGGAGAACAAGCACGGCATTCGACTGAGCAACACCGCAGCTCTTGCATTCAGCGATGTCTTCGTCGATGCCGACCGGCTGCTCGGCGGAGTGGAGGGTCAGGGGTTGATTCAGGCGCAAGCCGTGTTCGGGTACACGCGTCTGATGGTGGCGGCGTTTGGGCTGGGAGCTGGCTGGTCCGCGCTCGATCGCGCAATTCCCTACTCTGCCAAGCGCATTCAGGCGGGAACGCCACTGTCGGAAAAGCAAGGCTACACGCACAAGCTGATCGTTCCCCACGTGGCGCGCCTCGAAGCCGCCCGCTCTTACATTGAAGAAACGGCGGAGCGGATCGACGCGGGCAGCGAAGGCAGTTTGAACACGGAAGGCGCCATTGCCAAATACATGGCGACCGAGGCTGGCAACATGGCCGCCGACGCCAGCATTCAAGCACTTGGCGGATACGGCTACACCCACGAATACATGGTGGAGAAGATCAAGCGCGATGTCCGGATCACGACGATTTACGAAGGCACCTCCGAGATCATGGAGATGACCATCAGCCGCGACCGCTGGCAACTTCATCTGAAAACTCGCGGACAGCACTATCACGAGCAGGCAAAGAAGTTCGAGGAGCTACACGCGCGTCATCCGAATGTGGGTGCCGATAGCGCTGCATTAGCTTTGCACGCGTTAGCCGAGGTGATGGAGAAGGCTCGCGTTGCACGCCTGACCCGCTATCAGCACATTTTTCTGCGACTCGGCGAACTGATCGCATACGCCGAGAGCTCCGGGAGTCTGGCTCGCCGCGCGGCGTTGTGGGAGGAAGGCAAGCTCACCGAAAAAGCCAACCGGCGTTTCGACGCGACTGCGCTGGCGACGTTAAGCAGAATCTTTGCCCGCGAGGCCGCACTCAAGGTCGGCGAAGAAGGCTTGCGCTGGGTGATTGGAGCAGGCGGTGTGAACGATGCTGAACTGGCCGCGTTTGAAACCAGTTTGAGACTGCCCGCCATTCACCGCGCGCAGGCGGGACTGATTTCGGATTTGGATTACATAGCAGATGTACTGTACAGCCGCGTGGCGAGGCGCACGGAACTCGCCGCGTAGCGTTGAGAGACGAAACTCATATGGTTGCTAGCAGAACAGATTCTTCTCTCCGCACTGGAGCGCAGTCATGGAAAGCACTTCTTATCGAGCCATAGCAATTGTGGGCGCGGGAGCGATCCTGCCCGACGCTCCGAACGTCGCAGCTTTTTGGGAAAACATCAAGAACAGCCGATACAGCGTCACCGAGGTTGAACCGGCGCGCTGGGATCCGGCGCTCTACTACGATCCTGATCACAACGCTCCAGACAAGACTTACTCAAAAATCGGCGGCTGGGTGCGCGACTTTGTGTGGGACCCGATGAAGTGGCGCCTGGGCGTCCCGCCGCGCGTCGTGGATGCCATGGATGGGGCGCAAAAATGGGCCATCGCCTGCACACGCGAAGCACTGGAAGACTACGGCTATCCTGGGCGTCCGCTGGACGTGGACCGTACCGCTGTGATTCTGGGCAATGCCATGGCGGGCGAGAAGCACTATCTGTCCGCACTGCGTATTTTCTTTCCAGAATATGCTCGCGAACTAGCCGAAAGCGCCAGCTTCGCCACGCTTCCGGAGGAACTGCGCCACGACATTACGCGCGAGTTGCACGACGGGATGGCGAAAATCATTCCTGAGATCACTGAAGACACCATGCCCGGTGAATTGGCCAACTGCATCGCTGGCCGCATAGCCAACATCTTCAACTTCCACGGTCCCAACTATGTGGTGGACGCGGCGTGCGCATCGGCGATGGCGGCGATCAGTTCGGCAATCGAGGGATTGGTCGCGAAGGATTTCGATGCGGTGGTCACGGGTGGCATTGACCGTAACATGGGTGCGTCGACCTTCGTCAAGTTCTGCAAGATCGGAGCGCTATCGGGGACCGGAACCCGTCCCTATGCCGAGGGAGCGGACGGCTTCGTGATGGGGGAAGGCGCTGCGATTTTCATACTCAAGCGCTTAGCGGATGCCGAACGCAACGGGGACAAGATCTACGCGGTGCTGCGCGGCATGGCCGGAGCCAGTGACGGCAAGGGCAAGGGCATTACCGCGCCCAATCCAGTCGGACAAAAGCTCGCCATCGAGCGAGCCTGGCAGAATGCCGGGCTCTCACCCGCTACCGCGACCTACATTGAAGGTCACGGCACCTCGACCCGCGTGGGCGATGTGGTCGAGGTCCAGAGCATGGCCGATGTGCTCAGCAGTGCGCATCTTCCGCCGCATTCGGTGGGCCTCGGCTCGGTGAAATCGAACTTTGGACATCTCAAAGGAGCTGCCGGTGCCGCGGGATTGTTGAAAGTTGCGCTGGCGCTTCGCGACAAGCTGCTTCCGCCCAGCGTGCATGGTGAGCACACCAATCCGGACATCGACTTCGTCCATTCTCCACTTTACGTCAACACCGAGTTGAAGCCGTGGACGATGCCGGAAGATGGCGTCCGGAGGGCTGGCCTGAGCGCATTTGGCTTTGGCGGCACCAACTTCCATGCAGTGCTCGAAGAATATATTCCTCACCGGCTGAACGGAAACGGCAAGCGGTCCGTGGCAGTCGGTGACATACAAACACCAGTGAAAGAGTCGATTATGAATGTGAATGATGTTTCCCGCACTTCTACGTCTTCTTATAAAGCTCCATTACGGGGAGCGCTGGTCGTCGGCGCTGCCTCAGAACCCGAGTTAGTCGAGCGTCTGCGTGCGATTGAGAAGGACGCCAAGGCAGGCTACGCACCGGTTCCGGCGGCTCCGGCTGAATCTCACCTGCGCGCGACCGAGCGCCTGGCGATTGACTATGCCAACGCCGGCGACCTGGCCGCGAAAGCTGGTGCTGCGCTCAAGGCACTCGCAGCCAATCAACCAGCCGTGTGGAAAGCGCTACGTGCGCAAGGCATCTTCCGCTGCCACGGTCCCGCGCCCAAGGTGACGTTCCTGTATCCCGGACAAGGTTCGCAGTACGTAAACATGCTGAAGCCGCTCCGCGCAGCTGAACCGATTGTGGCCGAGACGTTTGCCGAAGCCGATCGCATCATGACCCCGCTGCTTGGCAAGCCGCTCAGCGAATTCATCTTCGTCGACAAAGCTGACGCTGATGCTGTAGCAAAAGCCGAAGAGGATCTGCGCCAGACCGCCATCACTCAGCCTGCGGTTCTCGCGACCGATCTTGCACTCACGCGATTGCTGGCCGCCTATGGCGTCACGCCTGACTTCACCATGGGACACAGCCTGGGCGAATACGGAGCCCTGCTGGCGGCTGACGCGCTGCCCTTTGCCGACGCACTCGAAGCTGTGAGCGCTCGTGGCCGTGAAATGACGCGCTTTGCTCCAGAAGATAAGGGCCGCATGGCCGCAGTGTTTGCTCCGCTGGAAGAAATCGAGCGAATCCTGAAGACCGTGACTGGGTATGTGGTAATCGCCAACGTGAACAGCAACCGGCAGGCTGTCATCGGCGGCGCGAGTAAGCCCGTCGAGCAGGCGATGGAAGCTTTCCAGAAAGCTGGCTATGACGTGACGGCATTATCGGTCAGCCATGCGTTCCACACTACGATTGTGGCTGCCGCCAGCGATCCGCTACGGCGGGTGCTGGAGCGACTGCACCTTGCGTCACCGCGACTTCCCATCGTCGCCAATGTGAATGGCGAGTTTTATCCCACAGGACCGGGCGTGGTGCCGCAGATGCTGGATATTCTTGCGCAACAGGTTGCCGCTCCCGTGCAGTTCGTCAAAGGCCTACGCACGCTGTACGACGCGGGTGCACGATTGTTTATAGAAGTCGGCCCGAAGAAGGCGCTGCAAGGATTTGCCGAAGATGTTCTCGGCGAGCACAGCGATGTAGTCTCGCTGTTTACCAACCATCCGAAAGTCGGAGATATCGCCGCGTTCAATCAGGCGTTGTGCTGCCTCTACGCCTCGGGATTGGGCCGCGGGACGCCCGCAGCCACGCGTGAAGCGGTTGCGGCTTCTGTCCCGGCGATATCTCTGAGCATTCCTGCCGCCACCGCTACGCCCGCTGCACCGACCAATGGGGATCACTACGTCGAACTCGGCCGCTTGTTCTCCGATGTTCTTGAGCGCGGCTGGGAGATTACTCACGGCCAGAAGCCTGCTCCGATTGACCTGCCGGTCGCGATCACCGGGGCAGCTTTAGGACTGCCTGGCACCGAGCACATTTTTGATGATGGCAACATCGGCCGCATCCTGCGCGGCGATCAATTTATCGACAGCATCCCCACCCGCTTCCGCCGTGCTATGGTGGATAAACATATCACGCGGCTGGTGAAGAACGACAATGGCGGCGCGTTTGAGACGATCAGCAATGTCGCGGACGTCATCAAGCTCGCCGGCCGCGGCGGCGCTTTTGATCTGCAGAAAGAGTTCGGCGTCTCCGCCGAGCGCGTTGCCGCTCTCGACCGCAACACACAACTTGCCATTGCCGTGGGCCTCGATGCGCTGCGCGACGCCGGCATCCCATTGGTTCAACACTACAAGACCACGACCAAGGGCACGCAACTGCCCGACCGCTGGGCTTTGCCCGATGCCTTGCGCGACGACACGGGAGTAATTTTTGGCTCGGCCTTCCCTGGTCTGGATTCTTTCGCTGACGAAATGGCGCGCTATTACGGTGACCACTCCCGCCGCGAGCAGATGGCGTTGCTCCAGAGCTTGCGCGCACGGATGGCCGAGACGAATGGCGATTCCGTCGTCGGGCAGGAGATCGTTGCTCTGGAGATCGACCGGCGCATAGAAGAGTTGTGCGACGCCATCGAGAAAGAGCCCTACGTGTTCGACCGGCGGTTCCTGTTCCGAATACTGCCGATGGGGCATTCGCAGTTTGCAGAATTTATCGGCGCGCGCGGCCCGAACACTCAAATCAACTCCGCCTGTGCGACTACGACGCAAGCAGTTTCGCTGGCCGAGGATTGGATCCGCGCCGGGCGATGTCGCAGGGTGATCGTCATTACAGCCGACGATGTGACTACCGATCATCTGATCGACTGGATGGGCGCAGGCTTCCTCGCCAGTGGAGCAGCCGCGACTGACGAAATGGTTGAAGAGGCTGCCATTCCTTTTGATCGCCGCCGCCACGGCATGATTATCGGCATGGGCGCTGCCGCTCTGGTGGTCGAGAGCGCGGAGGCAGCGCGTGAACGGGGCATCCAGCCCATCTGCGAAGTGTTGAGTGCAGTAACGGCGAATAGCGCGTTCCACGGCACGCGCCTCGACGTCCAGCACATCGGTCAGGTGATGGAGGATCTGGTCGGCAAAGCGGAAGCCCGTAGCGGCATTCGCCGTCATCAGATCGCGTCGCAAACCGTTTTTATTTCTCATGAAACCTACACTCCCGCGCGCGGCGGCAGTGCCGCGGCAGAGATCCATGCGTTGCGACACGTTTTTGGGGAGAGCGCGGACAAGATTGTCATTGCCAACACCAAAGGGTTCACCGGACATGCCATGGCTGCCGGCGTGGAAGATGTGCTCGCCGTGAAAGCGCTCGAAACCGGAGTGGTGCCGCCGGTGGCCAACTTCAAAGAAGTTGATCCCGAGCTGGGCGCGCTGAATTTGTCGAAGGGTGGAGTGTATCCGGTGCAGTATGCGTTGCGGTTAGGTGCCGGGTTCGGCTCGCAGATCAGCATGACGCTGTTGCATTGGATTGCTACCAAGGACGGCGTCCGCAAGAGTCCAAACGCACTGGGCCACACTTATCGCATTATCGATCCGACCGCCTGGAGTGGCTGGCTGACTCGTGTGGCAGGCCATTCGGCCGCGGAGTTGGAAGTAGTTCACCACACGCTTCGAGTGCTTGACCGGCTAGCGCGCGATCCGCAAGCGCATGAACCACGCACATCGCGGACCGCGGAACCTGTCACGGAATTGCGCGTCGCACCGGAGGCAACGGCAAAGTCCGCAACCCTGTCGGCACCCATTGTTCACGCCACACCGTCGGTTGCCAAGCCTACAATCACGCCGCCGGCCGTCGGTTCGGCGGAGGTGAAGGCGCAGGCCGCCATTTCCGCGCCAGCAGCACCGGTTCCGGCGCCGCGCCCCGCAACGAAACTAGAAGTCAAAGTCACTCCACCTGCAGCAACGCCGGTCGCCACTCAGAAGGACCGCGACAATGCCGTGAAGGACCGCATCCTGGCCCTGGTGGTGGAGAAGACGGGCTATCCGCAAGACATGTTGGATCTGAATCTCGACTTCGAAGCGGACTTGGGAGTGGACACGGTCAAGCAGGCTGAGCTGTTTGCGGCCATCCGCACCGCCTACAACATTCCTCGCGATGAGAATCTGAAGCTGCGCGACTATCCAACGCTGGCGCATGTGATCCGGTTCGTCTTTGAGAAGCGTCCCGACCTGGCCAACGCAGCTCCGGTTCCACCGATTGCCGCGATAGCGCCAACCGCAAAGTCCGACGTAAGGCGCGCCGCAAAGGAGGAAATCACGCCCGCTGCCGCATCGACTGCTGCTCTGCCGACAAGTACCGCAGGCGACTCCGTGAAAGAGCGCATCCTGGCGCTGGTCGTCGAAAAGACCGGTTATCCCAAAGACATGCTCGACCTGGACCTCGACCTCGAAGCGGATCTCGGGGTTGACACTGTCAAACAAGCAGAGATGTTCGCGGCAATCCGTGCCGCCTACAACATTCCTCGCGATGAGAATCTAAAGCTGCGCGACTACCCAACGCTGGCGCATGTGATCGGGTTTGTGTATGAGAAGCGTCCCGACTTGGTCCGCGCTTCTCAACCGGCGCCTGCAATTGCAGAATCACGGGCACCAGTGTCTGGAGCTTCGTTTGCGCCGAACTCGGTCACGGCTAAACACCCGACGGACGATTCCATCAAAGAAAAAGTGCTGGAGATCGTTGCGGAGAAAACTGGCTATCCGAAAGATATGCTTGACCTGGATCTCGACCTCGAGGCCGACCTTGGGGTAGACACCGTCAAGCAAGCGGAAATGTTCGCCGCCGTCCGTGCCGCCTACAACATTCCTCGCGATGAGAACTTGAAGCTGCGCGACTTCCCCACTCTGGCCCACGTGATCAAATTCGCGCACGATCGATGCGCGCTAGTCGGTGCTCCCGCGCAAATCCCGCCCGTTCCAGCGGAGAAAAATGAACCGGCGGCCCAGAAACCATCTACTGCTCCCGCTCCAACAGCGATTAAGACCGCACGCCCGACTCTCGCCAGTCTGGACGCCGCGAATCGTGTTCCACGCCGCGTGCCAGTGCCAGTCCTGCGTCCAGGGCTCAACCTCTGCAAGCCGACGGGCATCTCGCTCGAAAGCGGAAAACGAGTTGTGCTCATGTCCGACAAAGGTGGAGTGGCGGAAATACTTGCGCAGCGTCTGCAACAGGCCGGCGTGGAAGTTCTCCGCCTCGAAGAAACGCCGGATTCCGAAGCATTGGCGAATCGTCTGAAGGAATGGATTACCGCAGGTCCGGTGCACGGCGTTTACTGGCTGCCCGCCCTCGATCACGAGGGCAGCATTCGCGACATGGATCTGGCCACGTGGCATGAAGCCGTGCGGGTGCGCGTCAAGTCGCTGTACACCACGATGCGCGCCCTCTACGCGCAGATCGCACAGCCGGGTACGTTCTTGGTCTCGGCAACGCAACTGGGCGGGCAACACGGCTACGATGAGGCCGGAGCAGTGTCCCCGCTCGGTGGAGCAGTCGTAGGCTTCAGCAAGGCATACAAACGGGAGCACCCTGAAGTTCTCGTCAAAGCAGTCGATTTTGAAACCCAGCGCAAACCCGCGGAAGTCGCCGACACACTGATCGACGAAACCCTGCGCGATCCCGGCGCGGTTGAGATCGGCTACAAATCCGGACTGCGTTGGACGATTGGGCTGCAGGAACAACCTGCGTCGGATTCGCAACCCGGCCTGACCCTGGACGGAAACACCGCCTTCCTGATCACGGGCGCAGCGGGAAGCATCGTATCCGCGATCACCGCCGATCTGGCGGCCGCATCCGGCGGCACGTTCTATCTGCTTGATCTTGTGCCTGAGCCAGATCCTGACAATCCTGACCTCAAGCGCTTCGTCAGCGACAAAGAGGGCCTCAAGCGCGAACTTTTCACGCGCATCCAGGCACGCGGCGAACGGGCCACACCGGCATTGGTGGAGAAGGAACTCGCAGCTCTCGAACGAGCCCAAGCTGCTCGCAGCGCGATTGACGCGGTCGCGACCGCAGGGGGCACGCCGCATTATTTCAGCGTGAACCTCACTGACGCAGATGCTGTGGATAAGGTGATTCGTCAAGTCCGCGCGCGCAGCGGGCGCATTGACGTGTTACTGCATGCCGCTGGACTGGACCGCAGCCACTCCCTTGCCGACAAAGACCCACGCGAATTCGACTTGGTCTTCGACGTCAAGAGCGACGGATTTTTCAATCTTCTGCACGCCATCGGTGACATGCCGCTAAGGGCGACTGTGGCTTTCAGTTCGATTGCGGGACGTTTTGGCAACACGGGGCAGACGGACTATAGCTCGGCCAACGATCTGCTGTGCAAGATTACTTCGAGCTTCCGAACGACTCGGCCAGCTACACGCGGCATCGCCATTGATTGGACCGCGTGGGGCGGAATCGGCATGGCGACGCGCGGTTCGATTCCCAAGGTGATGGAATCAGCCGGCATCGATATGCTGCCACCCGATGCCGGTATTCCGCTCATTCGGCGTGAATTGACCGCTGGAGGGACGCGAGGCGAGATTGTCATCGCCCTGCGGCTCGGTGCCCTCCTGAATGAATTCGATGCTGCCGGCGGTCTAAAAGTGAATGCGGCGGAAGCCGCCGAGAAGCATTCGCAAGGACCTATGTTCGGCAAGATCGCGAGCGTGGGACTCTACAGCCCGCTCACGATTGAGACGGTGCTCGATCCGGTCATTCAGTCGTTCTTGCACGACCATCAGATTGACGGCACGCCGGTGTTGCCCGGAGTCATGGGCATCGAGGCGTTCGCCGAAGCTGCCCTGTGCCTGCTTCCCGGCTGGCACGTCGAACTGATTGAGAATGTGAATTTTCTGGCGCCGTTCAAGTTCTACCGCAGCGAGCCACGGGCCCTGACGATCGAAACAACCATCCATCCGCGCGGAGAGGCATTGGTCGCGGATTGCCGACTGCTTGGCCGCCGGCCACTTCCCAATCAGACCGAGCCGCAAGTGACCACGCACTTTACCGCGCGTGTGCGACTGGCGAAATATGCGCCCTCGTTGGTAACTGTCCCACCACTTGGTACACCCGACGGACGCATCATCGAAGCTGCCGACATCTACCGCCTCTATTTCCACGGTCCGGCGTACCAGGTTGTGCAGCGAGCTTGGTGGGATGGAAACCGAATTGTTGGACAGTTCGCCAAGGGCTTGGGGGCGAATCATCACCCGGCGGGGCTGCCAACGCTGATGGCGCCGCGCCTGATC
This sequence comes from Candidatus Sulfotelmatobacter sp., assembly GCA_049509155.1. Lineage (GTDB taxonomy): Bacteria > Acidobacteriota > Terriglobia > Terriglobales > Acidobacteriaceae > Sulfotelmatobacter. The sequence continues at coordinate 13,316 of JBELAE010000048.1, forward strand.
GAACTGTGCTTCCAGACCGCCGGAGTCTGGGAGATGGGCGTCGAGGGCCGCATGGGACTGCCACAACACATCGATCGCGTCTCCTTATTGCGCGATCCCGACGAGGCGGAAGGCCGACTGTTCGCCATTGTCAGTCCCAACATTGTCAGTCCTGACCAGCGCACGGCAAGTTTCGACGCGGAGGTTGTGGACGAAAAGGGAAATCTCTACTTGCAGCTCAGCGGCTACCGCACCGTCGTGGTTCCCGGTGCAGTCGATGCCGGACCATTGAAGGTACTGCAAGCGGCAATGTCATTAGAAGAGGTCGCAGTGTGATCGACGTAACAGTATCGTCCCGTGATCCATTGATCAGGGAGTCGATGAACCTCGAATTCAAGCGGGTGGCTATCGTCAATCGTGGCGAGGCTGCTATGCGGTTCATCCACGCTGCCCGCGAGTTCGGCCAGGAACACGGCACAGCCTTGTGCACAATCGCGCTCTTCACGGAACCGGACCGGCATGCCATGTTTGTCCGCGAAGCGGATGAGGCGGTATGTCTCGGCCCCGCTCAGGTGCTCGATCAAAACACCGGGAAGCTCAAGAGCAGTTATGTGGATTATCCCCGTCTGGAGCGCGCGCTGGCGGCCGCGCGCGCCGATGCGGTCTGGGTAGGATGGGGCTTCGTGGCCGAGCACGCCGCGTTCGCGGACCTTTGCCATGAAATGGGCATCGTATTCATTGGCCCTGAAGGCGATGTAATGCGGCGCGTGGGCGACAAGATCGCGTCGAAACGCTTGGCCGAACGAGAGAAGATAGAGGTAGCCCCCTGGAGCGACGGCCCGGTGGAGACGCTCGCCGACGCCGAACGCCACGCTGAGCACTTGGGCTACCCACTCCTTATTAAGGCCACCGCTGGGGGTGGGGGTCACGGAATTCGCAAAGTTTGTGAGGCCAGCCACCTCCCCGAAGCTTTCGAGAGCGCTCGCGCCGAGGCATTCAAGGCCTTTGGCGACCCGACCGTTTTCATGGAGCAACTTGTTCAAGGTGGAGCACGCCACGTTGAGGTGCAGGTCATCGCCGACCACTACGGAACCACCTGGGCTTGCGGGGTGCGCGACTGCACTATCCAACGCCGCCACCAGAAGGTTCTTGAGGAAACCCCCTGCCCGATTCTTACTCCAGAACAAGATCAAGCTCTTCGCGAAGCGGCGGTGCGCCTGAGCAAGGCCGCGGGCTACCGCAATGCCGGCACGGTGGAATTCCTGTACCAGCCGGAAAAGCGGCGTTTCTTTTTCATGGAAATGAACACGCGCTTGCAGGTCGAGCATCCCGTTACCGAATGCACCACCGGGCTCGATCTGGTCAAGCTGCAGATTCACGTGGCGCGCGGCGGGCACCTGGAAGGCGACCCACCGCGAACCACTGGCCACGCCATCGAAGTACGGCTGAACGCAGAAGATCCCGACAACGGTTTTGCGCCGGCCCCAGGCACGATTGAGCGGTTCAGGGTCCTGACCGGGCCTGGAGTGAGGATTGACACAGGCGTGGCAGAAGGCGATGCCGTCCCCACAGAGTTCGACTCGATGATCGCCAAGATCATCGCCTACGGACAGAACCGAAAGGAAGCTCTATCCCGGCTGCAACGGGCGCTGCGCGACAGTGTCGTTGTCATTAAAGGTGGCGCAAGCAATAAAGCGTTCTTGCTGGAATTGATCAATCGCCCCGAGGTGCAGCGCGGAGACGTGCATGTCGGCTGGCTGGACTCGGCATCGACCGGGAACAACATCCCCCGGCGCTACGCCGACGTGGCTTTAGTGCAGGCCTCTATCGAAGCCTACGAAGCTCAGTTGGGTGTAGAGCAAACTCAGTTCTATGCCTCCGCCGTGCGCGGGCGGCCACTGGTGCGCAGTGAGGTGGGCCGGAGCACAGACCTGCGCTACGGCGGCCGCTCCTATGCTCCTACAACTTACCGCCTGGGCCCGCGGGAGTACCGCGTTGACGTCAACGGTTCGCGCATCCAGGCTCATATCGACCGTTTGGGGCAGTTCGAATACTGGCTCACCGCCTTCGGCCGTCGATTCCACCTGGTCTCCGTGATTCAGGGATTGACCTACCGCATTGAGGTCGACGGCGTGTTGCATCGGGTCGACCGCGATGATGGCGGCGTCGTCCACGCGCCGTCGCCGGCAGTTGTCGTTTCCATCGCCGTCAAAGCCGGCGACTTAGTCACAGCTGGAGATCGTCTGGCCGTGCTGGAGGCGATGAAGATGGAAATGCAAGTTGTCGCCCCATTCTCCGGAAAGGTCCGGCAAGTAATGACCATGGCGAATGTGCAAGTGGACACCGGGGCGCCACTCCTGCAAATTGAACCCGATGCCGGCCCGGATGCCCAGCCCGAAGCGGAAGGTATAGATTTTGGCGCGTCACGCGAGTCTGCCGACTCCCCCGCCATCAAACCGAGTTGCCGCCAAAGCCTGGAAGGACTCCGGCAGCTCATGCTCGGCTTTGACGTCGACCCGAAGGACACCTCCCGGCTGCTCACCGAATGGAGCCTGACTCGGCCCGAGGGCAGCAACGAGATCGGCGAAGCGGAAGACGAAATCCTCAACATCTTTGTGGACATCTGTTCCTTGTTCAAGCGCGACCCTGAAGTGAGCCGCCGGGCCAGCGGTGAAGAGCCTAGCCCTGAGGCCTACCTGTTTTCGTACTTGCGCATGCTGGAGACCGGTGGAGAAGGGCTTCCGCCGGTTTTTGTCGGCGCGCTTCGCCGTGCTTTGTCGCATTATGGCGTTCACACTCTGGACCGCTCGCCGGAACTGGAAGAGAGCCTGCTCTGGATCTACAAATCTCATCAGCGCTTGGAGCAGCAGATCGCCCCGGTTATGGCGATGCTGGAGCGTCGCCTGCGATCCGTTCAGCACCTTACTCCACCAGCTGAGGAATCATTGCGCAGGCTCCTTGACCGGATGATCGCCATGAGCAACGGGCAGTTTCCCGCGGTCAGCGACTTGGCTCGCGAAGTCCGCTATCGCTACTTTGACCAGCCGCTGTTCAAGCAGGCGCGCAAGCAAGTCTATGCGCAGGTGGAGGAGCAACTCGCTTCCATGGCCGCCAATCCGGATGCGCCCGACCGCCACGAGCGCGTCCGCGCCTTAGTCGAATGTCCGCAGCCTCTGGTGGCGCTCCTCGTCTCCCGCTTCGCGGCCGCCGATACCGCCATGCGCAGGGTCATGCTGGAGGCGATCACTGCGCGGTACTATCGCATCCGAACTCTCGAAAACTTCCGCTCATCAACCGTGAACGGACATTGCTTCGCATCCGGTGAATACGATCATGAAGGCACCCGTATTCATGTCTTCACCACGCACGCCGAATACGCACAGCTCTCTAAGGCATTGCTCGCGATGTTTTCGTTGCTTGAGAAAGCGCCGGCTGGCAGTGACATCGTCATCGACGTCTACGCGTGGCATTCGGGAAAGCTGAGCGATCCCGAAGTCACACAGCAGGAAATTCAATCAGTGATCAATCAAACGCGCTTTCCACGTTCGATTCGGCGCATCGTGGTGGAAGTGGCTGGTGCGGGCCACGCTCAGGGTGCGGGCGGCATGCAGCACTTCACCTACCGGCCCGGCGAGAACACCTACCAGGAGGAAAAGCTCTATCGAGGATTGCATCCGATGATGGCCAAGCGGCTGCACCTGTGGCGCTTCAGCAACTTCAACATTGAGCGGCTGCCTTCGGCGGAAGACGTTTACCTGCTCCACGCCGTCGCCAGGGATAACCCCAAAGATGAGCGACTGATCGCATGCGCCGAAGTGCGCGACGTAACGCCGGTGCGGGACGAAACGGGCCGCATCGTCAAATTGCCCCATCTGGAGCGCATGTTGACCGAAGCGATTGCCGGCATGCGGCTGTTTCAGTCACACCGGCCGGCCAATAAGCGCCTGTACTGGAACCGGATATTGCTCTACGTGTGGCCGCCCCTCACTCTTCAACGCGACGAATTGCACGACATCGTGCGCCGGCTAGAGCCCGCAGCAGAAGGCCTGGGCTTGGAACAAGTCGTGGTGCGCGCTCGCATCCCGAATCCGGCAACCGGAGAATTGCGCGATATGGTGGTGCGCATTTCGAGCCCGGTAGGCCGAGGCATGCTGATCACCTTCCGGCCCGCGGACAAACTGCAGCCGGTCAAACCACTGGCCGAATACGATCAAAAAGTCGTCCGTATGCGCCAGCGCGGACTTATCTATCCTTACGAAATCGTCAAGATGCTCACCCCCGCGCAGGAGAACACACGAGCAGATTTCCCTGCCGGCGATTTTGTCGAGCACGATCTCGACACCGAAGGCCGCCTGGTGCCGGTCAACCGCCCTCATGGAAAAAACAAGGCCAACATCATCTGTGGGGTCATTCGCAACTTTACGGTCCGGTATCCCGAGGGCATGACTCGGGTCATGCTTCTGGGGGATCCGAGCAGGGATTTGGGTGCGCTGGCCGAACCGGAGTGCCGTCGCATCATCGCGGCCCTCGATCTCGCGGAACAAATGCGCGTTCCGTTGGAATGGTTCCCAATCTCAGCCGGCGCCAAGATTTCGATGGACAGCGGAGTGGAGAACATGGACTGGATCGCCCACGTTCTGCGCCGTCTGGTGCAGTTCACCCAAGCCGGTGGTGAAGTGAACCTCCTTATTAATGGGATCAATGTAGGGGCCCAGCCGTATTGGAACGCGGAAGCGACAATGCTCATGCACACCCGCGGCATTCTGGTCATGACGCCGAAAGCGGCGATGGTGCTCACCGGGAAGCGCGCCCTCGATTACTCGGGCGGCATCTCAGCCGAAGACAATCAAGGCATTGGCGGGTACGACCGCATCATGGGCATCAACGGCCAGGCGCAGTACTGGGCGCAGGACATTGATGAGGCCTGCCACATTTTGTTCCGCCATTACGACGATACCTACGTGGCGCCGGGTGAGCGGTTCCCGCGGCGAGCCGAGACGACCGATGCCGTCACGCGCGACGTACGAGCCTATCCTCACAGCAGTGGCGAGGAAGGGTTCACCTGCGTGGGCGACATATTGTCGAACTTGACCAATCCTGGGCACAAAAAAGCTTTTGATATTCGTACCGTGATGATGGCGGCGATCGACCAGGATCACGCGCCGCTGGAACGCTGGGCAGGCATGCGCGCCGCGGAGACCGCCGTGATTTGGGATGCTCATCTCGGCGGCTACCCGGTTTGCCTCATCGGCATCGAATCGCGACCATTGGCTCGGCTGGGCTTTGTCCCGGCCGACGGTCCCGATCAGTGGACGTCCGGGACTCTGTTCCCGCAGTCGTCCAAGAAAGTGGCGCGCGCGATTAACGCGGCCAGCAACAACCGGCCCGTCGTGCTCCTGGCCAACCTGTCGGGCTTCGACGGCTCCCCGGAGTCAATGCGCAGATTGCAACTCGAGTATGGCGCCGAGATTGGGCGGGCGGTGGTGAACTTTAAGGGCCCCATCGTATTTTGCGTGGTCTCTCGCTATCACGGTGGCGCGTATGTAGTTTTCTCGCGGGCACTGAACAAGAGTATTGAAGTGGCTGCGCTGGAAGGCACATACGCTTCCGTCATCGGTGGTGCACCTGCGGCAGCGGTGGTTTTCGCCAGCGAAGTCGAAGCCCGCGCTCGTAAAGACGCTCGTCTTCAGGACTTGACTCAGGCGATAGCGGAGGCCGAGGGTGCCGAGAAAGGACGGCTGCGTGCCCAGTGGGAGGAGATCTTTAAGGTTGTACATTCCGAGAAGCTGGGCGAGATGGCCGCCGAGTTTGACCACGTTCACAGTGTGCAACGAG
>JBELAE010000480.1:0-3528 GCA_049509155.1 Candidatus Sulfotelmatobacter sp.
GGCTGCAATTCCACCGAGCGCGAGAGATCGCTGATCGCTTCGTCGAGCTTGCCTTGCTTCTGCGCCAGCAGGCCGAGTCCGAGCCACGCATTGGGCTGGTTGGGATTCAAGCGCAACGATTGCTCGAAACTCAGGCGCGCCGCCTCATCTTCCCCAAGAGCTCGTTGGGCCGCGCCCAAGTTGGCGTAGGTCTGCGCTAACAGGCCGGGATCGGAAGTTAACTCAACCGCAGCCTCATACTCGGCCACCGCCTCGCGCATCTGGTGGTGGTTCTGAAGATAGATTCCGAGATTGCTGCGGCTCATAGGATCGCGCGGATTGATGCGCGCCGCAGCTTCGAAGTGCGGATGCGCGTCTTCTTCTCGACCCTCCAGAATGAGGGCGCCACCGAGATTATTTTCGGCCACAAAATTATTCTCCGTAACCGCGAGCGTGTGCGACCACAACTCGTAGTTGCTCTGCCAGTATCCGATCTGGCGATGCGTGACGAACGCAAGCGCAACCAGGACAACTGCAGCCGCAAACGCCGGCCAAAGACCGAGCCGTTTTTCTTCCGCCCAGTCGGCGACTCCGAAAGCGATCATCACGAATATTCCGATCAGCGGAATGTAAGCGTAGCGGTCGGCCATGGCGGCTTCGCCCACCTGCACCAGTCCGATCACCGGCACCAGCGTTCCCAGAAACCACAACCAGCCGACGAGCAAGTAACGACGCGCGCGAAACCGCCACGCGAAAGCGGTGATGGCCAGCAGAACCAGGGCCGCAACCAGCACCTGCCACGCCGCCAGCGAATCTCCAGGATGCGGATACAAAGGAGCAAGCCGCGCAGGCCAGACCATCTTCCACAAGTACATCGCGTACGCGTAGATTGCAGTTGCGATGCGCGCTCCGAAAGAAACTTCGGCGGTGGTGCGCACCGCTCCACCAGCCTGCTGCGCTCGCATGGTGATGACCGCGCTCGCGGCAGACATAGTCAGCAACGGCAGCTTCTCGATCGCGAGTTGCGACCAGGAAAACGTGGGCCGAGTCTTGTCCGCTTCGACTTTCGATTGGACGCCCGCTTCGATGCCAGCCCCCCGCACTCGCGCCAGCGGCCAGTAGTCGAGCAGCAACAAGACGAACGGGAACGTGATCACCATCGGCTTGGATGCAAGCCCGGCGGCGAACAACGCGGCCACCGCCAAATACCGCTGCCAGCCCGGCTTACGCGAGTACCAGCCGTAGGCCCAGAGCGCGAGAAAAAAGAACATCGTACACAGGACATTCTTTCGTTCCGCGACCCACGCTACCGACTCGACGTTCATAGGGTGAAGCGCGAACAGTGCTGCCACAAAAAGGCTTGGACCCAAGCGCCCCGTAGCCCACTTCAACAACAGAAACAGCAGGATCACATTCATCCCGTGCAGCAGAACACTGGTGAAATGGTGTCCGACAGGATTCAATCCATACAGCGAGCAATCGATGGCATGCGACATCCAGGTAAGCGGATGCCAGTTGGCCTGCTCCGTCGAGGTTAGCGCCCAGCCGACCGTTTCCGCGGTTAACCCCTGCCGGACATGCGGATTATTGACGACGTATCTGTCGTCGTCATAGTTAACAAATGGATGACGATTGACCGGGTTGTAGAGCGCGAGCGTGATCACCGCGAGCAGCAGGCACACCATGGGATTGCGCTTCTCGGGAGACGCGAACATGCCCAGCGATTCCTTCACGGGCGGAGTTTTCTTTGCGGGAGGCAATATCAGGATTTAACCACAGAGGGCACGGAGGAACACAGGGGAGGAAACACGGAAGGCACGGGTCGTAGCAATTGCTGATTGTTGCTTGCTGATTGAAGACCTTGGCTGGGCGCAGCCTCCCTGGGGTTTCAATCAACAATCAGCAATCAACAATCAGCAATCAACAATTAGCTATTTTACTAGCTCGCCGGCTTCCAACGCAGCACCGGCTTCCGCGCCGCCGCAGTCTCATCCAACCGCGAAACTCGCGTCGAATGCGGCGCATCGAGCACGGTCTGTGGATCTTCTTCAACTTCCTCCGCGATCGACTTCATGGCCTCGATGAACAAATCCATTTCTTCGACCGATTCGCTCTCGGTGGGCTCGATCATGAGCGCGCCCGGCACAATCAGCGGAAACGCCGTCGTGTACGGATGAAACCCGTAATCGATCAGACGCTTGGCAATGTCCATAGTGCGCACGCCTTTTTTCAACTGCAGCTTGTCGCTGAACACAACCTCGTGCATGGTCGGCGTGGAATAGGGCAAGTCGTATGTGCCTTCGAGGCCCTTGCGAATGTAGTTGGCATTGAGCACCGCGTCTTCTGTGGTTTGTCGCAGCCCGTCGGGGCCATTGGCCTGAATGTAAGCCAGCGCGCGCACAAACATTCCGAAGTTGCCGTAAAAAGCGCGCACCCGACCCACCGACTGCGGACGGTCGTAGTCGAACGCCAGCGTGCCGTCCGACTTCGTGGTAACCACGGGCGCAGGCAAAAAGGGTTCGAGAGCTTTCTTGATCGCCACCGGGCCGGACCCCGGCCCGCCTCCTCCGTGCGGAGTCGAAAAAGTCTTGTGCAGATTCAGGTGCATCACGTCGACTCCGAAGTCGCCGGGACGCACCTTGCCGACTAGCGCGTTCATGTTGGCGCCGTCCATGTAAAGCAATCCGCCTTTGGCGTGCAGAATGTCGGCAATCTTGTGAATGTCCTGCTCGAACACGCCCAGTGTGTTGGGATTCGTCAGCATGAGCGCGGCGACATCTTCGTTCATCTGCGCCGCCAGCGCCGCGATGTCGACCATGCCACGCGAGTCCGATTTCAGATTCTCGACCGCATAGTTCACCATCGCCGCCGTCGCGGGATTCGTTCCATGCGCAGAGTCGGGAATCAGGATTTTCTTGCGCGCATTGCCCTTCGACTGGTGGTACGCCCGAACCATCAGCAGGCCGGTCATCTCGCCATGCGCGCCGGCCGCGGGTTGCAGCGTAATCGCGTCCATGCCAGTGATTTCGATCAGCTGCTCGCTCAGCGTCTTGATAATATGCAGCGCGCCCTGGGAAATCTTCTCGGGCTGGTACGGATGTCCATTCGCGATTCCCTCAACCCGCGCCACCGCCTCGTTCACCCGCGGGTTGTACTTCATGGTGCACGAACCCAGCGGATACATCCCGAGGTCGATGGCGTAATTCCACGTCGACATCCGCGTAAAGTGGCGGATGATTTCGATCTCGCTCACCTCCGGCATGTTGCCGAGGTCTTTTCTCTCGGACGCACCAAGCAGCGCGGCGGAATCGACTTCCGGCACGTCGAGCGGAGGCAGTTTCCATGCCGCCTTCCCTGCCGACGACTTCTCGAAAATCAAACCCTCGTTCTGGTTGACCTGGAGCGACGCTTTGCGAGTCTCATGCTTCATCGCGCCACCTCTTCCACGTCCTCTTGCTCGGGCGACCGTACCGAGGAAGACCGCACCGAACGCTCATTCTCGGCGATCAATCGCACGGCATTATCGATCGCGCTGCGCGTGGTTAGTTC
>JBELAE010000481.1:0-3507 GCA_049509155.1 Candidatus Sulfotelmatobacter sp.
CTGATGCTGCAGGCGGAGATCCTGGTGCAGTACGGGATGCGCAACAAGGCAGTCGAACGGCTGCAGAGAATTCAGGAACTGTTTCCGCGCGAGGAAGAACGCAACGAAGATTTGCAGCGGCTGTATATGTCGGCGGGGGTTACGCCGCGCTACGCCGGGTCCGCGCCGTTACCTCCGGCGCCGGTTGCTGCTGCGGCGGCTCCCGCGCCCGCTCCGGCCGTGGCGCCGGTGCCCGCAGCCGTGCCTGATCCGGCGACCGATGTTCGTGCATTCACACGCGTGGCAGAGATCTCGCGCAAGTTGTATCACCAGGGCACTGCGCCGGCTGTTCTGAGCACAGCGGTGCGGGAGATTGGAACGCATTGGGAAGCGTCGCGCTGCATCGCGGCGATGGGCAAGGCAGGGTTGTCGCCGACCGCTCTCGAAGAATTTTATGCCGAGGGATTGAAGAAAGCCGGTGGCGCTGCCATCGCCGAATTAATTGCCTGCCTGCAGAAGGCGGTGAATGGGCAGGAACCGCTGGCGATTGACGACGCGCAGAAAGCCGTGTCACTGCAGGCTGCGCGCAAGGCGGTGACGGAGATGGGAGCAACGTCGGTGTTAGCCATCCCGCTGAGCGACGGGGAAGAGATTGTCGGCATGCTGGTGCTGATTCACAACCGGCCGCGGGCTTGGCAGCAGTCGGATATGGTGGTGCTGAAGACGCTGTCGGAGCAGATGGTGATTGCTCTGAATAACGCCGGGTTGCGCCGCCTGGTCAAGAATCTTTCGGTGACGGACGAAAAATCCGGGTTGTTGAAACGGGCATCCTATATTGATTTGCTGCTGGCGGAAAGTAAACGGGCGATTCAGAATGCGTCGGCACTTTCGGTGTTGCTGCTACAGTTTGGCAGAAGCACGTCCATGATCAAGGAGTATGGCGAGGCGGAAGTGCAGGCGGTGATGGAGAAAGCGGGGCAGTTGTTCGCCGCTAACATCCGCTCCAACGATCTGGCGTTTCGCTACGACACGACGACGATTGCCATTCTGCTGGGCGAAACAGCCGAAAAAGAAGCCATGCAGGCGGTCGAAAAGCTGCGCAAGATTGTTTCCGAAGTCCGCCTGCCGGCCAAAGATGATGGCAGCCAGGGGCCGACCGCGCAGTTTTCCGCGGGGTTGGCCGAGGCCGTGATCCGCACGGAATATGATCCTGTCGATGTGGTCACCGAGGTGATCAACCGTGCCGAGCATGCGCTGTCGCAGGCGATGTCGCAGGGACCGGGGAAGATTGTCGCGCTGGGGCAGGCGCTGGCTTCGGGCGCGGTGGCGTAGGAGACCTAAGCGCTAGCTACGAATGATTCGAAGCTAATCCGGAATTCTAATACTTCCATCCTCAACGATCGGAAACCCCGGGTTCCAGGCAACCTCCCACAAAAATCCGTCCGGATCAGCGAAGTATCCTGAATAACCACCCCAGAAAGCCTCCTCGGCGGGCTTGAGAATTTTCCCTCCCGCGGTGACTGCGTCTTTGAGCACGGAGTCAACTTCCGCGCGAGTGCGCCCGTTGTAGGCCAGCGAGATTCCATTGAAGCCGCGGCCTTCGGGAGCAACGTTTGCATCTTTGGCGAGATCATTTCGCGGATAGAGAGCCAGGGCCATGCCTCCCGCCTGGAAGAATACGATGCCCTCGGCTTTGGCAAAAGTCCGCCGCCATCCCAGGCGCTCGTAGAATTCGCGGCTGCGGGTAAGGTCGGCCACTCCCAGCGTAATAATGCTGATGCGCTGCTCCATTTCAGTCCCCCCTGACTTCCCCTTGTCGGCGGCGGGTCGGGGAGTGGATACCGACAGCAGTGTCCGCGCGGACTTTCATATCCTCGACTCTTTTTCCTGCTGCGCTGCTACGAATTTTCCTGAATCTTCCACCCAAGCTGGCTTGCCAAGTTGCGCACGTGCGACTTTCTGGCTTCCAAGTCTGTTTCTCGATTATCCGAGTTCCTCGTCGCTGGCTCGTCCACCGCGTCCGCTTCCACAACTCTGATCTGAACCTTATCTCCGACTTTCAAAGGCTTCTGGCTTACCCAGTCCACATGTTGTCTGGTTGGGTTGATCAATCCTCCCACCTGCAGAAACAAGTCTCCGGCATTCTTCCGGGCCACCGAAGTCACGATGGATGTGAGAACTCCTTCTTCTCCGATACCGGCGACGCAGAGCTTCTGGTCGTTTAAAGAGATTTCGAAGGCGCGCATAGCACAGCATTCTAATCCGCAAACCCTCATCAAGGTGGGTGGTCAAATCTCTTTTATCACTGCTAAACTGACAAGTTTGGCGCAGCGACTCTGATCGATTCTGGTCAGGCGATCCGTCAGGAAAAACTATGTTGAAGCCGGGAGATATTGCGATTGTGAGTGGGGCGAGGACGCCCTTTGGCCGCTATTGCGGCAAGTTGAAGGATTTTACTGCTCAGGAACTGGCGGCGGTTGCGGCCAAGGGGGCGATTGAACGCGCGGGGATCGACCCGAAGGAATTCGATCACGTCGTTTTTGGAAATGCCCAGCAGACTTCGGGCGACGCGCTGTATGGGGCGCGGCACGTGGGATTGCGGGCGGGGCTGCCGATTGAGACTCCGGCGCTGACGGTGAATCGGCTGTGTGGGTCGGGGATGCAGGCGATTGTGTCGGCTGCGCAGATGATTCAAACCGATGAGGCCAAGATTGTTTTGGCGGGCGGGATGGAGGCCATGTCGCAGGCTCCGTTTGTGATTCGCGGGCGCGATGGATTTACTTTGGCGCCGGGCGGGAAACTGGAAGATTCGCTGATGGTCGCGCTGCTCGACACGTATTGCGGGTCTTATATGGCGAACACGGCTGAACTTTACGGTTCGCAGCAGGGGATTACGCGCGAGATGCAGGATGAGTTTGCCTTGCGGTCGCAGCAGCGGGCCGATGCGGCTTATAAAGAAGGACGGATTCAGGAAGAGTTGGTGCCGGTGGCGCTGCGGAATTCTAAGGGCGAGGCCAGCGGAGAGATGTTGACCGAAGACGATCATCGGCGTCCGCAGACTACGATGGAGGGGCTGGCGAAGTTGAAGCCGGCGTTTGGCAAGGCGGGGACAGTCACGGCGGGAAATGCCAGTGGGATTGTCGATGGCGGCGCGGCCGTGGTGGTGATGTCGCTGGAGCAGGCGCTGAAGCGCGGCCTGAAAGCGCTGGGACGGATTTGCGGGTGGGGCATTGCTGGCGTGGAGCCGAAGCTGATGGGGCGCGGTCCGGTGCCGGCGACGAAGATTGCGCTGCAGAAAGCTGGGCTGAATTTGGACTACATCGATTTGATTGAAGTGAATGAGGCGTTCGCGGCGCAGTATCTGGCAGTTGAGAGAGAGTTGGGATTGGATCGCGAGAAGGTGAACGTGAATGGCGGGGCGATTGCGCTGGGGCATCCGCTGGGCGCGACCGGGACGCGGTTGGTGATTACGCTGCTGTATGAGTTGCGTCGGCGGAAGAAAAAGTATGGGCTGGCGACGGCGTGCAT
>JBELAE010000482.1:0-3502 GCA_049509155.1 Candidatus Sulfotelmatobacter sp.
GAGGCTGCCAGGGTGGCCTGGTACGCGGCCGTCTGTGTAGCCTGCGGCAGGGTTGCAAACGTAGTTACAGTCAGCGCAGTCGGCGCGATTCCGTTGCCACTGAGGCTGACTCCGTTATCCGGTACGCTGGCGTAGGTAAGATCCAAGGCCCCGGTCTCTGACGTGATTTCACTCGGCGTGTAGTAAACCGTAATCGGCAGCGTGCCGCCGACCGGAATGGCATACGGCAGGATTACCGTGTTGGTCGTGAAATCCGGCGGCGAGAGCGTTATGGCAGTCAGGCTGAGTACGCTGGTGCCGGTATTGGTAATCGTGACGGTTTGTCCGGCGCTCGTGCTCCCCAGCTTCTGGTTCGGATAGCTGAACGTCGTCTCGTTCAAACTGGACAGGGCGGTGCTCACAATTCCCGTGCCCGAGATCGGCAAGTCCACCTGGGTGCCGTCACTCATATTCAGTTCGAAGTTGCAGCTATAGGCTTGCGCAACGGTGGGCTCAAAGTAGATCGAATAATGCGTCATACTTTGGGTGTTGCCGAACGAAAATGGAGCTATTCCAGAGGAAATCCCAAAACCGGGGCAGCTAAAACCCATACTCACAATCGTGATGCCGCCGCCCGAGATGTTAGTAACGGTGAACACCTTCGCTCCTGACTGAATGCCAAGGTATTGGTTTCCGAAGTCCAGCGAAGTCGGCGAGGCCGAGAGGTCCTGTGCAGCCGCGGAAATGGCCGCGAACAGACTCAACAGAATGCAAACGACAATTAGAGTCAGGAGCTGGCGTGTCTGTTTTTTCATAATCCTCTCGAGATGGGGAAACCTTGGGTGTGTGCTTCTACGGCTTGGGAATCGTTCCCCGTGTTTCACAGACATCGCCGGGAAACAGGGTGACGAAGGGGAGTTGTACCCATTCTGGGTTCGACGGGTCCCGCCGTCAAGGATGAAAGTTCTTGCACACTACAGGATGGCTAAAGACGAAAAGAAGACCTGCGAGGAGAGTGGGAGCTTTGAAAGGGCGCGGATTCCAGGCGAGTCGTGAGTTCGGCCCGAGAATCAACCGTGGCATTAGCCGCCGGCAATCCAGAATGAGTTCTCCCCAGCTCTAGCCGGGGAACTCCCATCCTTCTTCTTTCATTTTGCGGTTCGTCCAATGCTGCAGCTGTTCGAACAAGGCAGGTTCGATGACAGCGAAGCGGATGCCGACCCGGCCTTCGTCGCCCACCCACATCAGCCGGGCCTTGGCCTGGAACAGGATTTCGCTGTCCGGCAGAACAAAGCTCACATCGAGCAATCCCGCGAATCGCAATGGTTCTTTGAGCCCGTCCAGTCCCATGCCGCCCGTGCTCAGGTTTACGCCCTGCACCTGAATTTCTTCGCCTTGCGAATTCTTGACGGTGACCGGAATCTCGACTCGGGTGCGGAAGAATTTCTGCTGCTCGTTGCTGATGAAGCCCAACGACGCCGTGGTTTCTCCCGGAGCGAAACTGATGTTGTATTCCTTGAGCTTGCGGCTGAGCGTGCGGCGCGAGATGCCCAATTGCTCTGCCGCCAGCGTTCTCTGGCCGCCGGTGCGCTCCAGCGCCTTGATAATCATCTGCTCTTCCATGCTGTCCAGATTGCCCACTGGCATGGAAGCGGTCTGGCGCAGGGCCGCCGGTTCTCCGGTCAGCGCCGCGTTGAGCCGGGAGAAATCGATTTCCGCGCCGGAAGATTCCATCGCCATCTTGGCCACCAGATTTCGCAATTCGCGAATGTTGCCGGGCCAGGGATGCGAGAGCAGCGCCGAAATCGCCTGCGTGGAAAAATTCTTGCTGGGAGCCTTCAGCCGCAGAAAATGTTCCGCCAGCGCTACGATGTCTTCCGGACGCTCCCGCAGCGCCGGCACCCGCAAATGGAATTGTCCCAACCGGTGAAACAGATCCTGCCGGAAGCGCCCCGCGTTGACCGCCGCCTCCAGATCCTGATTCGTCGCGGCAACAATTCGCACCTCGACTTTGATCTTGCGGTGCCCGCCCAAGCGGTAGAAAGGCTGGCCATCCAACACGCGCAGAAGTTTTACCTGCGTCTGCAATTGCAGTTCGCCGATTTCGTCCAGAAACAGAGTGCCCTTGTCGGCCATTTCGAACAGACCCGGCTTGGACGCGTCGGCGCCGCTGAACGCGCCTTTTTCGTATCCAAATAATTCGCTTTCCACCAGGTTCTCCGGCAGCGCCGCGCAGTTAATGTCGACCCAAGGACGGCTGCGGCGATCGGAAGATTCATGAATCGTGCGCGCAATGAGTTCCTTGCCAGTGCCCGTCTCGCCCGTGATCAGAACCGTTTCTGTGTGTCCCGCAACCCGGTCCACCAGCGTCATGAACTTGTGCATCACCGGGCTGGCGAGGATGAACTGCGTGTCATCGATCTTGCGCGAAATTACTCCCGGCGTGGGTGCAGGCGGCGCGGCAGCAGCCGTTGGAACCGAGGCTGCGATCTTGCCGGTCTCACCGTTTACTTCGCGACTGGTTTCGCTAACCGGCACGATGACTGCGATTAACGCCACCGGTTTCCCCGAAGACTCCCGCAGCACAGTGGCAGAAAATTGCACCGGAAAGCTGTCGCCGCTCTTCGGTCGAGCAAACAGATTGCCGCGATAGTCCCCTTCCCCGGAAGTCGCCGCAAGAATCGTCCGGCGCAAAACATCGTGGTTCGCGGCGTCAGTTTTTTCTGTCTGCGTGAACAGCGCCAGGAAGTCCCTCCCCAGCACTTCCAGCAGCGAGTAGCCCATCAACTCGTTAAACCCCGAATTACAGGCGATGAACTCCCCCCGCAGATCGGCCGAGAAAACCGCCATCTGGGGCGAAGCAGACTCCGTGCCGTGACCGCCGCCGGTCGGCGAGCTGGTCAGCAGATCTCGATTGTCCGAACGATTGTCCGAACTGCGGCGCGGAGTCGGCATAGAGACGTTTGGCAAATGGTGACACAGGCTGGGCGGTTCGACCGAGAACCGTGTTACCGAAGGCGTAACGAAGGTAATGTGATACCGCGCAAGTTCTTTGCGAAGCGAGAGCGTTTCCTCTGGCTTTTGGGTGGCGCAGCGCTTTCAGCGCTGCGAAAAAAGCTCCCCCCTCTTGGGGGCTTTAGCCCTGAGGTCTCAAGCGCGAGTTTTTCAGCAAGTCAAGGCCTGCCAACGAATCCTGCTTCCCCAAGCGTAATCGCCAACGCCCTCGCGCAGGTTACCTAAGTAAGCTTTAGAAGAACTAATCCTTGCCATACGATGCGGGCAGGCTCGAACCGGAGGAGATGTCCTCCACGAGGGCTCCGCGCGGGCTGAAAATGCCCGCGCAATGAATCTTTGTGTGTTCGCGGGGGGATCGCGAGGGGGATCGCGAGGAGGATCGCGAGGGCGTCATCGGGGACAACGCGCTTCGAGGCCGGTTGGCCGCAGCAGTCAGAGTGTAAATGAAAACCGAGACGGACGGATTATCGATCCAGACGAAGGCATTCGTCGCCATTACTGTGTCTCT
>JBELAE010000483.1:0-3486 GCA_049509155.1 Candidatus Sulfotelmatobacter sp.
CGCGCCGCAGCCTCGCCGTTGCGGCCGATCAGCACCGCCGCCACGGTGGTTGCTACTACGCCGGCAATAAGAACAAAGCCAGCTTCGCGAAACTTCGAGTAATACTCGGGATGCGGAATCGAAGGCAGCGCGCTCGGCAGAAAAATCGCGAGCGACATCAGCACCGCAAACGCGCCCGCGTCAAAAATCCGTTCCACGGCCCACACTGCCAGTTGCGATGAAAAGGGAAGCCCCGTCCGCCGCGCGATCAAATACGGACGAATAAATTCCCCCGCCCGCCCCAGCAACGCCAGCCCCGCAAACCCAACCAGCGTCGGCGATAGCAACTCCACCACGCTCGTCTTGGGCCGCACCGGCTTCAGAAAAATCTTCCACCGCAGGGCCCGCATCCCATAGGCGAGGTAAATCAGCGCGATGCCATGCAGCACATGAATCTTCTTGATGCGGTGCGTCTGGCTCCAGAACGTTCCCCAATCAAACGTCCGCCAGTGCCGGTATTGCAGGTAAACCAGAACGGCCAGAATGAGGAACACGACGACGCTGGCCAGAATGCGCTTTTTATCCATGAAAAGGGAAGACTCCGCGCCGCAGCCCTCGCAACGCGCAGCGGAAGACGGCACTACTCAAGGTAAACGACCAGCCAACAGCGGTCAAACCGCGAATGCCTCTGTAGGAATGTGTGTGTAGGGACAGCCGCCCCCGGCTGTCCGTCCGAGCGCAGCTCGACTCTTCGTGGAAGAGCGGCGCTTCAGCGCCGCGTAAAGCGTTCGCATCAGCGCGGGCTTCAGCCCCGGTTGGTCGCATTCCGTGCCCCCAACGCCTTCTTTCCTGCAGCCTGCTAGGGAGCTGGGACCGGTCTCGCCTTCGCCTGCGTCACCTGGTCCGACGCATGCGACTTGGACGCCGCGACGGGTGCACTTGTCTTCCCCGAGTTTTTCCTGGAAGCAGCGCTTGGCTGCGCCGCTTTCGCCTGCGCCGCCTTCTTCTTATTGAAATCCCTCACCACGCGAGCCACATACACCCGCGTTTCGTAATACGGAGGCACGCCACCAAACTGCTCCACCCGCTGCGGTCCCGCGTTATACGCCGCCAGCGCCTTGACCAGATCGAAGTCATAACGCTCCAGCAATTCCCGCAAATATTTCGTGCCGCCCTCCACGTTCGCCTCGGCGTCGAACGCATTCGGTACGCCCAGCTGCGCCGCCGTGCCCGGCATCAACTGCATCAGCCCCTGCGCGCCTTTCGGCGACACCGCCCGCACATTGAATCCGCTCTCCGCCTTGATCACGCTGTTCACCAGGTCAGGATCCAGCCGATACCGCCCGCTAGCCGAGTTGACCACATCATTCAAATCCACCGAGGTAGTTCCAGGGAAAACCGATCTGTCGAAAACCGATGCAGCGGGTGCCCCATTTCTCGCGTAGTCTGAGAAGTGGGGGTTTTGTTTGCGGTTCGGAAGCCGGAAGCCCAGAGCCGGAAGCCGGAACGTCCGGCGCAGCCTCAAAATGTTCAATCTCCGCCGTAGGAACATCCACAAAACTCGAGCCATCCGCAGTCACATACAGCCGCGTTGTGTCCCCGATCACTTCGCGCCGCTCATGCCGAATCGAAAATCCATTCCGCAGCACCGCAACCTCGCCCGCAAAGCAGGGAAGCGCCCCGAGCGCGAACATCAAGAGAGCGCCAAGAGAGATTCGAAATGAACTCAGAATTCGCATCCGTATTCGCCAACGGCCAACGACGAACGACCAACGACCAACGACTAACTGCCAACGACGATCCCCGCCGAACCGAGCACCGCTTCCAGCGCCGCCGCAATCCCGCACTCATCATTCCCGCGAGTCACCGTCCAGCCGCGCCCGCGCAGCTCTTCGCAGGCATTCCCCATGATAACCGGATGCCCTGCAAACTCAAGCATCTCCACGTCATTATGGTTGTCACCGATGGCCATGACCTCCTCGCGCCGGTAGCCGCGATGCCTGGCCCACCGCTCCAGCGCATGCCCCTTCGAACACCCCGCGTTCAGCACGTCGATCATCGACAAATCGCGCTCCGGATACTCAGTCCGCAACACCGTCACGCTGCCGTCCATCCCCGCCCCGTTAAGCGCTTGCAGCGCCTGGCTCATCCGCGCCATGGTCCCGCAAAACATTGCCTGCACCGGATCGCTCACCAGCGCATTTTCAATCGGCACCACAAACTCGATGTACTCCATATTCTTTTCGAGCCAGCGCCGGATGCTTTCCCCCAACTCGTCCACCCGCTCCAGCACAATCGCGCCCTTCACTTCGGTGTCAAAAGTAAGAACGGTGTTGCCGCGGAATTCTTGCATCGCCCCCACCAGCCGCCGGCACGTCGCCGCCGGCATCATGTCGCGATGAAACGTTTCCCCGGCCAGCGATCGCGTCACTGCTCCATTCGAGCTGATGAGCCACAAATCGAACCCCAGCTGCTGAGCGATGGGTAGTGCGAACCGGTGCCGCCGCCCCGTCACCAGCACAATCTCGATCCCCGCCGCGTGCGCCCGCCGCAGCGCCATCAGGTCGCCCTCAGAAACCTTAAATTGTGGATTGAGCAGCGTGCCGTCAATATCGGTCGCCAGCAGCCGGATGGAAGATGAAGAATTCGTCACTACTTATTTTAACACCGCAAGCGAGGGTGCCCCATTTCTCGCGCGTTCTGCGCGAGAAGTGGGGATTCCCGCCAACCAAGCCCGCCACTCAAGCCGCCCGCAACCGCGCCAGCAGGGCATCCGCCTTACGAAACCACGGCCGCTCCCTCCTCCGCAGATATCCCGGCATGGTCGGCCGCTTGTCGAGAATCTTCCGCGCCCACTCCCGCGCCTCGACCGCCCGTCCCTGCGACTGCAAAAACAGCGCGTAGTGGTAATACGTCTCAGAGATGGTCGAAATGCGCGTCGCCTCGCGAAACATCGCGTCCGCCTTCTCGTTCTGCCCGGTCTGCGCGTAGGCCCAACCCAGCAATCCCTTGCCGCGATGGAAATCATAATCAGGATCAGAACTGACGGCGCGCTCCAGGTCAGGCACCGCGGCAGCGAAGTCCCCGAGCTCGACCTCCGCCACGCCCCGGCGATAGAACGCATCCACCGAATCCGCTCGCGCGGCTATGGCCCTGTCATATGCGGCCTTGGCCTGCGCGAAGTTCCCGTCGTCGAGGTACAACAGCCCCAGCTCTTCGTAATTTCCCGCCGCAGGATTGTCGAGGACGATGCGCTGCAGTTCCTGAATCCGCCGCCGCCGCGGAAAAACCTGAAACGAGCTCCGCAGCAACCCCGCGTCGGGAATGACTTCCACCACGATATAGACGAGCGCGCCCACCCACGAAAACAGGATCACCCACAACCAAAAGAAGTTCGGCCGCCGCCGGATGAAGTGCACAATCGCCACAATCCGCAGCGCGATCGACCACCACGAAAACGCGAAGAAAAGAAACGATCCCATGCCGAAGTCGCACTATAGCATGCGG
>JBELAE010000484.1:0-3483 GCA_049509155.1 Candidatus Sulfotelmatobacter sp.
GTTATCCTCAGCGGTGCCAAAACCGCCACCGGCACGCTCGACGGCACTGCGATCAAGGCACAATTCAGCGGCCTGGGTGCTGATAAAGATAAATCTGAAGCGGCGCAGTGCGGCGATGGTCTGACCTTAACCGCCACGCTCGATCCTCAGGCCGAGCCGAGAACTCTGAGCGGAAGGCTTTCCGTCGAGGGTTGCGCCGCGTGCGCGCCCGTGGAGTTTCGTGCCGTAAGGCAGCCGCGGCCTGCCGGGGGCACGCGCTGATGCCCAATCTTTTCATCCTCGTCTTACAGGTTGCGGTGGTCCTGACTGCGTGCCGTTTGACCGGTGCGCTCTTCCGAAAATTCAACCAGCCGCGCGTGGTTGGCGAGATGTTTGCCGGTATTATGCTGGGGCCGTCGTTCCTGGGTTGGATCGCGCCGCATTTTTCCGCTTACCTGTTTCCTGCGTCCAGTCTGGGATTTCTGAATGCGCTCAGCCAGATCGGCGTGATTATTTTCATGTTCCTCGTGGGCCTGAACATCAACCCGAAGGAACTGCAAAAAGAAGGTCACGCTGCGGTTCTCAGCAGCCACGTCAGCATCACGGCACCGTTTGTATTGGCAGCGTTCCTCGCGCTTTACCTGTATCCGCGGCTCTCCGATGACAGCGTCGCCTTTAGCAGCTTTGCGCTGTTCATGGGAGCCGCCATGAGCATTACCGCATTCCCGGTGCTGGCGCGCATTCTGCAAGAACGGAAGATGATGCACACCCGGTTGGGAACAGTGGCCATTGCCTGCGCCGCGGTTGATGATGTTACCGGCTGGATCATCCTCGCCTACATCGTGGTGCTGATCCGCGCGGCGCACTCACCTACCTCGATCTGGGTGACGCTGGGTGGAATTGTAGTATTTGCCGTAGTCATGATTTACGGCGTACAGCGCCTGATGCAAGGCGTTTTCTTGAAGGCATATCAGCGATGGGGGCACCTTAGCGAAAACCGCATGGCCTTCATGATGTTGCTGGTGCTGGCATCCTCGCTGTGCACCGAGAGGCTGGGCATCCATCTTTTGTTTGGCGCGTTCCTGATGGGCGCCATCATGCCGAAGGAACCGGTTTTCGTGCGTTACGTGCTCGACCGCTTTGAGACCATCACGGTCACGCTGTTGCTGCCGCTGTTCTTCGCTTTCACAGGGCTTCGCACCAACATCGGGCTCGTGAAAGGGCCGACCATGTGGATGTACTGCGGCCTCATCATTCTGGTCGCAACCGCCGGCAAGCTGGGAGGCTCTACATTGGCCGCCCGGCTGAGCGGGATGCCTCTGCGCGAAGCGGCCGGGCTGGGCACGCTGATGAACGCGCGCGGCCTGATGGAGTTGGTGATTCTCGACGTCGGCCTCGATATTGGTGTGATCTCGCCGGCCCTGTTTTCGATGATGATCGTAATGGCGCTGGTCACAACCTTCATGACCACGCCGGTGTTGAACCTGATCTGTCCGCAGGGATTACTGGAAGGTTCCCGTGACCAAGTCGCGGCGAGACCATCCCCGCCAGTCAATCTTGAGAGCGAAAGCCAAGTTGCCTGATTCATAAGGCCCGCGCACCCATAAGCGGAAATATGGCTAAGCACTACCCGAAACGCCTCTGGGTATGCAAGAACTTTCATTCTTGACACTCGACGGCGAGCAGCTAAGAATGCCAGATCGGTTTCTCCCCCGTATTCTTGCCAAGTCAGGTCGAATGCCAGACCGAGGTTATACCGAACTCTTCGGAGGATAGAACGATGCCCGCCACCCCGCGCCAATTTCGTTTCATAGCTGCTAACTGCCTGTTCGTGAGCGCGGTGCTGCTGGTAGCCGCCTCGGCTCAGATCACTTCGAGCCCGAGCTCTTTGACGTTTACGAGCACCTACGTCGGGTTGAGCTCGCATACCAAAACGATTACGGTCAAAAACGCGGGAAAGAGCTCCACAACGATTACGGCCATCACGTCTTCGTGTCCGGAATATAAATTGGCGTTTGGCACGACGCCGGCGACGCTGGCCCCGGGAACTACCACGGCCTACTCGATGTTGTTTGCCCCGGACGCGGCGAAGACATTCGATTGCGATTACACGCTGACCCAGGAAAGCGGCAGTCCGCTTGTGGTTCCGCTGAGTGGAACCGGGTTGGCTTCCGCGGCAGTCGTGGGAGTTGGTCCAACGTCGTTGAGCTTCCCCAACCAGGCTCAGGGAACTCCGAGCGCAACGCAGCTGGTCACGATTTCCAATACCGGTACGGGCTCAGTGATCTTGACGGGTATTACGATCACGCCGCCGACGTTCTCGATCACTCCTGTGACCTTGCCTATCACCATCAACGCCAGGTCCAGTACGACGATCAGCGTGAGCTATAGTCCCGCGCTGGTGACGTCAGAGACCGGCGTCGTCGAGTTCGCTTTCGACCAGGTCCCGGCCGAAGTGGTCGATCTAAGCGGCAATGGGACCGTTGCCAGTTCCATCGTGCTTACCAATATCGCCACGCTGCCCACCGCGACCCAGGGCTCCGCCTATGAAGCACAACTGATCGCGGCTTCGGGAACGCCGCCCTATACGTTCAGCCTGAAGCCGGGATCCACCATGCCCTCGGGCCTCACGCTCTCCAGCGCCGGCTTGATCAGTGGAACTATCGCTTCGACCGTGACTGCCGGAAACTACACGTTCACGGCCGGAGTGAAAGACTCCGCCAAGTTCAACACGACCAAGCTGTTCAACCTGACCGTTTCCAAAACCACTAAAGCTGCCTGCAACAACATCTCGTGGGATGTTCCGGACACGACCACTCCCATGACTCCGCTCACCGATCTGGCTACCGGAATCTACCAGGGTGAGGAGGGCGGCTTGTATCCGGACGGCAGCAACGTGCGTCCAGCCTCCCACGATGCCGACGGTGTGACCTTCGCCAAAGCCATCGTACCGCTCAACTCAAATGGCGTTTACAGCCCGACAGGGAAGTACGTCATGCTGGGGTTGGGAGAATCCACCGCGCTCGATGAATTCACCGAGTTCCTGGCGCTGGCCCAGACTGATCCGGCGGTCAATTCCTCGCTGGTAATGGTCTCCGGAGCCCAGGGCGGCGCCACTCCGAACCTGCTGTCCTCGACCACCTCACCCTACTGGAACACAATCCTGAATAATTACCTGCCTGACCAGGGCGTGACGGCAGAGCAGGTCGTTGCCGTGTGGATTGAAGACACTGACGGCATTTCGAAAGGGTCGTTCCCCAGCGACATGACTCAAATGCAGGCGGCCTACGAAACCGTGATGAACAACGTGCACACCTTCTTCCCGAACCTCACGCTGGTGTATTTTTCCAGCCGTATCTACGCGGGCTACTCGGATGGCGTCGCGACCATTGACCCAGAGCCCTACGCCTATGAAGCCGGTTTTGCCGTGAAGAATGCCATTGCGGACCAACTGAACGGCAACGCGAATCTGAACTACAATCCAACCCTCGGACCGGTAAAGGC
>JBELAE010000485.1:0-3483 GCA_049509155.1 Candidatus Sulfotelmatobacter sp.
GGGAACGCTTCGCTTAATGCACCCCTGCGAAATTCGATATAGGTGAGGCCAGCCACATTGGAAAAAGTTGAAGCCATGTCTTCCTTGACAGCTATGGCGCGATGAAAGCCAAGCCTGCCCTGACATAACCCGACTTCATGAATGACGTTTTGCCTTGCCTGAAACGTGCCATTAGCCTGTTCGTCCTCTGCGGTCATCACAAGAAACGCAAAGCGGCTGCGCTCCAACATCTCAAGTATCCGCTCGCCGGTGAAGAGGCCCGCGGTGGGATCACTGTTGAATTCGACGACGTCACAGCGGAGATCCTCATGCAAGAATGTGGCAAGAGACTTCCAGTCACTGGCACGCCCATGCCCGATGAAAATCTTGGTGGCCAGCGGCCTCACCTTCCGAATCGTGGCCGAACGGACATAGCCCAGCACCTGATTGATGGCCTCAAGGGCCTCCGCCGGTATCATCATCTCGGCAAGCTTACCCTCGCACGCGGCGCACAAATGCGCACCGACTAAGCTTACCCGGAACTCATCCGCGCCCTCAGTTTCATCGAAGAGGCATCCCTTGGGGGGATGCTGCATCTTGTCGATTCGTGAGTCCGTTAGATCAGCGGCTACTATTGTGGCGATGTAGGCCAGCTGATAGATGCCTGTCGTTCGCCAGCACCCGAAAGAACCGGTACGGCATCTGTCGCTATTGCGCTGGGGACTCATTCCGTCCTGGATGAAGGATTCCTCGGGCCCGATTTGATTAACGCGCGTTCGGAGACGGCCCGCACTCAGCCTGCATTTCGCGACGCCCTCAAATCGCGCACGTGCCTCATTCCCACAGACGTTAGCTTCCTCGCAGTAGCAGATGGCTGGAGCATAACCAATGTCGCAGCCTTTTCTATTTTCCAGCGCTGAGATCATTTAATCGTTCTAGCGCTTTGGTGGAAGAGAAAAGATTCCTCCTGCGGTGTTCCCGCTTTTCAACACAAAATGTGGATAAGGTTGTGCCAGGTCTGCGCAGTGGAGCGTCCTGCTTGGCTTTCACCACTTTGCCACCAAAGTTGGGCAGTTTTCCGTTTGATCAGAATGGCACTGCAGTGGGGAGTAGGCGCACGCGCGGAACTATTAGAGTGCTTTTTCCAGCGTCCATCCCTGGGTCCCGCGTTTTCCGGTCACACGATATCAGTACCTCATTGAATGTCAAACGGCTCGAAAGTGTTACGTATCCGCTTGGACCGTAGCCGGCTCTGCATCTGTTGCCGAAGGCTCCCGTTCAGCGCCCGTGACTAGAGCGGCCTGCGTGTCCAGCACTTCGACTGCTCTGAGCCGGCGATTGATAGTCCGCGTTTTGCTATTTACTAATTTCAAGGTGGTCTGGACGGTTCCGACTTGCTTCTCGACCTTAGCCATTAAGCCACCGAAATTTTCAAATTCAACCTTGGTTGCAGCAAGCAGCTTCCAGACTTCGCTGCCCTTTTTCTGTATCGCGAGGGTGCGGAAGCCCATCTGCAGACTGGTGAGCAACGCTGCAAACGTAGTTGGGCCGGCCAGACATACATGAAAAGTCGACTGCAGATCATCGACTAGCCCCGGGCGGCGAACCACTTCGGCGAACAGGCCCTCGGTTGGCAGAAACATCACCGCGAAGCCCGTGGTTGTTGGGGGCACGACGTACTTCTCTTTTATTGTCTTGGCGGACGCTCGAATCACCCCCTCGAGCTTATTCCCCGCGTCTTTCATTGCTGCCTGGTCACCGCGGCTCTGCGCATCTTCCAGCCGCTCCCAAGCCTCCCGCGGAAACTTCGCGTCGACCGGAAGGAGCACTGGCTCTCCATCCTGTGTACCGGGCATTCGAATTGCGTACTCCACAGACTCTTGTGAATCCTCGCGAATGCGGGCGTTCGTAATATATTGCTCTGGGGAGAGCATCTGATCCAATAAAAGACCCAACTGTACTTCTCCGAATCCTCCGCGCGTCTTTACATTGGTCAGCACTCGTTTGAGGTCCCCTACCCCGTTCGCCAGATCCTTCATTTCTCCGAGACCCAGCTGGACTCTGCCGAGTTGCTCGGTGACAAGTCCGAAGCTGTCGGTGAGTCGCTTCTCGAGCGTCGTATGCAGCTTCTCATCGACCGTTTGCCGCATCTGCTCAAGTTTCTCGTTGTTGCTCTCGGTTAGCTTGTCTAGCCGCAATTCAACGACTTGCCGCAGTGCATCCTGCTTCTGCTCGTTCGTTGCGGAGAGTCCCTGAATTCTCCCGGTGAGATCGACCAAGCTGCCCTGCACTTTTCCGCTGAGCTCTTTGTTCGTCTCGCGGAGTTCGGATCCCAGCCGGCTGAAGTTGGTCTGGATGGAATCCTTCAGTTGCTCGCTTGTTTGCACCTGATGATCGCTGAAGTCTGTGAGCTGACCAGTCACCTGCTGTTGCAGGCCCGCGAACTTTTCCTGCATGACGTCGCGCAGCTGCTGGTCAGATTCGGTTGTGGTGTTTACAAGTCGATCGATCTGAGCCGTCACACCATCTCGGAGCTGGTTGGCCGCTGACACCTGGTCGCGACGAAACTCGGAAAGGTTGTCATTCAGTTGCCCGCCTAACCGACCCAGGTGGGTGCTCATCTCCTCACGCAACGATCGCGCCTCCGCCGCGGCTTCCTGCCGGGCCTGTTTCGAATAGCTGAGGCTGTCTTCCCGCAAAGTGCGCATATCGCCAGAAATCTTGCCCTCAAATCGTTCCGCGGAGGCGTGCAGATTCGCCAGACTGGTCAGTAACTCTGGAACGGAACTCCGCAGGTCACCCCGCCCCTTCGTCAGAAAGAGGATCACGAAGATTGCTAAGAGAACAATTTGAACGACGGCCAGAATGACGAGCAGCATGTAAGACCTCCCCGATTGATCTGAATCTACGGATTACGCACCAACAACTCAGTGACGCGGCGCACAACGGCACAATTCATGATACTCTCGATGGCGAATATAAAGCGAAACACATTTACGCCCGTAAACGAGTACGCTTGCCTTCTCGCACCGGATTGACGGCCTTAGGAGGCTTCTTGGGATCTGTTTTCGGGAAACGCTTCTGGCCGGCCATCCGGTGCGGTAGCAGACCCGGCCCTGCAAGAATCTGTTCCACTTTTATCGCGGCCTCCTCCTGCATGTGCGGCAATAGGTGCGAGTAGACATCCAGAGTGAATGCAGCACTGGCATGACCGAGCTGCTCAGCAACGACCTTGGGCGGCACGCCAGCAGATAGAGCAAGCGTCGCGGCCGTGTGGCGTAAGTCGTAAAGTCGGATGATGGGCAATCCGTTCTGGCCGAGAATTGCCTTGAACCTTTCTGCCAACTTGTCCGAGTAGATGGGGCGACCAGCCGGAGAGGTGAAGACCAGCTCCGGATTGTCAGGCCGGCTACATCCGCTCCGGCGGATCGTTCGTGCCTCCCGATTCTTAAGTGTTTCGAGCACCCAATCCTGAAACTTAATAATGCGGCGGCTGCGGGCTCG
>JBELAE010000486.1:0-4023 GCA_049509155.1 Candidatus Sulfotelmatobacter sp.
GGCGGCCAGCGTCTTGATGGGACCGGCGGAAATGGCGTTCACGCGAATCCTTTTCTTGCCTAACTCGTAGGCGAGATAGCGCACCGAGCATTCGAGTCCGGCCTTGGCCACGGCCATCACGTTGTAACGGGGCACGACTTTTTCGGAAGCGTAGTAGGTCATGGTCAGGATGGAGCCTCCGTCTTCCATCAGCGGGGCGGCGGCGCGCGCGACTGCGACCAGCGAGTAGACGCTTACATCCAGCGCAACGCGGAAGCCTTCGCGAGAGGTATCGATGAAGTCGCCCTTCAGTTCGTCGGCCGGAGCGTAGGCGACCGAGTGCACCAGCGTGTGCAGTTTGCCGTGGCGCTCTTTGAGCGTGGCGAAGAGGCGGGCGATGTCGTCGTCTTTCGATACGTCGCACATGTACGCCTCGGCGCCGGGTAATGAGAGGATGAGATCCTTGGCTTCCTGCTCCAGGCGTTCATTTTGATAGGTGATGGCGAGTTTCATGCCGGCGGCGTGCAGTCCCAGGGCAATAGACCACGCTATGGAGCGCTTGTTGGCGACTCCGAAGACGACGCCGGTACGGCCCTGCAGGTCAGCGGACATGAGTGCTCCTTGTGCGTTGCTGGTGGCGAAGGGGAAAGGATAACAGCGGAAGGCTTCGATTTACCACAGAGTCACAGAGACACAGAGAAAACCGGGATCAAGATATATTCTCTTCAGGCGACCATCCCCTTCGGAGCGGTAGGGCGATTCCAATGTTGATTGAGTCTTCTGATTCGTTTCTCTCTGCGCCTCTGTGCCTCTGTGTCTCTGTGGTGAATCGATTTCACTTGATCACGCTGGCTTCCTCGATTGCCGCAGCCGTTGCTATCGGCCAGCTTGAGGCCACGAACGACAGGCCGTAGACGACGGCGAGGATCGCGAATCCTCCCACCAGGCTGAAATTGTGTGCGACGGCGCCTACGCTGAGGGCGAGGATGATTTGCAGGAGTGTTCCGGCAAAATAGTACGTATTCTGCACGCGGCCCATCAGATGTTTGGGGACCATCTCCATGAGGCTGGTGTTCATGGCGACGCCGCCTACGCCGCGCGCCGAGCCCATGACGAAATAGGCTGCCATGGCCAGAAACAGAAACCGCGAGACCGGGGCGCAGATCATCCCGACCGAAAGCAATGCCATTGAAAATGCTACTGCCCGGCGGCCGCCGAGGCGGGCAATCGCCTGCGGCGTGTAGATCACGCTGAGGAACGCGCCGGTGCCCCATCCGGCACTGAGCCAGCCGTAGCCGACTGGGCCGGCATGGAAGACGCGCTCGCTCAGCGAAGGCGTGACTACGCCTCCGGTCATCATGGCGCCGAGAAATAATGCCCAACTGATGCCCAGCATCACGGCCGCGCGATGATCGCGGAGAAAGTGCAGGCCCTCGCGCAGGTCGCGCCAGTAGCGCTGCCACGAGCTTTCCGCGGCCAGCAGGTCGGTCCGCAGTTCCTCTGGGCGAAGTACGACATGACGCCCTTTGCGCACGGCGAAGTAGCAGAGAAACGACACCACATAGGTCGAAACATCGATCAGCAACACGCCACCCAGTCCGATGTGGTTGTACATGAATCCGACAACGGAGCCGGCGAGCAGCCATCCGCCCTGTACTCCGGCCATCAAGAACGTATTCGAATGCACGAACCGGTCTTCGGGCGTGAGCTCCTGAATGAGCGCTGTGATGGTGGGCCAGAACATCCAGAAGCCGGCGGCGACCAGCGTGTTCATCAGATAAAGTTGCCAGATCTGCACGCGGTGCAGGAAGGCGAGGATGGCTACCGTCACGATGATCAAGGCGCGTACGGCGTCCAGCCACATTACCAGGCGCCGGCGGTCTTCGCGGTCGATAATGACGCCAGTGAAAGGCAGCATGAGCATGGCGGGGATGGTTTGCAGAACCACCAGCGTGCCCAGCGCCTGTTCGGAGTGCGTGGCTTGCAGAATGTACCAGGCCACGGCGGCCGAGTTCATCCCGCTGCCCAACATGGAAATCAAGTTGGCGGCGAAGACGAAACGCAACGGACGCTGTCCGAAGATGGCACGCATGGTTCTACTTTAGCAAAGGCAATTTTCACCACGGAGGCACGGAGTCACGGAGAAAAGAGCGCGAGCGGTCTGTAGTCTTGAGCTAATGACGCGAAAGCGCCATCCGATTTCAAGTCGCGGTTGATTTTCTCTGTGTCTCCGTGCCTCCGTGGTGAAACGTTGCTTGCCCGTCATTCGATCTCTCCTCTTGCGCCCGGCCGCGTTCGGCGCTAGGATTCGCCTGCTGTTCTTGCGTGCATCTCGCGTGCATTCTCGCGTACATTCTCGCGTACACCGGAGGCGGGCTATGAAACGCTGCAGCGGTTGGCTTCTGCTGGTTGTTGTTCTCCTCTCTTTTGCGGTTTCTATTCCACGCGTGAGTGCCCAGGTCGATCGCATCGTGATTGCAGCTGGCACGGATGAGGATCACGCGCTGCAAGCCATCACCAACGAGCAGGACCCGCAAAAAAGGCTCGTCATGTATCAGGAGTTCGTGCAGAAATTTGCCGCGAATCCGGCGGCGGTGGCTTACGGGAACTGGCAGATTTCGCAGACCTATCAGGCTACGGGCGACTTGCAAAAGGCACTGGACTATGGCGACAAGGCGTTGGCCGGATCTCCGCACAACCTCGACATCCTGGTGTCGCAGGCGAACCTGGCGCTGCAGGCCAAGAACGACGCCAAGCTGATGGATTACGCGGCCAAGGGCGGCGAGGTTTGCCTCTCGATTGCCAAGCAGGCTAAACCCGAGGGCATGAGCGACCAGGATTTTGCCCAGAAGATGAATGAGGAGAAGTCGGATGCGCAGAACAACTGCGACTTCTTCGAGACCTCGGGCTTGAACGCAATCTCCGCCGAAAACGATCCGAACACTCGCATGGCGGACATCGACCGGTTCAACGCCGCATTTCCCGCCTCCAAGTTTCAGGAAACGGTGATGAACTTAGCGCTCGATGCTCTGAGCCAACTGCGAGACAACGCGCGCATGGTGGCTTACGGAGAAAAAATTCTGGCCGTCAATCCCAACTCGCTGCCGGCGTTGCTGCTGCTGGCTAACTCTTACAGCGAAGATACCAAGCCGGGAAGCGCTGCCAAAGCGATTGTCTACTGTCAGAAGGTCATCGAAGTGGCGAAGGCGGATGCTCCGGACGCCGACAAAACTAGGAAACTTTCAGCGGGAGCGGCTCACAGCACGATTGGGTGGACCTACCTGAAGCAGGACAAAACCACGGCCGCAATTAGCGAACTGCGAACGGCCTCGGTGCTTCTCAAGGGACAGGATGATCAGCAGTATGCGCGGGCCTTGTACGGGCTGGGCTTCGCTTATGGCAAGCTGAACAAGCTGACCGAAGCGCGGGAAGTGCTGACCGAGGCGGTGAAGATTCCCGGGAAGTGCTGACCGAGGCGGTGAAGATTCCCGGTCCGTTGCAGGCCATGTCGCAGGATCTGTTGACCAAGGTCAACACTGCGCGGGCCAAAGGGCAATAGGGGCTCGCTGATTCATGCCTTGTTGATCCAGTAAGAAATTCTTAACCACAGAGGGCACTGAGGACCACAGAGGAATTACTCTGTGAAACTCTGTGTCCTCTGTGGTTAAGGTTTTATTTCTCTGGCTTGACCAGTTCTTCGGAGAGTAGTTGGGCTTTCCAGGCCAGGGTGCGGGCGCGCTCGAGGTCGCCGGCGTCAGCTGCGGTTTTCGATTGCTCCATGAACTGGCGAGTCTGATTGACCATGTCCTGCTGGTTCGGGCTGAGAGGGTGTCCGGCGATTTTCTTTAGATTTGCTTTCGTGGACTCCAGCATTTGATTTGCCGTGTCGCGCTCAGGCGAGTTCTTGTTACCGCCAGCCCCCCCAGCCAATTGAAGGCTAGGTTCCGAGATTCCTCCCTGACGGACGATAACTTTTGTTGGAGGACAGTTCGCCGGCGCACTTTTCGCGGCAGCGGGGTCTGCCGGAGCCGTCGAACCTGACGG
>JBELAE010000487.1:0-3690 GCA_049509155.1 Candidatus Sulfotelmatobacter sp.
GCTGGATCTCCCCGTCTCCCGCACCGGGCTGCTGCTGTACTATCCGCCGCTGTTCAAGGTTTCAGCCGAGCCTGGGACGTTTCGCGCGCAGGCGTATGAGAATCCGATTTCGGCGGTTCTGGAACCGGGCAGCGAGAACGGAATCGGAGATGTCTTCTCTTCAGCAGCACCAGCCGGGACCGTTAAGGAGTTCGATCAGTTGCACCAGTTCGCCAAACTGCAAGGCGTTGATGACAAGGAAAAGAAGGACTCAACACAAACGCTCCTTGATAACTTCAAGGCGAAATCGCTCGGCGGCAAAGTAACGGGCATTCTGCCGATCAACGTTTCATTCCCCGCATTCGGGCCGTCGATCTTCCTGGTATCCGAACTGACCAGTGAGAACCAGTTTCCCGCAGCCGAATTCAGCTTTCAGCGCGAAAAAACAAAGGGAGGTGTGCGATGAGAAACAGATTCCTTATGGTGCTACTGCTCAGTCTGTGTGCGGCGATTGTCTGCGCCGCAGAGGACAAATCCACGCTGCCCGCACGTTGGAAACGACGGCGTGTTGGGCACGGTACAACTGCAGGGAGAAATTTTCCGCAAAGGCGTGAGCAAGGTTCCGCTCACCAGCGGGATGACGGTGCTCGACGCGCATCAGAACGGCAAGGGCGTTCCCTTGCTGCAGGAAAATGGCACGCACATGGCGCTGCTGTCGGGGCCAGGAGAATTTTCGGTCGCACTCGACACCGGGCTGCCGCTGCGAATTGAAGCCGGCCGCGCCTCCTTCACATTGCCCGCGCCAGCCGCCGGCAGCGTGCAACTCGAACTCATGATTCCTGGCGACCATACCTTTGCCAACATCAGCCCTGGCATCATCACCAGCCGGAAGTCGGAGAACGGACACACCGCGATTGAAGCCACGCTGGTTCCGGGACAGTCCGCGAATATCTGGTGGACTACGCGCGAAGCGGTTACGCCAGTAGTCCCGCGGGAGGTGCGATTTCTCGCCGACGCAAAGACCCTCGTATCGGTGAGCGAGTCGGAGATGCGACTCGCCGTGCTCGCCGACATCACGGTCGTGCAGGGTGAGCCGGCGCAATTCCACGTGGATCTGCCGGAGGGTTACGAAGTCACCGGCGTGACCGGTCGGACGCTCGATTCGACGGAAACCAATAACGGAGTTTTGACCCTGAAAGTTAATGCGCCCGGCCAGCGTAGCCACCAGTTCCTGATCTCGATGGAGCGCTCGATCAGCGGGGCCAAGGCCGACGCGCCATTCCTCAGCTTCAAAGGAGCGCAGCGCGAGACCGGCGAAGTGCTGGTCGAAGGCACGGGCACCATGGAACTCACCGCAACCGAGGGCGGCGGCCTGAAGCGCATGGACGTGAAAGAAGCGAATCCTTACCTGCGGTCGATGGCGCATTTCCCGCCCCAGGCGGCGTTCCGCTATCACAAGCAGGCCAGTGACAATCCAACTCTGGCGCTCGAGTGGGTGCGATTCCCCGACGGCAGCGTGCTCGCCGCCGTGGCTGAGAGCGCAACCGTAACGACGCTGGTCACATCGGAGGGCAAGTCACTCACCGAAGTGAGGCTAGTCTTGAAGAATCAAGCACAGCCGTTTTTGAAAGTCACGTTGCCGCCGGGCGCCAGCATTCTTTCGGCCGACGTGGGCGGTGAACCGGTGAAGCCGGTGCAAGGCCCGGATGGCAGCCGCGTTCCGTTGCTGCGCGTAGGATTTCATCCCACCGACTCGTACGCGGTTTCATTCGTGTTCATGCACTCCGGAGCGCCTTTTGCCAGGAAAGGCGGCGCGGATCTTAGTCTTCCGAGCATGGACATCCCCATCAGCCTGCTGAGCTGGGAAGTATTTTTACCGGAGCAATATAAAGTAAAAGATTTTGGTGGCGACGTGATTGCCACCAATCTCGTACCGCAACCGTTTCGCGAGGAAAGCGCAATGAACACGCAAACCGGTTACAAGGGGTGGTTGAGCAACGCAAAACAGCCGGCTCTTCCTGGTCAAATGGCCGGCTACGTCGTCGATCCCAGCGGAGCCGTCGTGCCTAACACGCAGATCACGATCACCGCGAACAATGGCGCGAGCCGAACCGCAACCACCGACGGTCAGGGGCGGTGGCTGATCGCCGGTCTGCCGACGGGAAACTATAAGGCACGAGCCGATGCACCAGGCTTCAAGTCAGGCATGTTCAACCTGAACTATGACGCCAACCAGCCATCGATGTATGACTTCCCTCTGAGCGTGGGGAGCGTGTCTGAAACCGTGGAAGTTAGAGCAGCGCAGGTACAGGAGCAAGCGGATACGGTGTTGAGCACTGGCGCAATGACCGAACAAGAGATCTCCTCGATTCCCTTGAACGGCCGCGACTCGGCGCAGCGTATGAAGATGCCACCCGGAGCCTCGAACCAAAATACTGCTTCCGCCAACGTGATGAACCTGCAGCGGCGCGTGGCGGGCGTATTGCCGGTGGCCATTGACGTTCCGCATGCCGGCACTTCGTTCAGCTTCGTGCGGCCGCTGGTGCTGGACGAGGAAACGAAAGTGACTTTCAGCTATAGGAGCCGGTAAGAAAACCTTGGGCTGCTCCGCGAAGAACCTCCGCGTGCTGCCGGTTTCTGGCCGATGGCATAGAATGTCTTCGCGGAGAGCCGCTCATGAGCAAGCCTGAGGACTGGAAAAAGTGGGAAGGCCGGGTCGACGGGAAGTTTCCGTTGCGGCAGTGGTTGGGCGGCTCTGACCACAGCGCTGTTTTTCTCACTGAACGGCCGGGGCAGACTGAGAAGGTCGCGATCAAATTGATCGCGGCCGACGGCGCCGAGGCCGATCGCCAGCTTGCGCGCTGGCGTGCCGCGGCGCAGCTTTCCCATCCTCACCTGATGCGCATCTTCGACGCCGGGCGTTGCCGGCTGGACGGCACGCCGCTGCTTTATCTTGTCATGGAATATGCCGAGGAGGATCTTTCGCAGATTCTTCCGCAGCGGCCGCTGGCGCCCGCCGAAGTGACAGACTTGCTTCCCGCCCTTCTCGATGCTCTTTCGTTTTTGCACGGCAAAGGAGTCGTGCACAGCCGCGTGAAGCCCTCAAATGTGCATGCCACGGGCGACGAGTTGAAGCTCTCCGCAGATCAAATCATGGCCGCCCAGATTCTCTCGTCGGGGGAAACGAACTCTGGGCGCACGCGGCGCGACGTTTACGATGCGCCCGAAACGGCCGACGGAATCGTCTCGCCCGCGGGCGACGTGTGGTCGATCGGCGTCACGCTGGTTGCCGCGCTGACGCAGAATGTAACTTTCGAAGAAGGAGCAGCCAGCAGCGTCTCGCGGGGCGATCCCGCTCCGCCGGATACCGTTCCCCAACCGTTTCGCGGTATCGCGCGAGAATGCCTGCATCTTGACCCCAAGCGGCGCTGTTCTCTGGGGGAGATCCAGGCGCGGCTGCAGCCCGAGGGTCGCTCGGTGCCAGCCGAGCCTGAACCGGCTGCGCCTCAGCGCACGTCAAAGCGCGGGCCTGTCTTCTTCTCCATCTCTGCGATATTGCTGGTCGCAGCGGCGCTCCTCGGATTCGTCGTCTTCCACTATCACGGACAGAGTGCGTCCCCGCCAGCAGCGAGTACGACCGGTCAATCTGCGCCAGAGGGTGCACCTCAACCCGCGCCTCAAACTGCACCTCGGTCGGCACCGCAGTCCGCA
>JBELAE010000488.1:0-3413 GCA_049509155.1 Candidatus Sulfotelmatobacter sp.
GGCATCACCTTCTCCAGGCTTTCCAGCACCTGTGTCCACGAAAATGCTTTCCGCTCGATCAGTTGGTTCAGAAACTGCGACTCATCGCGGGTAGTGCGGTTCTCCGGCAAGTTGAGGGTTCTCTCCGCTGCGGCGCGCAGCTGATCGCGGTCGGCAATCATCGCCTTTTTCTCGGCAATGGCCGCCCGATCCCGCCGCGCGTTCACCCAGCCCGTGATGTCCAGCGTCAGCAGGATCAGCGTGAGCAGCGCCACCGCGCCCACCGCCGTGCCCCAGCGCATCCAGAACTGCCGCGCATCTTCATACGGCTGGCTCGCGAGATTGATATCCAAACGCATAATGTAAATCAGTTGTCAGTTTCCAGCCGCCAGTTGCCAGTGGGTCCTTACCGGCAACTGACAACTGGCAACTGCAGTTAAGAAATCAAAGCTCCCACCACTCCCGCCATTCTCCACCGCGGCACCGCCGCGCCGGAACTCGCTCCCAGTTGCGCCGAAGAAATAAGCTCCTGCACCTCGGCTCCGGTTTGCGCCTGCAGCGCCGGCGCCGCGCCGCCCGACTCGGGCAGACCGGCAATATAAATCTGCTCAATGTTCAGGTGGTACGTGTCCTGAAAAAACACCACCGACGGATAGACTTCCTCCGCCAGTTGCTCCCCCGTAATCGCGATTCCGCGCGTGTTTTCGAGCGTCCGGAACAGTTGCAGCTGATCTTCATTCAGGATCGCTATGCTGGTCGTATCAGCGTCCACTTTGATCAGCAGCGTCGGCTTTTTGCTCTCGGCCGCACCAATCGCCGCCAGCGTCGACGGCAGCACCACCCCCGGGTTGTATCCCGCATCGCGAAACGCGGCCTCGTAATCCTCGATCACGCTGGCCATGGCCACGGCGGCAACCACCCGCACTTCATTGCTAATCTTTTGCGCGTGATAGGAAACTTTCGCTTTGTCCACGTCAAACGGCAGCGACTTCTTCAGCCGGAACCGCACCACGCCGAGAGCCTCCTCCTGATCGGAGGGCAGAGTATCGAAGTCCACCAGCATCACGCGCACGGCGGCATCGGGCACGATCGCAATCACATCTTTCGAGCGCTGGGCCACGCTGCCGAGCACCGCTTCAATCCCGGCGCGCACCGCTTCCCGCTGCCGCAGATTGTTTTCCACCAGATCGGGAATCACACTGCCCGGCGACAGTTCGCGCACCGCCGATGCTTCCAGGCCGCCGCCATTTTCGGTAAGGCGCCCGGCCAGCACGCGGTCCGCCGCGATTTCGCAGGCCATTTTAGGCTTGGGTATATTTGAATTTGAACTCATTCCCGAGCACGCCCTTTACGAACAAATCTCTTCTATAAATCAGAAACCCTAGCCCCAGAAAATGCAATAACCGAAAGAGCACCGAGCCAAGTCAAGGTTGTCATCCCGAGCGAAGCGAGGGACCTCGGTTTCTGCCGGTGGCTCCAAAACGGCGCGGCGCATGCAGAACCCCAGATTCGCTCTGCTCGGGATGACAACAACGATGGCGAACAACCATGACAACATCGATGGCAACAACCAGGGATTGCGCCCGCCTACCGCATGGCCTCGATGAACGTAACTTTGTTGATCTCTTTCAGCGTGGTCATGCCCAGCCGGACTTTGTCCAGCGCCGACTCGCGCAGGAAACGCATGCCTTCGTCCCGCGCGGCGCGCCGGATTTCCGACGTCGGCTTCCGGGCCAGAATCATTTCGCGGATGCGGTCGCTCAAATCCAGCAGTTCGTGAATCGCGGTTCTCCCGCGGAATCCCGTGCCCGCGCACTCAATGCACCCCGGCCCTTCATACAAGGGAACGTTGCTCCACTGCGCGGGATCGAGGCCGCTGGCTTCCATCACGTCGGGCGCATAATGCACTTCGGTGCGGCAGGAGTCGCAAATCAAACGCACCAGCCGCTGCGCCAGAATGCAGTTCAGCGCGGAAACAAAGTTGTAAGGCTCGACGCCCATGTTCAGGAAACGTCCAATCACGTCGACCACGTTGTTGGCGTGCACCGTAGTGAATACGAGATGCCCGGTCAGCGCCGACTGAATCGCGATCTGCGCCGTCTCCGCGTCGCGGATTTCGCCCACCATGATCTTGTCCGGGTCATGACGCAGAATTGACCTCAGCCCGCGCGCGAAGGTCAGTCCTTTTTTCTCGTTCACCGGAATCTGCGTAATGCCGCGTAGCTGATACTCGACCGGATCTTCAATGGTGATGATCTTGTCTTCGTCGGTCTTGATCTCGTTGACCGCGGCGTAGAGCGTAGTCGTCTTGCCGCTGCCCGTCGGCCCGGTCACCAGCACCATGCCGTAGGGTTCCTTGATGTAGCGGCGGAAGCGCCGCAGGTCATCCTCGTCAAATCCAACTACGTTCAGAGTGAGGGTGCGGAACTTCTCGCTCATCGACTCTTTATCGAGCACGCGCAGCACCGCGTCTTCGCCGTGAATCGAGGGCATGATCGATACGCGAAAGTCGATGGCGCGCCCGTTGTATTTCACGCGGAAGCGCCCGTCCTGGGGCACGCGCCGCTCGGAAATATCGAGCTCGCTCATGACCTTGATACGAGAAATGACGGTCGAGTGGTGCTCTTTGCCGATGGGCGGCATGGCCTGCGTGAGCACGCCGTCAATGCGGAACTTGATGACCACCGAATCGTCGCGAGTCTCAATGTGAATGTCGGAAGCGCGCCGCTGCAGCGCCGTAAAAATCGTAGTATCGACCAGCCGAATGATCGGGCTGGTGTCGCCGGTCGCGGTCAGCTTGTCGATCGACAGCGTTTCTTCCGCGCCCGTGTTCTCGTCTTCGCGGATGATCTGGAAGCCTTCGCTGGCTTCTTCGAGCACGCGCTGCGACTGCTCAGTCTTGGTGAGGATGTTGTCGATCTGCTTGAGCGTCGAAACTTTGGTGATGATGCGCTGCTTCAGCAGCAGGCTGATTTCGTCGATCATCATCAGCTGGCTGGGATCGGCAATCGCGATCGCGAGTTTGCCGTCCGCGGTTTCTTCCAGGGGAACGAATTTGTAGCGGAACATCAGCTCGACTGGAATTCTCTTGAACAGCTCATGATGCAGTTCGAAACCGGACAGGTCGATGAATTCGCAGCGGTAGCGCCGCGCCACGTCCTGCGCGCGCTCGAGATCGCTAACCGGATTGCCGGTCGGACTGAGCGGCGCGCCGTTCCCGCCGCCTACGAATATCGATTTCTTATCAACCGTCGCCATTCTCTTCTTTTAATCCTTGTAATTCCGACCTAATTCTTCTCATTCCGACCCACTACTCTTGTCATTCCGACCGAAGGGAGGAACCTGCTTTTCCCCACCATCTCCACCCACCCCGCCCTCTAATGCACGCCCATGCTGAAGATCGGCAAATACAGCGAGATCAGCACTCCGCCCAC
>JBELAE010000489.1:0-3404 GCA_049509155.1 Candidatus Sulfotelmatobacter sp.
AGCCGCCGGAGCGCCGCGGTGAATATTTCATATATGTCAGTTCCCAGCACAACTCTCTCCCCCAATCCGTGGGCGCGCATCCTCGATGCGCTGGAAAAGAAAATCAACCGCCATTCCTACGACACCTGGCTCAAGCCCACCCGCTACAGCCACTCCAGCGGTGGCATTCTCTTCGTTCGCGTTCCGACCGTCGAGTTCCGCCACGCCGGCGACAAATACGCCGACCTCATCCAGGAAGCCATCGACAATCTCGGCCTCGGCTTCAACGACGTAAAGTTCGTCACGCCCGAAGACGATCCCGCGCAGACTCCCGTCCGCCACGACGGCGGCCTAACCGCCGCCCCAACAACCGCGGGCCCGTCGCAATCCCGCTTTGACTGGGACGGCGCCGCGCAACTCAACCCGCGCTACACTTTCGACGCCTTCGTCATCGGCAGCGGCAACCAGTTCGCGCACGCCGCCTGCCAAGCCGTCGCCGAGCGCCCGTCCAAGGCCTACAACCCGCTGTTCCTCTACGGCGGCGTCGGCATGGGCAAGACTCACCTCATGCAGGCCATCGGACACGAGATCAAGCGCCGCCTGCCGCAAACCGCCATCTGCTACACCTCCAGCGAGAAGTTCACCAACGACATGATCAACTCGCTGCGCTACGACAAAATGACGACGTTCCGCGACAAGTTCCGCAACGTCGACGTCCTCCTCATCGACGACATCCAGTTCCTCACCGGCAAAGAGCGCACCCAGGAAGAGTTTTTCCACACCTTCAACGCCCTGCACGAGTCGATGAAGCAGATCGTCATTGCCAGCGACCGCTCGCCCAAAGAACTGGCCGAGATCGAAGACCGCCTGCGGAGCCGCTTCGAGTGGGGACTGATCGCCGACATCCAGCCGCCCGATCTCGAAACCAAAGTCGCGATTCTTCAAAAGAAAGCCGAGCAGGAAAAAGTAACCCTGCCCACCGACGTCGCACTCTACGTGGCTTCGAATATTCGTTCCAACGTTCGCGAGCTAGAAGGCGCGCTAATCCGCCTAGTCGCTCACTCTTCGCTGATCGGCGCCGAAATCACTCTGCCCTACGCACAGCAAGTCCTGAAAAATTTCATCGACTCCCAGGCGCGCAAAGTCACGATCGAGTCGATCCAGAAAATGGTGGCCGAACAATTCGGTCTTCGTCTAGTCGAAATCAAAGCCAAGAATAATTCGCGCGCCATCGTCTACCCGCGCCAGGTCGCGATGTATTTGGCTAAACACATGACCGAAGCCTCGCTGCCGGAAATCGGCCGCCAGTTCGGCGGTAAGCACCACACCACGGTCCTGCACTCAGTCGAGAAAATCGAAGAGCTTCGCAAGAACGACAAAGATTTAAATAGGCTGATCAATAAACTGACCGAGCAATTGGGCGGATGAATACTGTGTGTAGTTGTGTAGATGAATTTAGGCATATATCGAACGCGGCGTCATCCTGAGCGCAGCCGTTCTTCAGGCGGAAGCGAAGGATCTCAGGCTCATATGCAGCGTCCAGGAACGCCACGGCAGCCAACGAAGTCTTTTTCCGCGACCAAGCGCAGTTTTCCTTAGCACAAGCTGTGCAAGCGCTGTGGAAGTTGTGTAAGGCAGGGAAGAAATCGGCAGCACGGTCCAATTACACTACCGTCTCCGAATAGTTCGGGACCGATTTCTAACATCAAGGGTTGAGTGCGAACCCGGTGACAACAGGCGAGTTGCCCCGGTTTTCCACTTCTGCGAACGCCCTACTGCTACTGCTGGTTTTATATGTTTTGCATTTGATATAAGTTAAGTACTAGAAGTAGCACCGCAAGTAGCGAGTATTCGGGGGGACGGACTTTATGCCGGTGGAAGCCGCCGTTGCCGCGGGCACCATGGAAATCACGGTCAGCAAGTTCGAATTGCTGCGCGAATTAACCGCCACACAAGGCGTGGTCGAGCGCAAGACCACAATTCCAATCCTGTCCAACTATTTATTCGAGGCCGCCGGCGACCGCCTGTCGCTCACCGCCACCGACCTCGATCTCAGCCTTCGCACTTCGTGTAACGCCAAAGTAAAAAAAGAAGGCTCCTGCACCATCCCCGCCCGCAAACTTCACGACTACGTAAAACTCCTGCCCGATGCCGACATCACCATCAAGCTGCTGGAAAATCACTGGGTCAGCATTCGCTGCGGCCGTTCCAACACAAAAATGGTCGGCATGGCCAAGTCAAATTTCCCCACCCTGCCCGCGTTCCCGACAGCCGGGGCAATCACGATTCCCGCCCAGATCCTGCGTGGCCTGATAGCCCGCACCAGTTTCGCGATTTCCAATGAAGAGTCGCGCTACACCCTCAACGGCGCACTCATGCTCTTGAAGCCCGAGTCCATCACCATGGTCGCCACCGACGGACATCGCCTCGCCCACTGCGAACGCGCCGGCGAAAAATTCGAAGGCGTCTCCGGCGAACTAAAAACCCTGGTCCCGAAGAAAGCCATGGACGAGTTGAAGTCCTTGCTCGACTCCACCGACGCCGAAACCATCGAATTTGCCAAAGACGAATCCACGCTCTTCTTCCGCATCGGCAGCCGCCTGTTAACTTCGCGTCAACTCACCGGCCAATTCCCCAACTTCGAAGCCGTGCTGCCCAAAGACAACAGCAAAGTAGTTCCTCTAAACTCCGACGAACTCAACTCCGCCATCCTCCGCGTAGCCCAATTCGCCGACGAGCGTTCGCGCGCCGTCCGCCTGAAACTGGAAAAAGGCGAACTAAAAATCTCCGCCTCCTCCACCGAAGCCGGCGAGTCCGAAGATTCCATCGAAGCCCCCTACACCGGCGAAACGATGACCATCGGCTTCAACGCCCAATATCTAGTCGACTTCCTCAAAGCCGCCGGCACCAGCGAAGTCCGCCTGGAACTGAAAGACGCCCAATCCGCCGGCCAATTCCGCCCCGCCGAAGGCGACGACTACAAATACCGCTACATCGTCATGCCGATGCGCATCTGAGATTGCCGTATCGAATGTGGAAGAGCGGCGCTTCAGCGCCGCGTCAGCATGTCATCTTCGTGGGGCTTTAGCCCCGGCGGGCCCCGAAAGGGCCGTCCCCCTTGACCTCACGCCCCCGCTGCCTTACATTGACGAGCACATCAATTCTGGAGGTTCCCCTATGCTATCCGGCTTCAAGAAATTCATCCTGCGTGGAAATGTTGTGGATATGGCCGTCGGCGTCGTCATCGGCGCCGCCTTCGCGGGCGTAGTCGGAGCGCTGACCAAAGATCTCCTCACGCCTCTCATCGCCGCTATCGTCAAGGCGCCGAATTTCTCGAACCTCAAATTTACTCTCAACAGCAGCGAGTTTCTCTACGGCGATTTCCTCAACGCAGTAGTTTCATTCCTGCTGGTGGCCGCCGCCGT
>JBELAE010000049.1:0-19113 GCA_049509155.1 Candidatus Sulfotelmatobacter sp.
CACTCTCTACAGCTTCGTTCC
Organism: Candidatus Sulfotelmatobacter sp.; assembly: GCA_049509155.1. Lineage (GTDB taxonomy): Bacteria > Acidobacteriota > Terriglobia > Terriglobales > Acidobacteriaceae > Sulfotelmatobacter. The sequence continues at coordinate 22 of JBELAE010000049.1, forward strand.
CTATGGAACCGGCGGCTGGCTGCCGATCTCGGATCTCGTCCAGGACAAGAACGGGGCCTTCTATGGCACGACCTATAACGGCGGCGACCCGGTTTGCAATTGCGGAGTGGTCTACAAACTCACCCCGCCCGCTGTGCCTGGCGGCGCCTGGAAAGAGTCCCAGCTCTATGCTTTTCCCTACGACAACATCCACGGACGCATTCCCGCGAATGCGGCCCTTGCCCTCACCTCGCGTGGAACCCTCTACGGTGTGACCTTACAGGGCGGAGCCTGGAACGAAGGCGTGATCTACGAACTTCAGACCAAGAACGGCAAGACCTACACCGAAACCGATTTGTATTCCTTCGGCGATGCGGCCGACGGCAACACGCCCAACGGCCCGATCGCCCTCGACTCCGCCGGAAACCTTTACGGGGTCACTCTTTGGGGCGGCGCCTTCAACCAAGGCACGGTCTACAAGTACACACTGGCCACCAGGACTGCGCCGGCGGCCGAGACGATCCTCTATTCGTTCGGTACTTCCGGCTCGAGTGACGGAGCCAACCCGAGCGGCAATCTGATTTTCGACGCCAGTGGAGACATCTACGGCGTGACCAACTCTGGCGGCGACTCAAACGGCGACGGAACCGTATACACACTCTCCAAGAGTGGGACAAGCTACACAGAGAGCCTCCTCTTCAGCTTTGACAAAAACACGACAAGCGGAATCGCTCCGGTGGCCGGACTCGCCTGGAACACCACCAACAACTCGCTCTACGGCACCACCAGCCAGTACGGTGAAGTCCCTGCCAACGGCGCCGGAACGGTCTTCCAGTTGTTGCCTCCGGCAACGAAGGGCGGAGTGTGGACGTATGACACGCTATACAGTTTTGCTTATGGCGTCGTCGGCGGCTACCCGACCGGCATCGTCACCCGCGACCCCACAACTGGGAATCTCTTCGGTACGGCTCAGAATGGCGGCATTGAAGGCTGCGATTTGTATTGCGGCACTATTTGGGAGATCGCTAATCCTTAACCGCTGCCGTAACATCTCGACAGCACTCACTGACCGGCGATAAATGATCGGCGCTAACTGACGGGCGATAAGAACCCGTCAACGCCGGTTGCAACAGTCACCAAGCATCCAGTCAAACCGTCGGGACTAGTGTTCTCCGAACCGGCCAACATCTCCTCGGAGTGCAGAGCCCCATCGGTCCCCTGCTCAGGGAAGGCCGCCCTGTTAACTCGACAATTACTACAGCGAAAGCCTGATTGCGATCCCCCTACTTCCGAGTAATCCTGCTTACAGCAGGACTTCGCCCTGTAGTGCCGACCCAGTATCCATGCTCGCCAAATGTTGCAACCCGTCATGCGTAAATCCATTCCGGTACCTTACGGATGGCAAGCTGTTTCGTCTCGACTATGACGCTCCTGTCAGGGCGTCTGTTCCGACAAAGCCCGAGTATTTCTGGCTGTGTCCAATTTGCTCGCAAACCATGACGCTTCGTATGTGCGATGAGGGAAAAGTGATTCCTGTTGCGTTACCGAATTCGGTTCATGTCGGGGGCTCTCCCATCATTCCGAATCGCCAGAAGGGGCTGTTGCTCAGTCGCGTCAGTTTCTTCGAACCGAAACGCATAGCCAAGCCAGGGGATCTGCCGATCGATAGGAAGAGTGTCAGCGTTGCAGCGTGAACGGCTAGAAGGGTTTATTAATTTGGCCGTATAGATCGCCGTCAGCGGCGCCGTTCCTCTTCTGAACCGCCAGCGCCTTGATTTCAATAGTGATCTCCTGGTGCCTTTGCTGACGGAGTCGATAAGCCTCTCGCTCAGCTTCAGTTTTGAAGCCATTCTCATACTCAGTATCGAGTTCCTTCATGACGGACAGCTCTTTCAAGAGACTAAGCACTTGTTCGGATTCCTGGCTGCTCATGTTCGCCTTCGCCTCAGTCGGTCCACGCTTGGATGAGAAATAGACTAGTAAGGATGTTTGCCAGAAGGAAAAGCTCCTTGTAAGCTCGTCCGCGAGTGCCGACGTCATCGTCATCCGCGCAGCTGCAGTGCATCAAGGCGTCCTGGTCGTGGACAGACTGAATCAAGGGCAGACTCAACCAAGATGTAGCTTCCACCTACAGCGAATGCCGGATTGTTCCCGGCTTATCCCGCTCCGATACTGACACTAACACTTCGTCCAACACAATCATCTTAAGAGCATTATGAGGAGGCCTGAAGTCATGCCGGAGCGCGAAACCGTCGAGCGAGCCCGAGAAGATGCCCGCGAGGGTAGGTCCCCATCCACTCAAGCCGGAGAATTCGTTCGCGAAGAGATCCATCACATCCGAGAGGGTAAGCACGGCGCGAGTTCGCCGCAGCAAGCGATCGCGATTGGCCTTTCCAAGGCGCGTCGCGCCGGAGTGAAGTTGGCAGCTCCGAAAGGACCCGCTTCGGTGCGGAAGAAGGCGGAGCAAGATACCGAGGCCGCCAAGAATCCGCACCACGAGACCTCTCGTAAACGCTCGCGAGCGGTCCTGGGCGCACTGAAGCGCGAATCCAAACGCAGTGCCAGCCATCAAGCCCTGTCGCAGCAAGCCAAGAAGAGTTCGGCGAACCGTAGTAGCGGCGCTCGCCGCGCATCCGCTTTGAATGCCGCTCGTACTCGAAGATCCGCATGACATCAATCAGTCCGCGACCACACGGACTCCAACCTGAGACTTCATTTCACAACTGGAGAAGAAAACATGAAACTGAATTCATTGCAGGATCTGTACGTTGAACAACTGAAGGATTTATATGATGCCGAGCAGCAAATTACCAAGGCGTTGCCCAAACTGATCGATGCGGCCACCTCTTCCGACTTGAAAGAAGGCCTCACCGAGCATCTTGAGGTCACCCAGGAGCACGTAACAAGGCTGGAACAGATCTTTGAAACGCTCGGGGAAAAGGCGAAAGCGGAAAAGTGCAAAGGCATAAAAGGAATCATCGATGAAGGAAATGACCTGGTCGGCAGCATCAAAGATGGAGATATTCGAGACGCCGCCATTATTGCCTCCGCTCAACGCGTTGAACACTATGAGATGGCAGGCTACGGTACTGCGCGCACCTACGCCAAACTCCTCGACCAGGACGACGCAGGCCAATTGCTGCAAAAGACGCTTGATGAAGAAAAAGATGCCGACCAAAAGCTGACGACTTTGGCCGCTGCGATCAATAAAAGCGCTAGGACGCAGAAGGCGGTTGAGGGCGAAAAACCTTTGACCAAGGGAAAGCGCGTGGCGTAGTCGATTTGCTACCCCCGGGGTGTCGAGCTCCAGGAAATGCGGGCTCGACACCACAGGGGCCAGCTTGATCGCCCGTGATCTGTCAGATGATGATCTGTCAGATGAAGATTTCGCGCGGTCGAGCCCCCAGCTCAGTACCGCACAAGCCGTAGGATTGAAATCGCGTTACCCTACCGAACAACCAAAATCACAAGACACCTCATCTCTTACTGGCCGAACGAATTTATTCCTCGGTGCAACAAAGAAACGAGGAGCTAGAAATGTGGCCAAAACGAGCGTTGTTCTGCTGCTTGTCATTCTTGCGTCTGCCCTTGCCACTTCACAAGCTTTGGATCCAGTACCGGGCGAATCAGGACCCGATCTCAAGGCTGCGTACAGCGGGAGCGCTCTGACGTGTACTCAACCGCCCAGCCACGTCGTCGTTCCCAGACCGCCCTTGGAGCGGGCAAAACTCGAGGCTCGATTTGCGAATTTGTTGCGGGAAAGTCTCGACGCCGATGCGCAAGGAATCGTGAATACCGCGCGGGAAAAAGAGATAGAGATAAAGATACTTGCAAATAGGCTTAGAAGCGACAGGCAGGGCTTTTAGTTGGTGCACCGAGGCCCGCATCGCGCGGGGCGCTATTCGAATCGATTGAAATGTTGATTCCGAGGAAAGGGGAACTGCACAGCTCGCACCCGCACCATGCGGCGTTCCTCCGATGAATTCTTGTGAAGCGGCCCACTTCTCATTCCGACCCGAGCCAGGCTGCAAGTCCACCCAGGGGCTCGACCCGATCACATACGATCTTCGAAGCGCCCAGCAACGGGATGGCAAGAAGGAGTCCCGCGGCACCCCAAATCCATGACCAGAACAACAGTGACAAACTTACGGCCAGCGGATTCAGCTGGAGACGTTCTCCAATCACTTTGGGATAAACCACATTCATCATGATCACGTGCAGTCCCACCACCGATATCAACACAGTGAGAAGCCCGGTCCTGGTCAGACTGTCGACGCCGCCGGCCAAGGGAGGCAGCAACGCGATGAACACGCCGAGGTAAGGAATCAAACTCAGAAACCCACTCATGGCGCCGACGAAATAGTAGTACTTGATCCCGACGAGCCAAAATATGACGGTGAAAAGGATCGCGCTCAGCACACCCAACACTACATTCGCCGCAATGTAGGTGCGGATCATGTGAGAAATGTTTCCGACAGTGCGGTGCGCCAGCAAACGATGCTGTTGCGGGAACAGGTGCACCACGGCTAGGTGGGAATGATCCTTGAAAGCCAGCATGAAATAGACCAGAAACGGCACGAAGCCAACAGCCAGCAGTACGTCCAGAATCGTCCCGCTATTCTCGGAAATCATGCGAGTCACCCCTTGGGGTTGCTGGACCGTCACGGGCACAGGGGGCGGCCCGGATTTTGGAGGTTCGACCATCGACTGGGCATTGCGTTCAATCTGTTCAGTCCGAGACCACAGCCCGCCCAGGCTCTCGCGGATTTTGGCGGAATATCCCGGCAACTGATCGGCAAACTCCACTGCGCGATTGTAAGAGAAGTAGGCAATCCCCGCAGTTACGACAAGCGCCAGTATTACAGCAATCAAAGCCCCCAGCCAACGCGGTACCCTCAACCGGTGCATGGAACTTACCAACGGTTCCAACGTATAAGCCAGGAGCAAGGCAGCCAGGGTCGTCACCAGCACAAGTTTCAGCACATAAACGAGTCCCAGGAATGCAATCGCTGCAACTACGAATTGGGCTGCCGTGCCGGCCTTGATGAAAACCCGGAGAACCTCCGTTTCTTCGGCCGCTTCCTCGGAAGGAACCGCCGGCTCTATAGTCGATTTCACATCGGTGGCAACGGATGCATTCACCGCGGTCTCCTCGAGTTTCAGCAGATTCTAAGCCCGAAACTAGGCTGCCCTAGCTCCCATAAAGAGGTGCAGCACGAAGGAAATGACGGCAAACAAAAGCAGCAGATGGATGAGCGCGCTGGCCACGTGGAACATTAGAAAACCGCCGGCCCAGAGAACCAGCAGCAACAGAGCAATCATGAGGAACGGTCCGAATCGCATTCTAGCCTCCCTTAGAAAATCCTCGTTGAAAAACCTTCCCGCATTATGAAAACGCACCCGCGTCGAATCTGCGAAATGCTCAAACTCGACGCGGGGTTTCGCACGGGGGAAAAGCTACGCAACTCGCGAGGTCGGCGCCTTTTCGCCAGCGGCCTCGCCAGTCGAGGAGATGTCTTGGGCCCCGGTTCCTTCAAGTATCGCCTTGCCTCGCTTTACCTCGTCGGCATTGTTCGAGTGAACGGATAGCAGGATTCCACCGTCCTTTACTCGGCCTTCATACCGTTTGGCCTCGTATTCCGGAATTCCCATTCCGATGAGCGCGCCGGTAAGTCCGCCGATCACGCCACCGACACCCGCGCCTGCGAGTGCGGCCATAATTGGTCCGGCAGCGATAAAAGGTCCCAGCCCCGGAATCGCCAGACTTCCGATTCCGACCAGCCAGCCCAAACCTCCGCCCAATACCGCGCCCGTTCCGGCACCGGCTGAAGCGCCTTCGGGCGCCTTCGTATTTTTCTCGTGCGCGAAATCCCTGGTGCTCTCGCTTTGCGGGAAGAGCACGGAAATGTCGTTGTTCGAAAAGCCGGCCGCTCGCAGCGCAACCACGCCACGCTCCACACTCACGTAGTCCTGATAGATGCCAAATACTGCTGTGTTCTTACCTGCCATTGTGAGTCTCCTTTTTTGTTATTTCTGCGGGACAACCTGTAATTCGCTGGTTACTTTATCCTGGCCAACGATATCGGCAGCTTTGGTTTCGATGGCGCGCTTCTCTTCATCGGATCTGACCGGCCCCTTCAGCGTGACCATTCCGTTTTGCGAAATGATCTTTACGTTGTGGGCGTAAGTAGATAGAGACTTGTCCTTGGTTACCGATTGACGGATTTGCTGAGTGATGTCCCGGTCAGAACGATTGTCTTTCTGCTGGTCTGCCGTTGGTTGAGACTTGTCCTGGTCGCGCTGGTTGAGCTTGGTGTTATCGGGCGCGGTCTGCTGAGAACTATCCTGCGCGCTTGCCACCATACAACCGGCAGACAGAAGGCAAGCGAACAGTAAGGTGAGGATTGAAGGCCTAAGCGTTAGATTGAACGGCGATTTCATTTGTGATTATCCCTTTCCGCATTTCCGGCCGATCGCATGGGACCGAATCAAGAGCGTTCATTGTTGGCTAAATCTTTTTTGCTGCATCCGGAGACTACTCCTCAACAAAATCGATGCCATCAGGTGTGTGCTGTACCAGCCGCGATAGCTCAGGGTACGGCGGTGCGGCATGAGTGAAAGCAACTGCAGGCAGGACTTGCGCAACCAATGGGGAGCTCGGTTTGAACTTTGAGACCGAGCCAATCGCAGAACAGGCTCGTTAGAACAATCGCATTCAGGCATTGCGAGGAGCGAGAAAATGAAAAAGCGCGTGAAGCAGGAATCGTTGCTCAACACTCTAGCCCGTAGTGTAGGACGAGCCGCGGGGACGATTGCAAAAGCGACCCAGGAATTCGCGGAGGACGCGGCAGCCGTCGTTAAGACCAAGACGAAGACGGTCGAGGCCAATACGGACGGTCAACATAAGCCGCGGAGGGTTCCTGCCCGTACCCCAAAGGTCCGCGCCCCCAGGCGAAAACGAAAAAGTACGAAATCCGCCACCCGATCCGCCACACCAAGATCGCGGGCGCGAGCTTGAACTGGCCCACATCTTGAATTGGCCTCATCTCTTATATTCATTGCGCTTGGGGGAGTGCCCACGCGAATAGCACGCCGCCGCTGCTGGTCAGCAGGTATTGGCGATCGTCGAGTTCGTAGGTGGTCGGAGAACTCACGATGCGCGAGCCCGACCCGGCGTGCCAGAGGGTTTTGCCGTTGCTTGAATCCAGCGCCAGGAAGTTGCCACCGCCGTCGCCGGTGAAGGTGAGCCCGGAGTCCGTAGTCAATACTCCCGCGCCTGACTCGGGGCCGATTTCATGGCTCCAACGAATCTTCCCGGTCTGGTAATCGATAGCCTCGATTACGCCCTTGCCCCAAACGCCGTAGTCCGCGCCCGCCCAACCGTAAACTCCGTCAGCCGGCTTGGCGAAGTAAACGCTCCAGCTGGGATGCGCGTTCACGATAAACAAACCGTTCTTGGTGTCGAAGCTGGGTGAGCGGTAGTTGGTCATGCCGCCTTCGTCGGGCGCAATCAGGCGTCCGTCGGGAGTCGGCTCCTTCGCTGGGTTTGGAATCGGACGGCCTTGTGGGTCGACTCCCAGCGACCAATTCACGAGCCCATAAGGAACCGTCAACAGACTCTTCCCATTGGTGCGGTCGAGAACGAAGAAGTAGCCGTTGCGCGAAGTCTGCATGAGCATCTTCTTCGGCTCGCCGTGGAAATCTGCATCGACCAGCACAGGAGTCTCCACCGCATCCCAGTCGTGAGTGTCGTGCGGCGAAACCTGGAAAGCCCATACCAGCTTGCCCGTGTCCGGATTGAGCGCCACGATGGAGCAGGTATAGAGATCATCGCCGGGCCGCGTTGAACCGTTCAGAACAGGAGTCGGATTTCCCGTCCCCCAGTAGAGAAGATTGAGATCGGGGTCATACGTTCCGGTCATCCACGCCATTCCGCCGGTCGTTTGATTCGGAGTTCCAGCCGGAGGAGTGGAATTCCACTGCCACTGCGTTGCGCCAGTTTCCGGATCGATCGAACGAATATAGCCGGTCAGGTTGTCAAAATCTCCTGAAACTCCAACCAGCACGTGGTTCCCGACGATGAGCGGCGCCATGCTCGTCCAATAGCCCTTGCCAACATCTGCGACTTCTACCTTCCAGCGCACGGTTCCGTTGTTGGCGTTGAGCGATACCAGGTGCGCATCCGGTAACAGGAAAAACAGCGAGCCTTTATATATGGCTACGCCACGATTCCCTATGTGCTCTCCCTGGCTCGCGGGACTGTTGTAATGCCAGATCAAGTGCCCGGAGCGTGCATCCACGGCCCAAACAGTTTCGGGAACCGTAAAGTACAAAATGCCATCCACCAGCAGCGGCGAAGACTTGAGGGGCGCGGACTGGTCCGTTTGAAAAGCCCAGGCCACGCCGAGAGTCGCGACGTTCTGCGGCGTGATCTGATTCAGCGAACTGTGGCGCCTGCCAGAATAATCACCGTGGTAGCCCGGCCAACTGTCCGCCGGCGGATGCAGAAGCATTTGCTCATTCGCCCCCTGCGCCCGCAGGATGCCGGGAATTCCGAACGCAATCAGCGCGCTCACGACGATCAGAAATGCATGTCTCCTAAGATTCATATCGATTGAAACCTTCTGACTCCAACTTCTGACTCCGGCATCAAGACTTCTGTAACCAATAGGGTGTTCGCTCGCCTAGCGCAACGTCTGCAAATACGCCATCAGGTTATGGACGTCCGCATCCGTGTATTTCGGGAAAAGTTCAACATGAGCATTCTGAGGTGCGTCGACTTTGTACTGGACATCACGCGTCCGCCATGATCGATACGTACCCGTCGAGTCGATAAGGCCAACGGTAAACTCATCCATATAGGCCAAAGTTCCGGTAATGGTTTGACGGGAAGCGAGAGTTACCGAGACTTTTGATTTCGCGTGCCTGGGATAAAGCATCTGCTCCTCAAGTTCCAGGCCGCTGTAACGCGACGCGAGTCCAGCAAGATCGCCAGTGGGCGAATGGCATGCGGCGCATCCGCCGGCGCCCTCGAAGTACCGTTTGCCAGCCTCGGCGTTTCCGGTTTGGAGGTCCGAGGGATCTACACCTTTTCGTCCGCCAACGCCTCCGCGTCCGCCGACGCCCGTGAGCGCAATGTTTTGTTGGGTATGAATAAAGGCTACCAGGCTGGAAATCTGTTGATCGGAACGATCAAAGGGAGGCATGCCCCTGTCGGGCCGCCCAATGCGTACGACGGGAGCGATTTTGTCTCCATCCACGTCCGCCGTTACCAACTTTGACCGCGTTAGATCCGGCCCGCTCTCTCCACCGCCGGCATCGCGGCCGTGGCAAAAGGAACAGTCTCGGCGAAACAGAGCCTTCCCTTGCTCCACTAGATCCGGCGGGTAAGTTTTGGAGACGGCCGGAGTTTGTCTTGCCCCGCTACGAGATTGCGTAGTGTTGGACGGCGTTTGCGCCGCCGCAGCCGAAACGACGACTAGCATCACCGCCAGCCGGGCGCGGCCATGCCAAGTGTAGAGCCGCTGGGATGAAAGCAGAAAGTTCATCGTTGCGGCCTCAGTGCAGATCGGCGGGCGCTTGCGGCCGCGGATGAGTTGTTGTGTTGCCCTCGGTCATGCCCAGTGTCCACTTAATCGCCTCAAAATACATTTTGAGAACGTCAGGGTCGCTCCAGGCCTCCTCAGTGTGGCCGAGCGTGGAGTAAAAAACGCGCCCCTTGCCATACATCTTGTCCCAAGCCACCGCGAAATCGTGGTCCGTTCTGTGAACCCGCGGATTGTTGGCGTAGTTGAGTTTCGAGGGATCGAGACTCAGCAGCACATTGACCTTTTCGCGCGACCATTCCTTCGGCTGATAGATTTCGTCGTACTTGATGAAGGCTTTGGGAAAGTGGCGAACCGCGGGAAAGCTCGGATCTTCGTTGACGATCGGCGCGTTGAAGGTCGACCACGGGTGCTGGTCGAACCATCCCCCAATCATCTCGCCGTATTCCGGCCATTTGTAATTGGTGTCGAGGGCAGCGTGAACGCCCACGAAGCCCTTGCCGTCTTCCTTGATGAACGACATCATGTCTGCCTTCTGGCTGTCGTCGAGGTCAAGTTCGCCGGTCGTGCTTACGAAAACCAGGGCATCGAAGTAATTGAGGTTCTTGGCGTTTCTTCCCAGATCTTTCTTGGTGATAAGCTCGACGTCGGTACGCAGAGTGGCATCCCACAGTCCGCTGTCGCGGCCCATGTTGTAGATGGCGACCATCCCATCGGAAATTGAATCATGCTCAAATCCCTTGGTCTGCCCGATCACGAGAACGTGCTTGAGGCGCACTTGCTTCTCGTGCGGCGGCGAAGGCAGGCTGGGATCGACGGCCGGCTGATTCTGCGCGGCCGCCAGAATAGGCAGAAACAGAAAGAGGAGTGAAGCGATTCGAAGTGGGCGCAAGCGATCTCCTTCAAACAAAATTCATCTCGCGAGACGGGTTGACAGGGAAGGGCAGGGTTGGACGAGCCCCACATCCCGTCGACCCTAAAAGGTAACATAAGGCGGCTGCGTTAGAATGGTGCCGGTCATTCCCTGCCGGGAAATCCAAGGAAAGAATAGCCGAGGAGAGAATAGCGTTATGCGCGTTGGAGTCTTCACTCCGCTGCTGTCGCAACTGCCGCTCCCCGCAGTTCTCAAGAAGCTGGCGGCGCTCCAAATTGATACCGTCGAACTGGGCACAGGAAATTACGTCGGCGACGCCCACTGCAAGCTCTCGATGCTCGAGAACGCATCTGCACTCGCAGAGTTTCAGAAGATTCTGGCCGATCACGGCGCAAAGATCAGCGCGTTGAGCTGTCACGGCAACCCGTTGCACCCGGATAAAGATCGCGCCAAGCACGACCGCGAAGTGAGCCGCAAGACCATTCTGCTTGCCGAAAAGCTCGGCGTGCCTATGATGGTGGACTTTTCGGGCTGTCCTGGAGATTCGCCGAATGCTACGGCCCCCAACTGGGTCACTTGCCCGTGGCCGCCAGACTTTCTCAAGGTGCTGGACTGGCAGTGGAACGAAGTTGTTGTGCCCTATTGGGTCGAGCACGCGAAGTTCGCCGCCGACCACGGCGTGAAGATCGCGGTCGAGATGCACCCGGGATTCGTCGTCTATAACCCGGAGACCATGTTGCGACTACGCTCCCTCGCCGGTCCGAATGTGGGTTGCAACTACGATCCCAGCCATCTCTTCTGGCAAAATATCGATCCCATCGCCGCAGTACGCGTGCTGCAGGACTCGATCTTCCATGTCCACGCCAAAGATACGCAGATCTATGCCAGCAACCTTCCGCGTACCGGCGTGCTCGACACCAAGCCATACACGCAAGAGCGAGATCGCAGCTGGATCTTCCGCACCTGCGGATACGGTCATGGTTCTGAGTTCTGGAGCGAACTCATTTCAACGTTGCGCATGTTTGGCTACGACTACGTCATGTCCATTGAACACGAAGACAGTCTGCTCTCGCCGGAAGAAGGCCTGACCAAAGCGGCCAACTTTCTAAACAGCATCGTAATCCGCGAACGTCCAGGCGCTGCCTGGTGGACCTAAGTATGTAGACCTAAGAGTGTAGGCCTAGATTGAATAAATATTCACGGCGTTGAGAGACAGGATCTGGGGCGAAAGATCTGGAGCGAAAGACAACCAAGATGAAACCAATCAGAACCGCGATTTTCGGCACGGGTTTTATGGGCCGCGTGCATCTTGAAGGAGTGCGAAGGGTTGAGTCCGTGGAAGCTGCGGCGATCGCGGGCAGAAATGCCGAGGCTGCGCAACGACTCGGCGCGGGCTTTTCCATTCCCACAATTACGACCGACTACCGCGAGATCCTGCGCGATCCAGCCATCGATGCCGTCCACATTTGCACACCGAATGCCCAGCATTTTTCCATGGCCAAAGACGCGCTCCTGGCAGGGAAGCACGTGCTCTGCGAAAAGCCGCTGGCCACCAGTGTGGAAGAAGGTGCAGAACTTGTTGCTCTCGCGGCGAAGCAGGGATTGCGCAATTGTGTGTGCCACAACCTGCGCTACTACCCCATGGTGCAGCAGATGCGCGCGATGCGCGAAGCCGGAGATCTGGGAGACATCCTCATTGTTCAAGGTACGTACTCCCAGGACTGGCTGCTGTATGACACGGATTGGAACTGGCGTGTCGAGACTAAAGCAGGAGGCCCTTCGCGCTGCATGGCGGATATCGGCTCACACTGGTTTGATATGGCAGAGCACGTCACGGGCCTGCGCGTGAAGTCACTCTGTGCCGACCTGCAGACCTTCCACCCAACGCGAAAACAGCCGAAGCGTTCCGTCGAGACCTTTGCCAATAAGTTGCTCGGCCCGGAAGACTACATCGAAACGCCGGTGGACACGGAAGATTTCGGGGCGGTGATATTTCGCATGGGAGCACGCACCCGCGGCAGCATGACCGCCAGCCAGGTTTCGGCAGGACGAAAAAACGGGCTCAGCATCGAGATCTACGGCACGAAGTCTTCCGTGGCATGGAACCAGGAGCGCCCCGACGAACTCTGGGCAGGTCATCGCGATGCGGCAAATCAGATCTACATAAAAGATCCTTCACTGCTGAAACCCGCGGCGCGCCGGTTCGCCGATCTTCCGGGCGGCCACAGTGAGGGCTACGACGACACCTTCAAGCAGGTCTTCCGCCGGTTCTACGCTTCGATCGCTACACCCGGCTTGGCGCCCGAGTATCCGCAGTTCGCTTACCCTCAGTTCAGTGACGGACTGCGGCAACTGACAATCCTCAACTCTGTGCTGCAAAGCGATCAAATGCGAGACTGGGCCAACGTTCCGGAGTAGATTCCTCATTTTGTTCATCGACTCCTGCACGTGGGTCGTTCTATTTCGCCTGCGACGGATCCAAAGGTGGTGGAGAAGAAGATATTTTCTCCACCAGGCTCTCGTCAGCTTTAGCGTGCAACTCGCGCACCTTACGAAATTCCTTTTCCGCATCCGCAACTTTCCCCTCGGTGTAATACAAGCGCCCTAACTGATAGTGAGCGTCGGGCAAAGCAGGATCGAGGGCCACGGCCCGCAGCAGAGCCGTCTGGGCATTTTTGTAGTCCTTCTGCTGCACGTAGATCGCGGCTTGGTCGAGATAGACGATGCGCAGGTCTTTCTTGACGCCCTCGGCACGCTTCAGCCAGGAAAGCGCTGCCTCGGGATGGTTGCGCTTCCATTCGACGTCCCCGAGATACGCCAAAGCCAGTGCATGGTTGGGGTCGAGAGCCAACTCACGTTCGAACTCCTGCTGGGCTTCGTCATATTGTTGCGACTTCCAATGGAGATAGCCCAGGCCAAAATGGAGGTTCGGCTCGCTGGGAGAGATCTTTACCGCAGCCTCGAATTCGGCGATAGCCTCCGGAGTTCTTTCCAGGCCGTCAAGCGCTTCGCCGGTAAGGACATGGGTTGGAGCCGAATCCGGGCTTTGCTCTAGCAGTTGGCGAAACTGTTCAAGAGCACACGGATAGTTTTTCGCCCATAGGCAACTCTGGGCCAGCACCCGATGCAGTTCCAGGTTGCCCGGATCAATTGTGGCCGCAGGCTCGAGAGATTTAATGGCATCGGCAAATCTCTGCAGACCGTAGTAGCTCAGCCCGAGCAGAGTGCGCGCCTGATTGTTGGACGGGTCGGACGCCAACACAATCCGCAGGGCGCCGGCAGCGGCCTGGAAGTGGCCTTGCTTGAACTCCGCCAGACCCAGGTTGAGTTGCACGCCAGGCAGCTTAGGATTGAGCGCCAGGGCCCTTCTATAGGCCGATGCCGCCTCCCGATAGTTCTCCTGCTTGGAGAGCACCACGCCCAGGCTGGCGAAGGCAGCAGCGTCGTTCGGATCGTGCGTTGTCACCGCCTTCCAGGCTTGCGCAGCTTCTGGCAGTTTTCCCTGTTGCTCAAGGGCGATCGCATCCGCAGGAGTGGGCGCCTGCGCGACCGCAGCGCTGGAGAATACAAGAAGCGCGAGCAGCACATTGAGGACGAATTCTGTCTTACGGTTATTCATTCCAATTCTTCATGCCAATACCCGCGCTGACAATTTTACCGTTTTATAAAGCTCAAGAGCGGACAGGGAAACGTTTATGCATTTTCCGGCAACCCATGGTGGTCGCCGCCAGTTCGGCACAAAAGCTAACGCCCCGCTGCCTTGGGCAAGCGGGGCGTTAGGTGGAAGGCTGAAGCTGATCTAGTACATAAACTTCAGACCGAGTTGGAACTGCCGGCCATCGAATGCAGAGGTGACTTGGCCAAAGTTGCTGGAGCCCACGTTGAGTCCGATGCCGCCGTTGTTGTCGTCACCGTGGAACTGGGTGTGATTCCAGGCGTTGAACGCATCTGCCCGGAACTCCATTTTGAACCTCTCAGTGAACGAGAAGAGCTTCTTCAGCGAGAGGTCAAAGTTGTCGCGACCAGGGCCGCGAAGAGCGTCGAATGGAGCGTTGCCGTAGCAGTCCGGACCCGTGGCGCAGACCGGAGCAGAAAATACCGACGTCGACGGGTTGAACCAAGAGGCAGCCGTTTTCGGATAAGTGATCGACCCGGTTATATTTGGCCGCACGCCGGTATTGCCGATAATACTGGAAGCCGTCGTGCCGCTTACGCCCAGGTTGAGAGGCGCCCCCGTCTCTTCGGTGATGATCGCGGACAATTGCCATCCACCTACTGCTGACTTCAGCATGTGGTTGGAGCTGTCCCGTAAGAAGGGGATGTCGTAAACGAAGTTGGTGAAGAAGACGTTCCGGCGGTCGAACTGAGACGGCCCGAAGTCATACTTCCATCCCGCGTAAGGGTTGGTAGCGTTGTTGAGGTCGCCACCGCTGCCGACTGAGGTTGTCGAATCCTGAGCCTTAGCGAGCGTATAGGCGGCCTGCAGGTGAAGGTCACGATGGATGGTCCCGGTTAGCGACGTCTGAAGGGAATTGTAAATGGCATTCCCTTCGTTATAGGCCAGCCGGATACCGCCGAAACCAGGGTAGGTGACGGTCTCGTTGTTCAGGGCACCAGCCTTGACTTCCGCCGGTAGGGCGGCGAGTGGCGGGAGGTTAATCGCCTGATAGTAGTTCTCGTGGCTGCCATGGCTGCCGACGTAGGAAATGTTCAATACGGCATGAGCTCCCACCGACTGCTCGACGCCCATGCTGTATTGATAACTCGTCGGAGGTAGGTAATGGGTCGCGATTCCGGTGACGCCGAGCGGAAGTACTGGCAACGCGGCGGCAGTGATGGTATTGCCGGTGGCGAGGCTTTGTCCGGGGTTCTGTAGCGAAACGCCGTTGAGCGTTGGGTTCGGATCACCCGGCGGGTTCACGGCGCCGTTATACATATCGTTGCCTTGGATGCGTTCGTACATCATGCCAAAGCCACCGCGGATGACGGTCTTGCTTTGACCCGTAAGGTCGTAAGCAAATCCGAAGCGCGGGCCAAAATTCTTCCACGAGTCATTGACCAGACCCTTGGGAATCCCGTTCACGCCACCGGTCCCAATTCCGTTCAGATAGAACTGGTACCCGCCCAACTGCGGATTGGTGCTGGTAAACAGACCGGGACTCGGTCCGCCCGGGCACAGCGGAACGGAGTTCGCGCTGCAGATATGCCCATTGGAGTCGAATGTGGCTGCATCCGCCGGGTTGTAGAGGTTGGGGTAGAAGTTGGACGAAAGCTGGTTTGCTTCGTAGGTATGCGGAATGCCGTCCCACCGCAGACCCAGGTTCAAAGTCAAACGGCTGTTTACGCGCCAGTTATCCTGGACATAGACCGCCGGCGAGATGTTATTCCATTGACCGGTGATCTTGTTACCGTCCTCCGAATACGCCTGGGCGTACCCGAGCAGGAAATCAGCGTAGTCATACCCCGAGTAAAAACCGTTGAAGGTGAAGTTGCCTTCGGTGTTGGCGAAAGCATCCTGAGTTTTCTTATAAAGTGCCCAGCTGGCGCCAAATTTCAGTTGGTGGGCACCCTTGGTCCAGGAAATATCGTCGCGGATCTGGTAATCGTCTGCCTTGTTGTTCCACGGCGTCCAATTCGCGGTGTAATCGGTTCCAGTCACGCCTCCCAGGTCGATCGAGGGGATGCGGGTATCCACATTCGGTCCGGTAAATAACCGGTTAAAAGTGAACCCGGCGGGAGCGCTGACCAAGTTGTTGGGGATGATGTGGATCCGGTTGCCGTTGTAGTTGAAAGAAGCCTCGTTGAGCAGGGTCGGGCTGATCACATAAGTTGTATGGATCACGGCGCTATACGAGGGGTTTCCAAAAGTGTTAGCAATCGAGGGGACGTTGTCGCCGCTCCACTGCGTGGTTCCGTAGGTTTGTGAGATCTGCTCCGAAATCCAGTGCCCGAAGATCGAGAACTTGGGGCTGAAGGTGTGATCGACGCGGGCAATTTCCTCTCGCAAGCTCGTGGGGGAATTGTTGCCGCCCTGGAAAAACGCGCCATTCGGAGAACTGGGGTTTGGCGTCGGGAAGATCCCGCCGTACTTGCCACCGGCCGTCAGAAGAGCGGTTGCGTTGGAGCTGATCATGCAGGCTGGGATGGTGTTATTGAGGAATGGCTGGCCCGGAGTGACGCCCGCCGGGGCAACGCCACCTGGACAATTCGCGAACTGGATGGAAGCGGGGACAACGCTTAACAAGGGATCAGTGGCCACGCTTGCTTTGCCGTTGTATGTGAGTGGCAGCACCGCTCCGTTCGCACCCGGATATTCGCTGGCCAGCGGCACGTTCTGATTGAGCAGGCCGCCGTCAATCTCCTTGCGCCATTCCTGGTTGTAGAAGAAGAAGGTCGGATGGTTATTCATCCCTGGAACTTTTCCGCCCAGGTTGAAGCCGTAAATGTTGTAGCGCAATTCGGCAACCTTGGCGGGAGCAGGGTTGAAATAGTTGCGCGCATCGAGGTCGTCGTTGCGGAACAGCTCCCAGGCCTGGGCATGGAACTGTTTAGTTCCTGACTTGATCACGGAGGTGATCATGCCCGCCGATGCCAAGCCATATTCGGCGCTGTAATTGGAAGTCATGTTGCGGAACTCGGCGAGGGAATCGAGAGAAGGTGCCACGCCGCCGCTGCTGCCGCCACGGTCGAGGTTTTCACCGCCGTCAATGAGCTGCAGGTTGTGGCCTTCGCGCTGGCCGTTGAGACTCACATTGTCATCGGCGCTGACCGGAGTGAATCCCACGCGGCTGGTCTGGAGGCTGACCGCTCCCGGGGCGAGAGCGAACAGCTCATACAGGCTCCGGCCGTTGGTTGCGAGCTGGGTCAGCTGTTGCCCGTCAATGACGTTGCTGACCTCGCCGCTGTCGGTCTGCACGGCGACCGCGTTGGCTTCAACGGTCACCTCTTCCTGCACGCTGCCGACTACCAGCTTGAAGTCGATACGGACCCGATCTCCAACGGCCAGCACGAGGTTCTTCTGCTCGCTGCCCTTGAAACCGGTCGCTTTCACGCGCACATTGTAATGGCCGATAATGAGGTCAGGTGCCACGTACTGGCCGTCGCTGTTGGTCGGCAAGCTGCGCGCCACACCGGTATCGGTGTCGGTAATGGTAATGGTGGCGTTGGGAACTGCCGCGCCCGTCGGATCGGTCACAGTGCCGACGATGGTGGCTTCTTGTGCCAGGGCTGGAATCGCGAACCCGACGAAAAGGAATGCGAAGAGAATTGCGAGACGAGAGCCATTGCGTTTTACAGCCTGGCCAAAACTCCCGGCTAACGTGGACGAGAGGAATTTCATATGGAGCCTCCGAAATTGGGTCGCGATTTAGACAGGTAGCGGGTACCCTTGGGATCGCGTTGCCCCAGTGAAACGTAATCGTTTACGGTGTTACATCCCAGCAATAACGGTTGTCAAGAAGAAAATCGATTTCGTAGGCAGTTTTGACAATCCCCAGCCTTGAAGTTGGTCGTCCCTGACCAACCAGAAAGTAAGTCGTCCCGCCGACTGACCGGGAGTATACTCTGCCGGTGCGATTCTTGCGCCGCTCCGGGAGCCGCGCTGGGTCTGAAAAGCCCTGCTCGCGCTAACATGCTCGTCCAACATGCCCGTCCAATATGACAAAGGGGGTATTTCCATGTCGACCAGGACGATCGCAGTATCAACCTTGGTTCTCTGGCTTTGCGGCTCTGTCACCTTGCTCGGCCAGCAGAAGCCAGCGGCGGCTGCCGCCCCCGGTGCAAAGGAGTTTCCCGTGACTCTGCAGCAGAGCGTGACTGCCGGCAAAACGCCGGCCGGAACCAAAATCCAGGCGAAACTCGACGTCGCCACCTTGGTGGAAGGTTTCGTCATCCCACGCGATGCAGTCTTTTCAGGGGAAGTGATCGAGTCCGTGGCGAAGACTAAGAGCGATCCCTCCCGCGTCTCCCTGCGAATGGATTCGGTGCAATGGAAGGGTGGATCAGCTCCCGTCAAAGTCTACTTGACAACCTGGTACTACCCCACCACCGAGACCGTAGGGCAGGATCTTCAGTATGGGCCCCAGCAACCCGCAAACCGGACCTGGAACGGCCAGGGCCAGTACCCCGACCCGAACTCAAAGGTTTATAGACCGTTTCCGGGCAGTGATTCAGATAAGAGCGCATCCGTTCCAGATACCCCGTCCGCCATAACCTCGAACCATAGGGTTCAAATGAAGAATGTGGAAACTGCGACTAGTAACGATGGAACCCTGACGCTGGTGTCGAAACAGGGCAACATCAAACTGGATAAGCTGACGATTTATGTCTTCGCCGGCGGCGACCTGCACCCCGCGAAGTAGCGTCCAGAGCCTCTTGCCGGTAGAGCACCGAAATTCTTGACAAAGTGCGACTCTCGTGTAGAATTCCGACGAATTCGAGTAAGATGGTTGGGATAGCTGTTAGTTCCCGTCTCTTGAGTCATCCATAGCGTGCGCAGCTGATTTGCCTTCCCCCTGTTGCGCTGGGCCTTTTCTAGCAGGGCCAAGTTGAGACCAGTTGAGATTTGAGGGGTAGATGCAGATCAGAGTGAAATTCCAGCGGTCGTCGCTACTTGTTTGCCTAGCCTCGGCTGCGATTATATTCACGCCCAGCGCCCAAGGTGCTCGAAACTCCACCCTAACCGTGGCCGGCGCT
>JBELAE010000490.1:0-3396 GCA_049509155.1 Candidatus Sulfotelmatobacter sp.
GAGAACCGAATCCACACGCGCCAGCGCATCCGAGGGCAGGGAAGCGCCGTCTCTGCCGACCAGAATAATATTCGCGCCGTAGTTGCGAAACTCCCGCCGCAGCTTCGCCTGCACGTCGACATAAAGATTCAGCATCGCCGTGGCTACTGCCGCCGCCACCACCATGGCGAACAGCGCAGAGACCGCGCGTCCGCGCCGCAGCACCGCCGCCCGCACCAGCATGCGCAGAAACATCGAAGTGTGCGTACCGTGCGCTCGGCTGGCCGCCACGTCCCGTGCCGCGGCCGACATCCCCGCGTTTGACATCCCTGCATTTGATCCAGACAAGCTCACAGTTCCCCTCGCAACGCAAAAACCGGATCCAGTCCCACAGCACGCCGAATCGCCGCAGCGCTTCCCGCGAACGTCACCATCACCGCGATCGCCAGAATCACCGGCAGCAGCACGGGCGGAATCGAAACTTCCGAATTAAAAATCGAACGCCCGATCTGATGTGCAAGCAGGCTGCCCACCCCGAATCCCGCCAGCCCGCCGATCGCAGCCAGCAGCGTAGCCTCCGCGAAAAAGATCGACGCAATCACAAGTTTCCCCGCGCCCAGCGCCTTCATCAACCCAACTTCGGCCCGCCGCTCAAAAATAGTAGTCGCCATGGCCGCCGACACAGCCAGCGCCGAAGCCAACAGCGCCGCCAGCGTAATTAAGAAGATGAGCCCTTCGATCCGCGTCAGAACCGCACCCTCATTCTGCGAAACCTGGCGAATCTGCTCGGCCTGCGAATGCGGAATCGCCTCCGCCAGTTGAAACGCTATCGATTGCGGATATGGGGAACAGTACCAGCGATCGTAAATTGGCCCCGACATGCTCTTCGGGTCGCGCCGGGCAAACGCGTCTTCCGGCTTGGTCAGCGCACTCACATAAATGCGCCGAACCGCTCCGGGCCTGCCCAGAATTTCCTGTGCCAGCCCAAGCGGTGCAACGATCTCGTCGTCCTCCGCTCCGCCCGTTGACAGAATCCCGCTGACCCGCAACTCCCGCCCCGCGACCGTGATTTCGTCGCCCGACTTCTCGCCTAAACGCCCGGCCAATCGTTCTCCTAGCAAAACATCCCGCGAAGAATCGTCAGGCCACGCCCCGGAAACCTTCCACCACTGGTGCGTCGAGCGCACCCCAGTCGTGAACTCATCGGTACCGAAGGAAAGCTGCTTCGCAAAATAAGTTCCCAGCAGCGTAACGTCCTGCCGCTTACCGTCTTGCTGATTCACACTTTGGTCGATCACCGTATTCACCGGAAGCATCGGAGCGAAGCCCGTAATGTTGTTGTGCCAGAAAATTCCTTTGATCTTGGGCAGGTCGGCTTCGTCGAGAAATGCCCCGTCGGTCGGGGGTTTCAGATTCACTCCGCCAATTTCCACGTCGAGAGAGTCTTCTTGCGGGGTCACTACCAGGTTGGAACCAATTGTGCGCAGCTCGCGATTGATCTTGTCGCCGATGTCGGTCGCCACCGCAATCATCGCCGTAGCCACGGTGACGCCCAAAGTAATGGCCGCCCCGGCCAGCAACTTGCGCCGTTTCTGGCGCCGGAAGGATTCGTAAACCAGCCGCACGAACATTGCTACGGTTGCGCGAACATGCGACCGCCAGCCGCAACGTCCGCCTCCTCGATAATCACCGCGTCCGCCGTCTGCGTGGCCTTCAGCGGCACTGGATTGCATCCCCCGGCCGTCCCCACCGACTGCGGATTAATAGGCGCCGAACAATTCTTGCAGACCACTCCATTGGCGCTCTTGTAAAATCCGACCGCTCCGCAAATCTCGCAGGCGTCGAACACGGTCGCAATCTTCCCGTCCGGCTTCTGATAAAGCCAGAAACGGATCGCCGTCCCGCTCTCCTGCGCCTGGAAGCGGTGCAGGTCGCCATCCGAAATCGTCGCCAGCGGAATGCTCACGCGCCCGTTCGTAAACGTGACTTCAGTCGCCGGAGAAAGATTGCTGACGCTCTTGGCATAAACGAATTCCGCCGTGATCAGCGCAATAAACACGAACGAGAACGTGAGCACGGAAATCATCCACAGCTGTTCTCGCCGCGCGCTCCAGGCCGCCTTGCGCCGCTCCGCAGGCGATGCCGGCGCCAACACCGGTTCACGCCGCTTGGCCTCGAACAGCATCATCAGCGCCGCCAGCGCAAAAATCGTCACAAAGAAAAACCAGTCATTGCTGACGATCGGCCCAATAATCGCCATCTCGCGTTTGGACGAAGCAATCACACCACTCTCCGACAGTTCATGCAGACCGGAGATCACCAACTGCGCCGCCACCAGGAACATAATGGCAGTCGTAATCCGGAAGAACTTCTGCAAATTGATGCGCACGCTGCCCTTGACGAACATCACGCCAAACGCAATCGCCGCCATCACGCCCAGCAGCGTGCCCAGAAAGCTCATCAGTGCAGTCGAGTTTAGCGACACGCCGGCCAGCATCAGAACGGTCTCCGCGCCTTCCCGCAGCACCATCAAAAAGATAAAAACGAACAGCCCAAACCACGCGTCATTGCCCGCCAGCAGCCCGACCTTGCCCTCAATTTCGCCCTTCAGCTTGCGCCCCGTCTTCATCATGAAAATAACCATGGTAACGACAAAGAACGCGGCCACCAGCATGACCCAGCCTTCGAAGACATCTTCGTTCAGATGCGTGCGCGAAATGACCACAGCCACGCCAATACTGCCCAGAAACGCGGCCACCAGCGCCGCATACACGGTTTTGCGCAGTTCCTGCCGCCCGATCTTGGTCAGGTAAGCCAGCGTGATCCCGACAATCAGCGCGGCCTCAACCCCTTCGCGCAGCGTAATTATGAAAGCTTGTAGCATTGGATTAAGTCCCTTAAATGACGCGCCTTATGATTATGAAAATGAATTTCAATTTCAACTTCAATATCGAGCATAGTCCCGCCCCGCCAACCCAGTCAATCCGCCGCATCACAACCGTATGTGATCAGGATCACACTGCGGAAATCGGGCCTTGAAGTGCTTGGGCATGCAATGGAGGGATCGGATTCTTCGACGGGAGAGGCGCTAATGTGCGCCATGGCGATGTTTCGCGATCATTGTGAAGGATGCAACTCTGGATGGTTGGCAGTCACATAGCACGACCTCGGATTTCGTACCCAGTCGTCGTTTGCATCCTGTAGCCATGGTCCCAAGTCAGCATGAAACTGTCTCTTCACTTGTATCTGGTCATAGACTCTCACGACGGACCGATCCACCACATCCACTGCATATCCCTTGAAGGTGCCGAAGCAGTCGCAGTTTGAATGGTTGATAATCTCTGCCGCCACCAACAGCCGTCTCCGGTCGAGCCATTTCACCGCTGCAATGTTTGGTGCTTCTGGCCAGCCGCATTT
>JBELAE010000491.1:0-3390 GCA_049509155.1 Candidatus Sulfotelmatobacter sp.
CCGAGCCCGCGGCTAGGAAGAGCAAGCCTTTGAAGAAGGCGTGCGTCATCAAGTGGAAGATTCCGGCGGAGAACGCGCCTACGCCGCAGGCCATGAACATGTAGCCGAGCTGCGAGACGGTCGAGTACGCAAGAACTTTCTTGATGTCGGTTTGGGTGATGCCGATGGTTGCGGCGAAAAGCGCGGTGAGGGTGCCGATCACAGCGACGACCGTTAGAGCCACAGGCGCACGTTCAAAAATCAGGTGCGAGCGCGAAACCATATAGACGCCGGCGGTCACCATGGTGGCGGCGTGGATGAGCGCCGAGACTGGTGTGGGGCCCTCCATGGCGTCGGGAAGCCAGACGTAGAGCGGGATCTGGGCTGACTTGCCACATGCACCGACCATGAGCAGAATTCCGATCGCGGTGAGGAGTCCGGCACCCGCTGTCTCAGGCGCGATGGGCTGGACCTGCGCGAAGACCTTGTTAAAGTCCAGCGAGCCGAAGTGCTGGATGATCAG
This sequence comes from Candidatus Sulfotelmatobacter sp., assembly GCA_049509155.1. Taxonomy (GTDB): domain Bacteria; phylum Acidobacteriota; class Terriglobia; order Terriglobales; family Acidobacteriaceae; genus Sulfotelmatobacter. The sequence goes on from JBELAE010000491.1 coordinate 503, forward strand.
GAAAAGCGCGATCAGGAATCCGAAGTCGCCGATGCGGTTGACGATGAAGGCTTTCTTTCCGGCCGATGCGGCGGAATCTTTCGTGAACCAGAAGCCGATCAGCAGATACGATGCCAGACCCACGCCCTCCCAGCCGATGAACATGACCAGGTAGTTGCTGGCCAGGACGAGCGTCAGCATGAAGAACATGAACAAGTTCAGGTAGGCGAAGAAGCGGTAGTAGCTGGGATCGTCCCACATGTAGCCGACGGAGTAGATGTGGATGAGGAATCCGACGCCGGTGACGACGAGCAGCATGATCAATGAGAGTTGATCGAGATAAAGTGTGAAGTCGGCGGTGAAGGCTCCGGGGACGCCGAGTTTGCCATAGCGGAGCCAGTGGGCGATGTATTCCGTGTAGGGGAGGTCGGCGGAGGAAACGCGCCAGGCAACCGAGAGCGCCCACGCGAAAGCCGCGCCGGGAAAAAATAATCCGATGACGCTGACCGCGGTGCGCGAAGACTTCTTCCCGAGCAGGCCGTTGATGGCCGCGCCCGCCAGAGGCAGCACCGGGATTAGCCAGAGATTGAGAGAGGACGTCATAGTTTGAGCAGATTCACCTGGTCGACGTTGAGAGTTTCGCGGGTGCGGTAGACGGCGATAATGATGGCCAGTCCGACGGCGGCTTCGGCAGCGGCCACGACCATGACGAAGAAGACGAAGACTTGTCCGGCGAGCGAATGCCAGTGCGCGGCGAAGGCAACGAAAGAAAGATTCACGCCGTTGAGCATGAGCTCAATCGACATAAAGATGGTGATGATGTTGCGCTTGATGAGGAATCCGGTGACGCCGCAGGCGAAGAGGAATCCGCTGAGGACCAGGTAATAAGAAAGCGGGACCATCAGTCCACCTTCCTTGCCGGCGCGGTTGCGGGAGAGGTTGGCGGCTTGCTGGCCAGAACAACCGCGCCCATGATGGCGATCAGGATCAGCACCGAAGTAATTTCAAAGGGGAGCAGAAACTGGTGGAAGAGCAATTGCCCGATGGTAACGGGATCGCCTTTTAAAGCTCCGGCGGCGACCGACTCCGTGCCGGAATGCTGCAGCACGACCCAGGCTACGAGAATGCTTCCCAGCAACATGCCGGGGATGCCGAATAAAATCGCGACGCGACTGCCCTGGGTGTTTTCTTCGACTCCGGCGTTCAGGAGCATGATGACGAAGACGAACAGCACCATGATGGCGCCGGCGTAGACGATGACCTGCACGGCGGCGACGAACTCCGCGCCCAGCAGCAGGTATTCGCCCGCCAGCGCGGCCATGACCGCGATCAGCGACAGTGCGCTGTTAATGGGATGCGTCTGCGCCAGCAGGTTGACAGCGCCTGCTACGCAGACGGCTCCGAAGGCCAGAAACAAGACGAGATGAACGCTCATGAAATCAGTTCTCGGTTCTCAGTTGTCAGTTCTCAGTTAAAACCCCCAGTGCGAGCCCCTCAGCCAGCGGATTGCACGCGCTAACTGAGAACTGAGAACAGAGAACTGAGAACTTCCTTTTCCTACCACGCTACTGCGATCGCGGTGGCGATCAGGTTCACCAGCGACAGCGGCAGCAGGAACTTCCAGCCGAACGCCATCAACTGGTCATAGCGGAAGCGCGGCAGCGTGCCGCGCACCCAGATATACAAAAAGAGAAATGCAACAATTTTTGCGGCGAACCAGAACACGGGCAATAGCACCTGCAGAATCTGGGGGCCGAACAGCGGGCCGTTCCATCCGCCGAAAAATAAAAGCGTGGCCAGGCAGGCTACCGTGATCATGTTGGCGTATTCGGCCATGAAGAACATGGCAAACTTCATGGAACTGTACTCGGTGTGGTAGCCGGCCACGAGTTCGGTTTCGGCCTCGGGCAAGTCGAACGGGATGCGGTTGGTTTCGGCGTAGGCCGCCATCAGGTAACAGAAGAAGCCGATGATCTGGCCGGTGAAAATATTCCAGTGCGGGATGAATCCCCAGAAATGTCCGGCCTGCGAATTCACGATATCGCGCAGGCTAAAGCTGCCGGACTTGATCAGCACGCCGACCAGTGAGAGGCCGAGGGAAATTTCGTAGCTCACCATCTGCGCGCTGGCGCGCAGGCCGCCGAGCAGGGAATATTTGTTGTTCGACGACCAGCCGGCGAGCGCGACGCCGTAGACGCCGATCGAGGTGACGCCGAGAATCAGCAGCAGTCCGGTGTTCACGTCGGTGACCTGCAGCGGAATGCTGTAGCCCCGGATGGTGAACGAATTGCCGAACGGAATGACCGCGATCGAGGTCAGCGCGAAGATGACTGCGATCAGTGGCGCCGCAAGAAACAGCGGTTTGTAGACGTGCGGCGGCGTCAGATCTTCCTTGAACAGAAATTTGATTCCGTCGGCCGCGGGCTGCAGCAGGCCAAACGGGCCGACCCGCGTGGGTCCCCAACGATTCTGCATGTGGCCCACGACCTTGCGTTCGAGCCAGACCGTGTAGGCGACGGCGGTCAGAAGCACGACTAGAACCACGGCAGACTTAATCACGGAGGCGAGGAGGTAGATCCGGATCGGCTCGGCGAAGAACCAGTCAGCCAGAGATGCGAAAGCGTCTTTCATCAGTCGGCCGCGACCTCCGCGGGTTTGACTTCGTGACTCTCCATTACCGACTTCAGGGTGTGCGAATAGCGGCCGAGCGTGCCGGAGGTGAACAGAGTGTCGTTGGCCGGAGAAATCGACTCTGGATTGTGAGCTGCACCGGGGCCGCTCTTAGTGAGCGACGTGTGCTCGCTGTTGCCGGCAAGGAGATTGATACGGGAAACGTCGTAGCCGGGGACGAGTCGCTGGATTTCGTCGAAGATAGCCATGGGATCGAGCGGACTCAGTTTCGGCTCCAG
>JBELAE010000492.1:0-3877 GCA_049509155.1 Candidatus Sulfotelmatobacter sp.
GCCCTGTGGTTGGTTCATCCAGCAACAGGACGCCCGGATGATGGAGCAGACCCTTGGCTAGTTCGATGCGCCTCTGCATTCCGCCGGAAAATGTTTCGACCCGCTCTTTGGCGCGATCGGCCAGCCCCACGCGGGCCAGCATTTCTTCCGCACGCTTCTTGAGCGCTGGTCCCCGCAGACCATAGAGATGTCCCTGGTGCCAGAGATTCTCATATGCGGTCAGCTTAGCGTCGACACTTTGCGCCTGAAACACTACGCCAATCTGGCGCCGTAAACTTGCTGCATCCAGCGCCGCATCGCATCCCATCACCACGGCGCGGCCCGCCGTGGGAATCATCAACGTCGAGAGAATGCGGAAGAGCGTGGTCTTTCCGCTGCCATTCGGACCGAGCAGCCCAAACAACTCCGCGGGCCGTACTTCGAACGAGACGCCATTCAGCGCCGTCCGGCTCTCGTAGCGATGGACCAGATTTTGTACGGAAATAACCGGCGCGGCAGAGGCGAGCTCTACTTCCGAGCCTGCATCGGCGAGCGCGGCGACTTTCGAGACCAAAAGAAGACTCCCAGGGACTGCAATCAGTTTACGACATCCGGGACGGAATTATGGTTAGCAAGCAGCAATCACAGGTATCCGAGCATTCGACGATCAGGCGCGTCCAAGGCGACCGGAACTTGCCTCCAGACCTGAATCGCCAGGATCACTGCAGTTGCCAATAGAAGCGCTCCCACCGCGACATGAGCTACGGTTGCCATCACCATGGGAAGCTCGGGTTGCACCGCATCCCGGCCCCACGCTACGCGCGTCAGAAACGCGGTAAAGCCGAGGCAGAGCTGGGCGATGACCAGTGACAGCATTGCAACCGCAGGACGACGGACAGCTTCGATATGTGAATAAACCGTCAGAGCTCGCACCGCCGTCCACGCCAGCACAAACGACACCACTACCGCGTGCACGACGTGCGGCCACCAGCTCAAACCATGATGACGAAACATGGCACCCAAAATGAGCTGCACGTAGAGAACGAAGATCGACAGCATCGTCAGCGTAAACAAACTGGGCCGCCGCTGGTCGAACTCCACCCGAGGCTGTTGCTCGATCCACCGCCTGCCGGTGAACATCGCGATCGCCACGGCAATGCAGAAGAATGTTTGTGCCAGCGCCGCGTGGGCCGATGACACCGCCGGTGGCAGATAGAACAGAACCGTGATTCCACCAAGGATCCCCTGAGCAATCACCGTGCCCACCGCCGCATAGGCTAAAAGCCGCAGCCAGCGCCGCTTTTCCACTCGCCAGGTCCAGACGGCGAGGACGATCGTTAGCAGTCCCGCGACCTGCGCGATCATGCGGTGGGTATGCTCGAACTTTACGCCGCCTACCAGCTTCGGAATCTTGTACCAGGAGCCGAACGAGGTCGGCCAATCCGGCACCGACAGGCCGGCGTCGTTGCTGGTGACCAGCGCGCCCGCAACGATCAGAAGAAATGTCCAGCAGGCAAGGACAACGGCGAGCCAGTGATGCCCGCGATGGTAGGTTGCCGCGATGGCTTTCAGAGTAGTGCCCCTTGGGTCTTCGGTACCAGAAAACGCAACCCCGCCATTCCTGTATTAAGCGAGTCTTTGAGGGAGCGGAGCAGGTCACTCAGAAGGTAACCTGCTCCGTCCAACGCGGTATTTTATCACCGAAGCGCTACTCGGCGGCTGGTTTGAAGCTCTGGTCCACGGTCTTGGTGTCTTTCGCGGCGACCGTCACTTTCTGGTCTTGCTCGCCTAGTTTCTCCTGCACGAACGCGATGGTGTAGTCGCCAGGCGGTAGCCCTTTGATCTCGTACTTTCCGTCCTTGCCAGTCACCGCGTAAAACGGCGTCTTCACCACATTGATGTACATCTTCATCCACGGGTGCTGGTTACACTTTACCGGCAGCATAACCTCCTCGCGGGCGAAATTCTTTTCGATCGCCGGAGAAGACGGCGGCTGCGACTCGTTCCACTCGCGATTATCCTTGGGCGTGGGATGGATGTTGTGCGTGGTCGGATCGGAATTCTTGATCTGAACCGTTTGCCCTACCATCACCCCCAACACATGCGGATGATACTTGCAGCCCTGCTGCTCAAGCACGACCGGATCCTTCGGAACATCGAAGGTGCGATTGCCCAATCCGTCCTTGACGTAAACGAAGACATTGGCCAGATCGCCGCCGTTCACGACCACATTCTCGGCTTCATTCGAGCCCTTGCAGCCGGGATCCTGGCTCATGTCGATCTTCGACGCCTTCGGAGCCGGACCATCAAACTTAACCGTGCCATTGATGGTGGCTACCGTCGCAGGATCGATGGGAGTTGCGGCCGGAGCTGACATGGCGGGTTGCTCGGCCATCGAATTTGAAGCCGGCGCGTCCTCCTTCTTGCTGCACGCCGCCAGTACCAGCAGCGCGCACAAAGCCAGCATGCCAACTGTGATTCTTGTCCAACCTGTTTTGATATTCATGATGTCGTCCTTTCCTGGAAGTCTGCTGCGAATCATTAAAGTCTTTGTCATTCCGAGCGAGCCGGAGCGAATGCGGCGGCGACCCGAGGAATCTGCTTTCCTTACCGCAAGGAATTCTACCGCGAACCTCCGCTCACCGCATGGTGCGGTTCCACCGAAGCCTGCCTGCGCTTGCTGGATGGCTGCACCGCTGCTCGCGCATGCGGCATCGCGGCCGCCACCCGCCGCTGTTCTTCCGCCGTCAACTGGAAGATGTAGTCGGTGAGCAGCTTGCGGTGATCGCCGTCATATCCGTTGAACGTCGGCGGCGTCGGCCCGGCAAATACCCACTGATTATTCTGCTGTTTGAAGAGTCCGGACGGCATAGAAGTGCCAGGGCTGACGGCCTGCGGATCGGTAATCCAGCGCTCGACCCAGTCCGGCTTCAGTCGTTCCTTCGCCAACAGGAAGTTTGGAGCCGTCGCAATCTTGTCATGCCCAGGATCGCCCGTGGCGTGGCACTTCAGGCACGGCGCGGCAGTGCTTGAAAATAAACTGCGTGCCATGTCCGATTCCTTGGCAGTGAGCGTCGGCACTTCTTCCGGGATGTAGGGCAGCGGCTGTTGCGACAGCGCCTCGAAGAAGCGCACCAGCTTCCGCAACTCATTGTCTGAGAAGGAAAACGTCGGCATGCGAACCTTCAAGTACGGCCGCACTCCATTGCGATTCGTGTCGGTCGTGCTCAGCGCCGGGTTCGAAAGAAATTTCCGCAGCCATTCCGGATCGACGCGCGCGCCCTCCGTGAGAAGTTTCGGAGGCAACTGCTCTTGTACATCCTGATACTGCTTCAAACCCATCAGAATTGTTTTTTGGCCGGGAATAAACTGGTGGCATCCCATGCAGTTGTACTTCTTGATCACCCACCAGCCTTCCTGAATATCGTGCCGTGCATCGCCCGGCTTGTACTGGTAACTCGCGGGCAGCGAAGTCTCTTCACTTCCCATGAGGAACGTGGTGAGGTCGAGCACCTGCTCCTTGGTGAGATGCAGGTTGGGCATGCGCGAGGCTTCCAATTGCCCTTTGATCTTGCCCTTGTCGTAAACCTCGGGCTCCGCTAGCTTGTGTTCGAAAAATCCCTTCTGGCTATACCAAGGCTCGGTCGCCGGGCCGTCGGGCAGACGCGCCAGATCTTCAGGATTCGTAATCGGCTCGGCGTCTTTTCCGCCGCGCTCGGCGACTGTGGTAAAGAGCGCGAAGTCAAGTCGCTCGATCGGCTTGCTGCCTTCAAAGGTGAGTTCGGTGCCGATGCGTCCTTCATCTTCCATGCCGGAAATTTCGTGGCATCCGCCGCAACCGTAGTGGCGAACCCATCTCTTGCCTTCCTCTTTCAGTGCCGGATCATCCATGAACGCC
>JBELAE010000493.1:0-3367 GCA_049509155.1 Candidatus Sulfotelmatobacter sp.
AACGCATAGGGAGGTTGTGTCAGGCCTTTCTGCCACGAGTCCCATGACTTCCGGTAGAAGTTGCGCAACATTTCTTTGGATTCGGTGGCCGTCTCGTCCAGCGCTGCCAGCGCCCCGGTCTCCTGGTAGTTGAGATTGTCGCGCGCTGACCAGGTAACTTCTCGCGTGGCGGGAAGCGGCCGGTACCACTCCATGGTGGTCGCTGACGGCGAAATCCACCGCTTCTCGGTCTCGGCGCTGCCGTTGCCAAAGGTTTCGTAGCCGCGCCCAATGCTGTTGTGATTCATGGCTACCGAGTCCAGGTACAGGTGCGCAAACGCTTCGCCGAAATTCCATGTTGAAACGCCCGGCATGCCCATCGCCGTCATGGCCTCGACTTCGTGAAAACTCAGTGCGAGAAATTCACTGTAAGTAATAGGGTCAATGTTGGGGTTGTACGGGCCAGTGCCGTTCCAAGTCATCATCAGCGGCGAGCCTTCGTGCAGATCGTGCACCACCGTGGGATGCCATTCGTAAAACATGCGGTGTACGGCCTTGGTGGTCTCGTGCGTCTGCTGGTGGGTATCGCGGTTGATGTCGACGAATGTGTACTTCGACCAATAAGGCGGCGACTGGCGCGGAAGCGTGTTGCGGTCCGTTTTGCCCTTGAGATAACGGTAGAACCAGTCCACCATTTTGTCGCGCCCATCAGGATTGGAAATGGGATTGATCAGCACAACGACGTTTTGCCGGATGCGCTGGATCATGGGCTGCTCTGAAACCGCCAGCCGGTATGCCAGTTCAAGCATGGCTTCGGTGGAGCCGGTCTCGTCAGAATGCAGCGCGGCGTTGAAGTAATAGATAGGCCGCGAGGTCGCGATCAGTTTTTCGGCAGCCGCCTGGTCGGTGCGCCGCGGATCCGCCAGCGCCGCAGTCGCAGCCTTCAGGCGATCGAGATCTCTAATTCCCGCCTCGTCTGCAATTGCCAGCACGACGATGTCGCGCCCTTCTTCGCTGTGCCCAATGGTGAGCACGCGCACCCGCGGACTGGAAGCCGCCAGAGCGCGAGCGTACGCATAAGTCTTCTCGGTGCCCAGCAACTCTCCTGGTGCGCCCAAAATCCGGCCCAGGAACTTTTCAGGCGACGGAACAGTTGCAGACTGCGGAATATACGAGACCCAAGGCGAAATAAAATGCGGATCCGTCGTTGCCGCCGCGATGGCCTCGACCGAACCAGGCTCGGGGAGATCCGGGCTCTGCGCACTCGCCTCGACGGTCAACCACGCCAACGACAACATACACACCAGCGCAAATCGGAACATGAGGGCCCCCGGTTTCTAGATTGACGCGAAAGTTTAGCACGCGTCACCGAGCAATGAATGGGAACCGCCCAACTTCAGAGGCTCTTCGATTTTGTCTTGTCTCGAAAGGGCGCGGCTTCAAGCCGCGCCATAAATCGTTTCGAATCATGCCGGCTTTAGCCGCTGGAGACTGTCTTCTTTTCCACAGCCTCGAGGTGACATCCGTCACAGCCAGCACCGCGCCCGAATGCATAGAGTAGCTATCTGGCACATCAGGACTTCGTGTGCCCGCGATCGCCACAGGGCACATGCTCTACAAAACTCTCAGCGCCGCGGTCTACGGCATTGATGCCAACATTATTCAGGTGGAAGTCGACTGCTCCGGCATCAAATGCGATCAGGACCATTTCCACACCGTCGGCCTGCCCGACGCCGCCGTGCGCGAGAGCCGCGACCGCGTCCGCGCGGCGCTGAAGAATTGCGGCTACGACATTCCGCCCACGCACATCACCATCAACCTCGCACCCGCCGACATAAAAAAAGAAGGCTCAGGATTCGACCTGCCGATGGCCCTGGGCATCGTCGGCGCCTATGGCGGCCTCACCAAGAAAGAAATGTCGGACTGCCTCTTTGTCGGCGAACTCTCACTCGACGGCGGCGTGCGCGGCGTTCGTGGAGCGCTTCCCATAGCAATCGAGGCCCGCGGAAAAAAGATCGCCCGCATGGTCGTGCCCGAAGCTAACGCCAAGGAAGCCGCCATGGTTAGCGGGGTCGACGTCTACCCCGTGCGCTCGCTGCTCGACGTAATTCATTTTGTGAATTCCGGCAACGGCATTGTCCCCATCAAAGCCGATGGCGACTCGCTGCTGCGCGAATCCCAGCAATTCTTCGTCGACTTCAAAGATGTTCGCGGCCAGCAGACCGCCAAGCGCGCCATCGAAATCGCCTGCGCCGGAGGCCACAACATCCTCATGATCGGCCCGCCCGGCTCCGGCAAAACTATGCTGGCCAAGCGCATGCCGACGATCCTGCCGCCGTTTACCTTCGAAGAAGCTCTCGAAACCACCAAGATTCACAGCGTGGCCGGAGTGCTCGATCAAGGCACCGGCCTGGTTGGAACGCGCCCCTACCGTTCCCCGCACCATACTATCTCTGACGCGGGACTGATTGGCGGCGGCGTTATCCCGCGGCCCGGGGAAGTTTCACTCGCCCACAATGGACTGCTCTTTCTCGACGAACTCCCCGAATTCCCCCGCAACGTGCTCGAAGTTTTGCGACAGCCTCTCGAAGATGGCACGGTCTCGATCGCCCGCGCATCCATGTCGCTGACGTTTCCGGCGCGATTCATGCTGGCTGCCGCCATGAACCCCTGCCCCTGCGGATTCCATAACGACCGCACCCGCGACTGCCAGTGCACCACTCCGATGATCCAGCGCTACGTCTCCAAAATCTCCGGCCCGCTCATGGATCGCATCGACATTCACATCGACGTTCCCGCCGTGAATTACAAAGAAATGCGGTCGACAAATGAACCGGAGAATTCAGCCACGATTCGCGAGCGCGTCGTCCGTGCTCGCCAGAAACAACTGGCGCGCTTTGCGTCATCTCGTGAGAAGCTTTACTGCAACGCCCAGATGCACTCCCGCCACATCCGCATGCACTGCGAACTCTCCGCCGACTGCGAACGCCTGCTCGAACGCGCCATGACTCAGCAAGGCCTGAGCGCCCGCGCCCACGACCGCATCCTGAAAGTAGCCCGCACCGTCGCCGACCTGGAAGATGCCGCGAGCCTAGAGCCCAAACACATTGCCGAAGCCATCCAGTACCGGAGTCTGGACCGCACGTATTGGGCGTGATGAAAACGTTGGATTCGTTTTGATGCAGTGCCGTCGAGGCCAGCGTTGAGCTTCGCAGAACTAAAATCCCTTGGCCTTCAACATCACATCCAGATCCTCTGGATGCAGCGCCCGCACCATCGCATCCTCACGCAGCAGATCATTTTGAAATACCAACTGCGCCAGAGATTCCTCCAGCGTGAACGAACCTTGCTTGCGGGTGATGGTGATCTCCTGACCCAAATGCTGCAG
>JBELAE010000494.1:0-3918 GCA_049509155.1 Candidatus Sulfotelmatobacter sp.
ACCGGTTACCAGCGCTCCTGACGAAGATATGCCTCCGGCACTGGTGTTCGTGTTCACGGTTGCCGAGACCAGCGTTGCCCCGCACGAGGTTCCTGTCGCCGTGATCAAGCCGGTCGAATTGACGGTAAACATCTGAGGTGTGTTCGAGAACCAAGTCGCCTCAGTGGTGAGGTCTTTGGTCACCGGCGGATGGATGTAGGTACCGAGAGCCCTCAGCTGTACCTGTGCTCCCGTGTCGTCGATGATCGGAGTAGTCGACGTACCGATGGTCTCGGTCACGGGCTGGATCTGGATCGACACCAACTCCTGACTGTGCCCGCAGCTGTTCACCCCAAGCAGCAGACCCGCAACGCCGACCAGCACCACGATGCTCCACCACTTCCCATTCATGAACGACTCCTGAATTCCTCAAAACCGCGGCACGGCGCTCCCGGCGGGGGAATGGGTCAATTTAGCCAATGGTACCGCAAAAAGCAATAGCCGCTCGCCGCTCTGTTCCTCACCCCTTCACCGCCTCGGCCACCACTTTCACGAACTCCTTCACGTCGTCTTCCGTGGTGTCGAACGAGCACATCCAGCGCACGATGCACTCCTCTTCGATCCACATATAAAAAAAGTAGAGCACATCCAGCGCACGATGCACTCCTCTTCGATCCACATATAAAAAAAGTAGCGATCTTTGATTCTCTGAACGGCGTGCCGCGGAATCTGCGCGAACACCCCGTTGGCCTCAACTTTCCAAACAACTTTCACCTGCGGAATCCGCCGCAATTCAGCCTCCAGCAGCCGCGCCATGCGGTTGGCGTGCTCCGCGCTGCGCAGCCACAAACCGTGGGTGAGCAAGGCCTCAAACTGCGCCGCGATGAACCGCATCTTCGAAGCCAGCTGCATCCCTTGCTTGCGCAGGTAGAGAAAATCGGAGCTGAGCCCGCGATTGAAGAAAACCACCGCCTCCCCGCCCATGATTCCATTCTTCGTCCCGCCGAATGAGAGCACATCTACGCCCAGGTCGCGCGTAGCCTGGCGCAGCGTCTGACCCAGACTGGCGGCCGCGTTGGCAATGCGCGCGCCGTCAACGTGCAGAAACATTTCATGCTCGCGGGCAAAGCCGGCAAGCGCCTGAATTTCTTCCGGCTGGTAAACCGTCCCCATCTCGGTCGACTGCGTGATCGAGATCACTCGCACCTGCACGTGATGCTGATCGCCAATCCCGTGATAAGCGTGGCGTACCGAGTCGAGCGTGATCTTCCCATCCTGATGCGGCAGCGGGATCAGCTTGCATCCCGTATGTTTTTCCGGCGCACCGCATTCGTCCGAATAAATATGCGCATAATCACTACACAACACCGCATGATACGGCCGGTTCAAAGCCTGCAACCCAAGCACGTTCGCGCCCGTTCCGTTGAAAGTAAAGAAGACGTCGATGCCCGCCCCGAAATGCTCTTCAAATTTCGCAATCGCCGAACGCGTGTACGGGTCGTCGCCGTAAGCCACCACATGCCCCTGGTTGGCGCGCGCAATCGCCTCCAAAACCTCCGGATGCACCCCGGCATTATTGTCGCTGGCAAAGTTGCGGGTAGCCTGTTTCACGACCTGCGGCATAAGAAAACAATGTAGCAGAGTGTTCGCAAAATTGGCGCACCGCCGGGTGCCCCATTTCTCGCGTCTTTTGCGAGAAGTGGGATCGCAGTCTTCCAAATTGGCGCGCACGACAACCCACGAATTACAATTCCTTTCCTGACGGTTGAAGGAGCCCCGGTGAACCTGAAAATCATGCGCCGTTATCTGACAATTGTTCTTCTCTCGGCCCTCGCTGCCGCGACAGCCGCCGCGCCAGCCTCCGCACAAACCGCCGAGCAGAGAGCCGCCCGCTATCTCGACTCCATCCGCCGCCAACCCCCGTTGCTGCAAGCCTTCCTTGAAGATATGCCCAAGGGCGGAGATCTGCACAACCACATCGACGGCGCCATCTACGCCGAAGACATAATCGACTGGGCCGCGTCCGACAATCTCTGCGTCGACCGCACTACCTCTCGTCTGATGGCCCCACCCTGCGATGCTTGCGAACATTACACGCCGAAACCCGGCATCCGCTGCGCCTATGACGACCACATCCTCTACAACCAGATCGTCGACGCCTGGTCCATGCGCAACTGGCGCCCCGGCGACGAATCCGGCCACGACCACTTCTTCGCCACCTTCGACAAGTTCGAGATGGCGGCCGACAATCACACGGCCGAGGCCATCGCCACCGTCATCAACCGCGCCGCCCGCGAGCACGTGCAGTACATCGAATTCATGCACACCGCCGACGGATACGCCGCTGCTCAACTCGGCCTACGCCTGGGCTGGGACAGCAATAACAACAAGAACGATTTCGCCAAAATGCGCGACAAACTTCTCGCCGGCGGCCTCAAAGAGATCACCGCCGCCACCAGCAAAAAGTTGGAGGAAGATACGGCTCGCGCCCGCACCGAACTGAAATGTGGAACTCCCAACGCCGAACCCGGCTGCGGCGTCACCGTCCGTTACCTCTATCAGGTGCTGCGCGGCCTGCCCCACGAAGCCGTATTCGCCGAAATCCTGCTCGGCTTCGAACTCGCATCCTCCGATCCTCGCTTTGTCGGCTTGAATCTGGTAATGCCCGAAGACTGGTACGTTCCCATTCACGATTTCGATGAACACATGGCCATGCTCGATTACCTGCACGGCGTCTATCCCAAGGTCCACATCACCCTGCACGCGGGCGAACTTGCCTTGGGATTGGTAAAGCCCGAGGATCTCTCCTTCCACATTCGCGCCTCCATCGAGCGCGGCCACGCCGAACGCATCGGGCACGGAGTCAGCGTGATGCAAGAGAAAGATCCCATCGCCCTGCTGAAAGAAATGGCCGAGCGCAACGTGCTGGTCGAGATCAATCTCACCTCCAACGATCAGATTCTGGACGTGAGCGGCGACGATCACCCTCTGCCAACCTATATGAAATACGGCGTCCCGCTTGCGATTTCAACCGACGATGAAGGTGTCGCCCGCTCCAACATGACCCACGAATACCTGCGGGCAGTGGAAGGCTACCGGCTCCCGTACACAGAGTTAAAACGCATGACGCGCGAAAGTGTGGAGCACAGCTTTCTGCCGGGAGAAAGTTTATGGGCGGTCACGAAATTAGTATTCCGCCCCGTCCCCGCCTGCGCGGGAGACATTGCAGGCGCCGAGAAGCCCTCAGCCCCATGCGCGCAGTTCCTCGCAGCCAACGAGCGCGCCCGCGAACAATGGAAGCTGGAGAGCGAATTCGCGAACTTCGAAAAGCGGTTCTAGAAATATCGGTATCCGGGGTGCCCCATGTCTCGCGGCTTTTGCGAGAAGTGGGGATTTTGCTCTTGATTAAGAACTCAAACGGCCAGACGAGAGCTTTCGAAAAACCATGCCGCGCAAACGAACCCTAATTCCGTCGCCACTCGCATGGTCTCCACGGGCCACTCCAGTCCCTCCGCCGCCGCTGCCAGTTCTCGCCAAGCGCGGAGGTACTCAACTCCGCACGCCGCTGCCCGTGGCCATCATCGACACCCGCGAGCAAAATCCGCTTTCCTTCCGCCGCTTCAAGGGATGGTTCACCCGCATCGAGCACCGCGCCCTGCCGCTCGGCGACTATTCCGTCAGCGGCATGGAAAACACCTGCGTAGTCGAGCGCAAGGATCTCGCCGACCTGATTCAATCTTTCACCACGAACCGCGCAGTCTTCATAAACCGCCTGCGCCGCATGGCCGACCTTCCCCACAGCCTGCTCGTCGTCACCGCTTCGTTGACCGAAATCAAGTCCGAATATCCCTACCGCGCTGCGAACCCCAATCGCATCACGCAATCGCTCATCGCCGTGCTCGCCGGTCTGCGCCTGCCTTTCATCTGCACCGAAACCCA
>JBELAE010000495.1:0-3363 GCA_049509155.1 Candidatus Sulfotelmatobacter sp.
ATTCTTCTTCAAGAACGGCGCAGGGGACCCGCTGGTCACATATCCAATCTCGCGCCCGCCGCCGTCCAATACCTTGTAGCCGTCGCGCGCGATGCCGCGCTCCGTCATCTCCAGGCCAACCAACGATCGCTTTACCCCGGCAGCCTTCGCTTTCTCCAGCGCGGCCCGGCCGACGAACTCCGGCTTCTCCATTTTGCAGAAGCGATCAAGCATGGCTTCCCAGACATTAATCGTATCGGAAATCTCATGCCCGTAGAGCGAAAGCGCGCCTTCCAGCCGCAACGTGTTGCGCGCCCCCAGCCCGCAGGGAACGCAGCCGAAGTCCTTGCCCGCGGCCAGAATCTCATACCAAACACGGGCGCTAGTGGCTTCGTCGGCTGGAATGTAGATCTCGAAACCGTCTTCCGCTGTATATCCAGTGCGGCCCATAAGAATGTTGTTGAGACCGCACAGTTTGCCGCGTGTCACCCAGTAAAACTTCACCGTACTCAGGTCCGCATCGGTCAGCTTCTGCAGCAAATTCACCGCTTTCGGCCCTTGAATCGCAATCTGAGTGTAGTCGTCCGATAGATTTTCCACCGCGCAGTCGAACTGCCGGGTATTCTCGCGCACCCAGCTGAAATCTTTCTCGCGCGTCCCGGCATTAATCACGAGAAGATATTCTTCGTCGCCGAGGCGATGCACTATCACGTCGTCGACAAACGTTCCCTCGGGATAAAGCAGCGCGGAATATTGCGCCTGCCCCACGGCCAGCCGCGACGCGTCATTCATGGAAATATGCTGCACCGCGGCCAGCGCCTGCGGACCGGCGAGCCGAATATCGCCCATGTGGCTGACGTCAAAGATGCCCACGCCGGTGCGCACCGCCATATGCTCGTTGATGATCCCGCAGCCGATCGCAGCGGGATATTCGACCGGCATGTCCCAGCCGTTGAACTCCACCATCTTCGCGCCCATCTGGCGATGGACGGCGTTCAGCGCAGTTTTGCGAATGGTGGGCGTCGTCTCAACCGAAGACACTGGAGACCTCAATCAGCGGCAGCCGCTGGAGTGGGTGTGACTATTTACCGTATCACGCGCTTTTTCGGCGGGTCAAACAGGAGGAGATCAACCACAGAGGACACTGAGTACACAGAGAATTTCAAGGCACCTTCTCTATGTCCTCAGTGTCCTCTGAGGTTAAGATTCGTGACTCACCGCCCGAACTGCACCGTCACCCGGGCCCCAGCAGCCACATGCGTCCCGGCCACAGGAGACTGCTGGCGGGCGACGCCGCTGCCGACGGCATCGAGTTCGAGTCCCGCGTCCTGGGCAGTTTCCACGGCGCCGCGCACCGTCTTACCCACGAATGACGGTACTTCGATTCCGCCCTGCTCGACATCCAAAACTACGGTCCCGCTGGAAGGCAATTTTGTCAGTGCCGCAGCGTCAGCGTCGGCGGCCTTAGCCGGAGTTTCCGCGCTGCCCGATCTCGTTACAGCGTTTTGCGAAACCGCCTCGCGGATTGCCGCCTGCACGACGTGGCCGTCTGCGACTGCAGCCGCCGGTGAAGCTTGGACAGCCCTTCCACCGCTTCCGGCCGCTGCGGGAACCGTCCGCGCCGCACTCGGCACCTTCGCCGCATCGGAAGAATCTCCGTTCACTTCCGCCGTCTCCAGCGGCTCACCGGGATGATCCGGCGTCCCTTCTTCCAAATCGTTGTCGTTCGACTTCGACTTGGCCAGCAGCAGTTGATGCTTCGGCGCCAGCGGCAGATCGTGAGGCACATGCAGGTATTCGAGCACCTGCTGCGCAATGCGCTTGAACACCGGCGCCGCAACCTGGCCGCCCTGGTGCAGCCCGACGGCCGAGTCGAGAATCACCGCGACGACAATCTGCGGATTGTTCACCGGCGCGAATCCGGCGAACGAACCAATATATTTCGTCTTCGAATAAGCGCCCGTGTTGGGATCGACTTTCTGCCCAGTCCCGGTCTTTCCCGCCGAAGTATAGCCCTCGAGAATTGCCTTGCGTCCCGTGCCTTCCAGCACGACTTTCTGCATCATCGATCGCATCTCGGCGGCGGTGTACGAAGAAATCACGCGATGTGACGCGCCGGGATGAAACGCAACCGCCTGCAGCGAAGTCTGCGGCGTCGCCGTTCCCTCCACGATGCGCGGCGCAACCCACACGCCGTCATTCGCAAACGTCGAGATGAGTCCGGTCAACTGGATCGGCGAAATTCCGATCTCCTGCCCCATCGAAATCGCGGCGATCGAAACTTTTGACCAGCGGCTCACTGGCTTGGTCATCCCGCGCGTTTCGCCGGGCAGTTCAATCCCAGTCTGCTGCCCGAATCCGAAGGCGCGAATGTATTTGTAGAAGCGCTCGTCGCCCAGGCGCAGCGCGATCTTGATCGAACCGACATCGCTCGATTCCGCCAGCACGCCCCACACTGGCAGCAAGCCATGCGGCTTCGAATCGCGGATGCGCATCCCGTTGTAGACAATCGATCCCATCTGGCAGTCGAACACTTCATCCGGATTCGTGACCTTTTCTTCCAGCGCCGCCGAAATCGTCACCAATTTGAATGTTGATCCCGGCTCATACGCATAACTCACCGCGCGGTTAGTCAGCGCCCCCGGCGTGATCTGCTTACGCAGATTGGGATTAAACGTCGGCCGGTTGGCCAGCGCCAGAATCTCTCCGGTGTGCGGATTCTCGACAATCACTGTGCCCGCAATCGCCTGCGTATCATGAATCGCCTGATCGAGTTCTTTCTCCGCGACGTACTGAATGTTCTTATCGATGGTCAGGACGAGGTTGTCACCCGGATCAGGTTGCGTCTCGACGTCGGCAAACCACTGCCGGCGTGCGTCGACCGAAATGAACATTTTCCCCGGCCGTCCGCTGAGTTGATCATCGAACTCATGCTCGATACCGCTCTGCCCGGAATCCTCCATCCCAACCGAACCGAGCACCTGCGCCGCCAGGTCGCGCGCCGGATAAAATCGCTTCGGCTCTTTCTGGAAGTGAATGCCCTGCAGCTTCAGCGAATTGATGCGCTCAATCGTCTCGTCGTCGGCCTTGCGCGCCACCCAGCAAAAAGTCTTGTGGGCACGGCAGTCGGCGAGCACAACGTTGTAGTCGTCTCCCGTGATGCGTGTGATCAGAGAGACTGCGGTAGGCAGATCTTTGACTTCAGTCGGCACGGCGAACGCGGAATCGACCAGCACTGACATGGCCAGCTCGTGCCCGGCCCGGTCGTATATGACTCCGCGCTTGGCGGCCAGTGGAATCGCGCGCTGCTGTTGATGTCCCGCCTGCTTGACGAACTTGCCATAACTGAAAATCTGCAGGAATACGAGGCGCCCGCAAATGGCC
>JBELAE010000496.1:0-3355 GCA_049509155.1 Candidatus Sulfotelmatobacter sp.
CGGCCGTAAACGTCACGTTATTCCAGGCATCGGCGGAAAAAAGCGACCCCACCTGCGCCACGGCCAGGATCGTCAGCGTCCCAACCATCACAATCGGCCCGCCCACCCCGACCTGCACCGCGTGCTGCGCGCTCAATCCCGCGTTGTGCCAGAAGTTCGCCCCGAAATTCGCCGTCAGCGCCACGGCATTTCGCCCCAGCGCGAAGCCGAACACCGCCAACCCCAGCAACGCGGAAACCTTGGCCGCGGTGAAAACATTCTGAATGGCCGCGCCCGTCTTCACTCCAAAGATGTTCACCACCGAAAGAAAAATCACCAGCAGGATCGCCACCAGGTTCTGCGTATTGATGCCGACATCCATGTTGCCCAGCACCATCGGCCCCACATGAATCGGCGGAACCTTCCAGATGTGCAGCAGCCAGTGGGTTGAAGAAATCGCCGGCCAGAAGACGCCCAGAAACTTGCCAAATGCCACGCCCACGGCAGCGATGGTCCCAGTCTGAATCACCAGAAACAGCGTCCAGCCGTAAAGAAACCCCCACAACGGCCCCAGCGCCTCCCGCAGATAAACATATTGCCCGCCTGCCCGCGGCATCATGGCAGCGAGTTCGCCATAGCTGAGCGCGGCCACAATCGTCATGAACCCAGCCACGGCCCACGCCCCGATCAAAAGCGCCGGAGAATCCACCTCGCGCCCGATCTCAGCCGACACAATAAAAATGCCCGAGCCGATCATCGACCCCATGACCAGCATGGTGGCGCTGGTCAGGCCCAGTCCCTGTACCAGTTCCTTATCCTGATGACTGTGAATTTCCCAGTCGCTGCCTGCAGGCTGCGTTGTCGGTGTACTCAGGAAATCCTCCCAATCAGCAAACTTAGTCGCCCGCCGAACCCGCTCAGCATGGCACCACGGTACGAGGCAGCACCGTTCATGCCAGCACCGTGGAAGAGCGGCCCTTCAGGGCCGCGTTAGCCGCCTCAACTCCGTGGGGCTTTAGCCCCTGAAGCAATCTCCGCGGGCGTGATCCAAGGTCAAACGACTTTACCTCAAGACGCGGAAAAATTCCTCTGCTGATTTGCGCGGCTCCCGTAACAGATCGGATATCACCGCCACGGCATCCGCCCCAGCCTCAATCACTGAAGCCGCATTCGCCCGCGTAATCCCCCCAATCGCCACCAGCGGCTTGCGGGTCAAAGCGCGCGCCAGCCGCACGCCTTCGAGGCCCACCACAGGATCGGCCTTGTCCTTGCTGGAAGTGGCGAACACGGGCCCGATCGCCAGATACTCCGCAGAAGTAAGCGAAGCCTCGCGAACCTGCTCTGCATTGTGCGTCGACACCCCCAGCCACCGCTCCACCCCAATGATCCCCCGCACCGATTCCGGGGACAAATCTTCCTGCCCCACATGGACGCCATCAAACTCGGCAGCCAGACATAAATCGGCCCGATCATTCATGATGAGGCGCACCTGTGGGTCGGACACTCCCTTCGGCAGGCTCAGGGCAGGCTCTGTCCGACACAAGCTGCGCAATTCCCGCGCATGCTCAAGCATCACTTGCGCATTCCCGGATTTATTGCGGTATTGCAGCAGCCTGCATCCACCCGCGGCTAGTTCCGCCACGTAAGCGACCAGGTCCTGAGTCGACGCATGGGCCGACGAATCCACAATGGCGTAGAGGCGCGGAAGGAGAATCATCGCATGCAAGACTGCTGGCCGTGCCACAAAACACGTAGCCCCGGACGTATTCGTCCGGAGATTTCAAGAAATGTAGGAGAAGAAAATGCCCGACCGCTCCGACAGTCGACTGCACACGCCGCTTCGCGCCGCCGGGCGGGCGAATGCGTCCGCCGCTACGTGTGGCCGTTTTTCTTCAGAAACCGCTCAATAAACCCCGTATCAATCTTCCCCGCCCGAAAGTCTTCATCCGCCAGAATCTTCCGGTGCAGCGGAATGGTCGTAAACACGCCCTCGACAATGAACATCTCCAGCGCCCGCGCCATGCGCGAAACCGCTTCGCTGCGATCCTTGCCGCGCACGATCAGCTTGGCAATCAGAGAATCGTAATACGGAGGAATCACGCCCTCCGCATAGGCCGCCGTATCCACGCGCACCCCCGTACCTCCCGGAGGATGAAACGCCGTAATCTTCCCCGCCGACGGCGTGAACTTCTCCGGATGCTCCGCATTGATGCGGCATTCGATCGCGTGCCCCCGATGCACAATCGGCCCCTGCAACACTTCCCGCATGTGCGCCCCAGCCGCGATCATGATCTGGCTCTTCACCAGGTCGACATCGGTCACCATCTCCGTCACCGGATGTTCCACCTGAATCCGCGTATTCATCTCGATAAAATGCAGCCGCCGATCCTGATCCATCAGGAACTCAATGGTTCCAGCATTGCTATAACCAATCGCCGCCAGCGACTTGCACAGCACCGCCCCAATCTCGTCGCGCAGTGCGGGCGTGACCACAGTGGAAGGCGATTCCTCGAGCAACTTCTGGTGCCGCCGCTGGATCGAACACTCGCGCTCACCCAGGCTCACCACATTTCCGTGCTCATCGGCCAGAACCTGAAATTCAATATGCCGCGGATGCTCCACGTACTTCTCCATATAAAGATCGCCGTTGCCGAACGCGCCCGCCGCTTCCGCCTGCGCCGCTTTGAACAGGCCAGGCAGTTCTTCCTCGTTGCGGACAATGCGCATCCCGCGTCCGCCGCCGCCAGCCGAGGCCTTGACGATCACCGGAAAGCCCACCTGCCGCGCCCACTCGATCGCCTCACCGTCAGAAGCAATAATCCCGTCAGACCCAGGCAGAATCGGCACTCCCGCCCGTTTCATCGCAGCGCGAGCTTTTTCCTTCTCGCCCATCAGCCGCGTCACTTCGGGTCGCGGCCCAATGAACTTGATACCGCTGGTCTCGCACACTTCGGCAAAGTTAGCGTTTTCCGCCAGCAGCCCGTAGCCGGGATGCACCGCCTCCACGTTGGCGATCTCCGCCGCGCTGATGACCGCAGGAATGTTCAAATAACTCAGCGCAAGCTGCGGCGGCCCAATGCAGATGGCCTCATCGGCAAACCGCACCGGCAGCGAGTTGCGGTCAGCCTCGCTGTAAATGGCAACCGTGCGGATGCCAAGCTCCTTGCACGCGCAAATCACGCGCAATGCAATTTCCCCGCGATTAGCAATCAGAATTTTCTTGAACATGAAATTCAGCGTTCAGATGTTAGCTCTCAGCTGTCAGCCTTCAGCTCTCAGCCTTCGCCACTCCCCTTCTTGTCATCCCGAGCAGAGCGAGGGATCTCGGTCTTTGCCGGAGCCGGCAAGAACCCAGATTCCTCGCTCCGCTCGGAAT
>JBELAE010000497.1:0-3343 GCA_049509155.1 Candidatus Sulfotelmatobacter sp.
GATCTACAGGCGGGGGGTCGTTGTAGTATGCTGTTGCTCGCGAACCCCAACGTTGCAAACAATGAAACGTCATTCTCTCCTTTTCTTATTCGTCTCGTCTTTAATGTGCATGGCGACCGCTCTGGGGCAGTCGGGGCCGGCGGCTGCGGGTGCCGCGGACGCGGCGTCGGGAGCGGCGTCTGGGCAGAGCGGGGAGCCGGTTTCGTATGCCTCGGTGACGCAGTTGAACGGAATGTTGGCGCAACTGGAGGCGACGTCGAAGAGCGCGCAGGCCGATCTGGCGAAGCTGCGCATCGAACGCTGGAAGGCGGACGGCGCTACGAAGAAGCAGTCGCTGGCGAATGTGGATTCGATTCAGCGTAATCTGCAAGAGGCGCTGCCGGCGATTATTGCGGAGTTGCGCGCCGCTCCGGAGGATCTGCAGGCCACGTTCAAACTTTATCGCAATCTCGATGCGCTGTATGACGTGCTGGGGACGGTGGTGGAAGGGACGGGGGCGTTCGGGCCGAAAGACGACCTGCAGGCGCTGGCGAATGATCTGAACGGGTTCGAGACTACGCGGAAACAGATGGCGCAGCGGATGGAGAGTTTGTCGTCGGCCAAGGAAGCGGAGATTGTGCGGCTGCGGACGGACCTGAAGGCGGCACAGGCGGCGGTTCCGGTGACTCCGCCGAAGAAGACCGTGGTGGACGACAATGCGCCGGCGAAGAAGCCGGTGGTGAAGAAGAAGGTTCCGCCGAAGCCGGCGACTCCGGCTCCGACGACTGCGAAGCCAGCGGCGGGGCAGACGCCGGCTCCGGCGCAGGCGCCTGCGAATCCGCAGTAGGGTCGTCGAAGGTCAAAATCCCAACGTCTCGCAGAAGCAGCGAGACATGGGGCACCCACTGCTCGGTGGGCTCGATCAGGAAGTCAAGATCAAAATCCCCACTCTAATCTCGCCAAGGAACGGCGAGATTAGAGTGGGCCACCCTCGAGACATGGGGCACCCGCCTCGGGTCGAAATCTGAGAGAGCGAAATCCCCTGCTTGAGAATCTGGTAGTCTTTTCGACACATCTACAATTGCACTCGTCATGAACTCGCACGACAGCATTGTTGCGGCGGTGTTTGGCGTCATCATCATTTGGGTGGTGCTGCTGGATGCGTTTGAAACGGTGGTGCTGCCGCGGCGGGTGCTTCGCCATTTCCGGCTGACGGCGTGGTTTTACCGCAAGACATGGATTCCGTGGCGGTACTTGGCGCGGCACATCAAGACGACGGCGCGGCAGCAGAATTTTCTGGGATACTTCGGGCCGCTGTCACTGATTCTGCTGCTGGGATTCTGGGCTTCCAGCCTGATTCTTGGTTTCGCACTGGTGCAGTACGGCATTGGCGGGCACGAACAGCTCAACAAAGAGCCGCTCACGTTCGGCAGGATTATTTATCACAGCGGGGAAACTTTTTTTACGCTGGGGTATGGCGATATTGTGCCGACTTCGGGCGGGGCGCGGGCGCTTTCGGTGCTTGAGGCGGGGATGGGCTTTGCATTTCTGGGAGTAGTGATCGGGTACATTCCGGTGGTGTATGCGTCGTTCTCGCGGCGCGAGATTCAGATTTCGATGCTGGATGCGCGGGCAGGTTCGCCTCCATCGGCGGCGGAGTTGTTGGTGCGGCTGGCGGGGAGGTCGGACAATCCGGGCGTAGACCAGAGAGTTCTGGATGAAGTTTTGCGAGAGTGGGAGCGCTGGGCGGCGGAGTTGCTGGAGAGCCAGATTTCGTATCCGGTGCTGACGTTTTTTCGTTCGCAGCATAGTAACCAGTCGTGGCTGGGAGCGCTGACCACTATGCTGGATGTGACTTCTCTGATTCTGACCGGGATCGAAGGGGTAGAACCGGGGCAGGCCAAACTGACGTTTGCCATGGCGCGGCACGCGGCTGTCGATCTGGCGCAGGTGGTGAATGCGAGTTACGATTCGACGGCGGCGGAACGGTTGCCGGATGAGGACTTTGTCGAGTTACGCAAGGCGCTGGCGGCGGCCGGACTGCGGGTGCGGAACGACGACTTCGGGCGCGACAAACTGACGAGGTTGCGGTCGATGTATGAACCGTATGTACATTCGACGGCACGGAATTTGATGCTGACGCTGCCCCCCTGGCGGTTCGTGACAAAGACACGCGACAACTGGCAGGGCGGGCCGTGGGATCGGGTGATCCAGGCGAAGGGGTTGGCGATTCTTGGGCAGAAGGCGGTTACGCCGCCGGTGGACGAGCACTTTTGAGAGAAGTTTATCCAGGGGCTAAAGCCCGATTTTCCCGTGCGCGTTTTTCGCGGCCCCTTCGACTCCGCTCAGGGCAGGCTCTAAAGGGCCGCTCTTCCACGCAGTGAAGGCCGCTGTTATTGTCCTATTCTTGCTGCGTGCTAACATCCTCCTGCTGAATTCCTGACGAGATGAAACATACTGGCGAGAATGTGGTGCGCATTGAGGCGGAAGCGTTGCGCGCGCTGGCGGACCGGATTGGCGGGCCGATGGCGGAGGCGTTTCAGCGCGCCGTGGAATTGATGTTTGCGTGCGCGGGGCGCGTGGTGGTTACGGGGATGGGGAAGAGCGGGCTGATTGCGCGGAAGATTGCGGCGACGTTGAGTTCGACGGGGAGTCCGGCGTTGTATCTGCATCCGGTGGAGGCGCTGCACGGGGATTTGGGAATGGTGGTGCGAGGAGATGTGGTGCTGGCGCTTTCGGCATCGGGGGAGACGGAGGAGATTCTGGCGCTGCTGGCGACGATTAAGCGGCTGCGGGTGCCGTTGATTGCGATGACGGGGGATGAGATTTGCGGGGCTCAGGGGCTGAAGCCCATCTCCGTTCGGTCGAATAATGGCACGGCTAAGGCCGGGTCCTTCGCGGGGAGGGATAATCGGGGAGGGTCAAAATCAAGATCAAAGGCAAAGGCAGCGGACAGGAGTGTCCGCTCCACATTTTCGACTTTGGCGGCGGCGGCGGATGTGGCTTTGGATTGTTCGATTGCGCAGGAGGCTTGCGCGCTGGGGCTGGCTCCGACGGCTTCGACCACGACGATGCTGGCACTGGGCGATGCGCTGGCGGTGACTTTGAGCGAGCGGCGCGGGTTTAAGGAAGAGGACTTTGCTAATTTGCATCCTGGGGGGAAACTCGGGAAGCGGTTGGCGCGGGTAGAAGCTTTGATGCACACGGGTGACGCGCTGCCGCGCGTTTCGCCTTCGACGAAAATGCCGGACGTGATCTATGAAATGTCGCGCAAGAAGCTGGGTGTGACGGGTGGTCGAGGGCGAGCGGTTGGTGGGGATCATCAGCGACGGGGATTTGCGGCGGTTGCTGGAGAGGCGAGGGA
>JBELAE010000498.1:0-3277 GCA_049509155.1 Candidatus Sulfotelmatobacter sp.
CTACAATCCCGGCGGCGCTGTGCAGGGCAAAGCCACCGACAGCGCCATGGCCGCGAAGATGAGCTTTGTGGCGCGGGCGGGGCATCCCTGCGTAGCGGACTTTCTGGCGGCTGACTTTCTGGAGCGGCATCCCGAATTCTCCTGGCAGAAGCCGCTGCTGCACGATATGAAGGCGGGGCCGTGGACCGTGTTTACGGCGGGGCAGAAGCAGTAGCGAGTACCGAGTACTGGGTACCGAGTGGCGAGCAAAACCGGGATTCCTCCGCCCCTCGCTTTCGCTCGGGGGTCGGGATGACAAGGTTTATTGGGGCGGGGTGAAGACCCGAAATCTGAATCCCTCCGATAAACAATTTCGATTGGACTCAGGGGTGGGGCGACCCCTAGAGTCCTATGAGTGCAGCCCAGCCGTACCCGAACCCGTGGATTGGTGCGCCGGATGAGCCCTCCGGAGCCGCTCACCCTGTTTCGTCCTCCATTTCGCAATTACCAGTTTGACGCCGCCTACGATGAGATGTTTGCCTCGCCCGGCATCCCGCGCGAACACTATAAGGCCTTATTTCAGACGCTGTTGGAGTTGCCCCCGGAGGAATTGCGCAAGACCCAGCAGGCCGCAGACCTGTCGTTTCTGCACCAGGGCATCACCTTCACGGTTTATGGCAACGACGAAGGTACCGAGCGTGTATTTCCCAACGATCTGTTGCCCCGCATCATTCCTCACAAGGAATGGCGCAAGATTGAGACCGGCCTCACCCAGCGCATCGCTGCTCTGAATCTTTTCCTGGAAGACATTTACCACCACGGAAGGATTCTGGCGGATGGTGTCGTCCCCCGCGAACTGGTTTATAGTTGCCGCCATTTCCGCCGCGAGATGCGTGGGCTGACGGTTCCGCGAGGCATTTATGTGAGCATCTGCGGCACCGACCTGGTTCGCCTGCCGGACGGCAGCTTCGCCGTGTTGGAAGACAACCTGCGCGTGCCCAGCGGCGTTTCTTACATGCTGGCGAATCGCAAGGTGCTGAAGAAGGTTTTCCCCACGCTATTCCAGGACTATGGCGTGTCGCCCGTCGATCATTATGCGCAGGCTCTGCTGGCCACGCTGCGGGCGCTAGCGCCAGCCAGTTCTTCGAGCCGGCACGAACCAAAAGTTGTTCTGCTGACCCCGGGAGTTTTCAACTCCGCTTATTTCGAGCACACTTTCCTGGCGCAGCAGATGGGCATTGAGCTGGTCGAAGGCCGCGACCTGCTGGTGCATGACAACATTGTCTACATGCGCACCACCGCCGGTCTGCGCCGCGTGGATGTGATCTACCGCCGCGTGGACGACGATTTTCTTGATCCGCTCTGCTTCCGGCAGGATTCCAGCCTGGGCGTCCCGGGATTATTCAATGCCTACCGGGCGGGCAACGTGGTGCTGGCGAATGCCATCGGAACTGGCGTCGCTGATGACAAGGCTCTGTATGCCTACGTGCCCGCGATCATCCGCTATTACCTGGGCGAAGATCCCATCCTCTCGAATGTTCAAACATATTTACTGAATGATCGCTCGCAGCGAAACTACGTTCTGGAGCATCTCGACGAACTGGTGGTAAAGGCGGTCGGTGAGTCGGGCGGATACGGCATGTTAATCGGCCCGCACAGCTCGGCGGCCGACCGGGAAGACTTCCGCCGGAGAATCGAAGCCGAGCCGCGAAATTATATCGCGCAGCCTACGCTGAACCTTTCCCGCGCGGCCTGTTTCCTCGAGGGTGAAGTGCAGGCCCGCCACGTCGATCTGCGCCCTTACATTTTGTATGGCGAGAATGTGACGCTGGTGCCCGGAGGTTTGACACGAGTGGCCTTGCGCCGCGGATCGCTGGTGGTGAATTCGTCGCAGGGCGGCGGCAGCAAAGATACCTGGGTGCTGCGCGCATGAACGTCCCAATGAAAGATCCCGCATGAATGGACGGCGGCAAACCACCATGCTTTCGCGGGTCGCGGACAGTCTCTACTGGATGAGCCGCTACCTGGAGCGCGCCGAGCACACGGCCCGGCTGATCGACGTTGACCTGCAACTCCGGCTCGACCAATCGCCGGAGGCGGGCTCGGGCCGCTGGCTGCGGCTTTTGGAAGTGTCACAGGTTCCAGCGCCGGAAGATGGCAAAATCGACGCGGCGTCGCTGACTCACGTTCTCACCCTCGACCGGACGAATCCATCGTCTATTTTGTCTTGCGTGGCCGCCGCCCGCGAAAACCTGCGTCAGGTGCGCGAGCAATGCAGCACGGAAATGTGGGAGCAACTCAACCGGCTATACCTGCAGGTGACCAGCACCACGGAGAGCGAGGCCTGGCTGCTGCATTCATACGTTTTTTTTCGGGCGGTTCGCGAGGGCGCGCATCTATTTCAGGGCGTGACCGATTCAACCATGTCGCATGGCGAGGGCTGGCAATACATTCAGCTCGGGCGTTTCGTCGAGCGCACCGACGAACTGGCGCGATTGATCGGCACGCATTTCGGGCGCTTGCCGCATCCGCTCGATCAGGCGGTCGAGAGCGAAGAATATCTCGAGTGGGTGGGCCTGCTGAAATCGTGCGCGGCGTTTGAAGCGTACTGCAAAACCTATACGGCGGAAATCCGTCCGCTGCGGGTGGCGGAGTTCCTGCTGCTCAATCCTGAGTTCCCGCATTCCGTGCGCTTTTCCGTTGACCGCGTGCACGACGCGCTGGTCGCCATTGGAGAGTTAACCGAACGCAAGGCAGAGCAACCTGTGCGCCTCGCGGGACGTTTGTGCGCGACCCTGAGTTTCAGCCAGATCGAGGAAGTCATGGCGTCCGGGGCTGGCGGATACGTCGAGAGCGTCCGCTCGCAGTGCGCCCAGGCACATTCCGCGATCCAGCAGGTCTACTTCGATTATGCGGTCGAGTCGGCGCTGGTCTCGTGAGGGTCAGAGTTCGTTTTGAGCTGCGATCGGAGAAGACTCGGAACGCAGGCGCCACCGTGGAAGAGCGGCGCTTTAGCGCCGCGTAAGGCGTGAACGAGAATAAACGGGCTTTAGCCCCTGAAGGCTGTATGTTTCGATCGAGAACATAACGAAATGATCTACTCCGTCCGCCATACCACGACCTTTCGCTACGATCCCGCCGTGCGCGAAAGCCTGATGGAAGTGCGTCTGCAGCCGCGCAGCGACGGCGATCAGCGCTGCCTCAGCTTCACCCTCGACGTCGATCCTGCAGCCAACATCATGCAGTACCGCGATTTCATGGGCAACACCGTCCATCATTTCGATATTGCGGGACGGCA
>JBELAE010000499.1:0-3241 GCA_049509155.1 Candidatus Sulfotelmatobacter sp.
TCTCGCTTCCATGATCATCTGTATCCTTTAGTCTCCGTCGGCAGCTTGTTGATTAGGAAAAGCCGGGACAGACGGGACGTTCACTAGTTTTCCGTTGCCGAGAAATGGAAAACGTTCCGTCTGTCCTTGTTTCCCCGCAAGCCTTACGCCGCTGAAAGCGACTTCTTCTTCGCCTCGAGTGCCGGTAGAAGAAGGTTCAGAAGCGCTTGATCAGAGAACGGGTTCTGACCTGAGATCAGCTCGCGATCTTGAACGACATAGCTCGACCATGGAGCGAGCACACTTACGTCACCGCCTGCCGTACTCAAGGCGAAGTCCGGGTAGAACAGGACCTTGCCACCAATCTCTTGCGGCTCGCGCTGCTGCTCTTCCGCTGTTGAAAAGATCGTCATCTTATATCCGGCATAGATCCAGCCTTTCGCCATTGCGCGTGCTCCAGCGGCATCGCCCGCCGCCAGAGCGGCCACGAACTCCTTCGAATTCGGAAGCGCCGAGAGAAGTGAAATCGGGCCATGGCAGAGCACAGCCGTAGGCTTGGATGTTTTATGAAAGTGTCTCATCACCATGCCGGCGTCGGGATCATCGAGAAGATCCTCCATCGGGCCGTGGCCCCCGGGGACGAAAACAGCGTCGTATTGATCGAGGCCGGATGCGATGACATCCGCGATGCGGGATGGATCTCTGAGCCCAGCCAGGCCGTCGCGGAATAACATATAGTCCTGAAGCTTGGCCGCGTCCCCGCCGAAGAAATCGGCGACCTCTGAATGCACATCGACTTGGGGCGCGTTGCCTTTGGGGTTGGCGAAAGTGATTTCGTAGCCCTCTTTCATCAGGGCGCGAACCGGAACTGTCAGTTCGTTGAGGTAGTAGCCGGCGCCGGTATAAACCTTGCCATCTTTCAAGGGCAAACCGCGACCGCTCGAGACCAGTACCAAGACTTTTCCTTTTGCTGTCATTTTGTGCTCCTCTTTGAATCAATTCTGCTTCCTGAGCGATTAAGCCAGAATCGAGTCGGCGAGTCTATTGGACGAACGTATCGATCAACACCAAAGTAGGGCTTGGAGATATGCCGAAGCCGGATTGTCGGGTATTTTATCGGGTGGAAAACTGGAGTAGGTCCCGTCTGCTCCCGGCTACGGTGTGGATCCAACTAGTTGATCGACTGGTTTGCTCTATGAGATAATGCACGCATGAAAACCGTAGGTGCGTTCGACGCCAAAACTCACCTCAATGAGCTGCTCCAGAGGGCTTCGAAAGGCGAGACCATCCAGATCACGAGGCGCGGAATCCCCGTTGCCAAGCTTTCGCCACCCGACCCCAACCCGAAAGAAGACGCTCACAGCTTGGCCGCCTCCATCCGCCGTCTGCGCTGCGGGGCCACTCTGGGGAAACTTTCCATACGCGAGCTAATCGATGAAGGCCGCCGCCACTAAACGCTTCGTGCTCGATGCGTCAGTGGCCGTCGCCTGGTGCTTTGAGGACGAAGCAAGCAAGTTCACCGAGAGCGTTCTCGACCTGTTTTCGGCCGGCGCCGAAGCGCTAGTTCCTGCCATTTGGCCGGTGGAAGTCGCCAATGCATTGTTGATCGCAGAACGCCGCAACCGCATTGTGCTGGCGCAGGTCACGGCCCTTCTTGAGAGAATCGCCGCCCTGCCCATCGCGGTCCTCCCCATCGACGCGCCCCGCGCCTTCGACCACATCCTGCCGGTTGCGCGGCAGCAGTCTTTATCCGGATACGACGCCGCTTACCTGGACCTCGCCCTGCGGCAAGGCCTCCCCTTGGCCACGCTGGATGAGCAATTGCGCCGTGCGGCGAAAACCACGGGCGTCGTCCTGCTGTCGTAGACTCCTGGTCGGAGGTCGCGGTTTTCTGGACCCGATTCGAAACCGTCGTAGAGGGTTTTCTGCTACAATGTAGCCACGTTGCTACATTTGAAGGGCTGGTAACCATGACCATTACAAAACTGTCGAGTCGAGACTTTAATCAGGACACAAGCAGGGCGAAGAGAGCCGCTAAGCGGGGTCCGGTTTTCATCACGGATCGAGGTCGCCCCTCCCATGTGCTGCTGACGGTGGAGGAGTATCAAAGGATCACTGAAGGGCAAAAGAGCGTTGTGGAGCTATTGGCGATGCCAGCGGCCGCTGAGATTGAATTTGAGCCGCCTCGTCTGCGGGGAAACCTCCACGAGACGGCGGATCTGACCTGACGTACATACTTATGTACATCCTTGATACCAATGTAATTTCAGAATTAAGAAAGGCCGGGAAGACCCATCAAAATGTCAAGAAATGGGCCGAATGCTTACCCTCGGCGAGTCTCTATATCTCTGTCATTTCAGTGCTGGAATTGGAGATTGGGATTCTTCTCATCGACCGGCGCGACAAAGAGCAGGGTGCAATCCTTCGGGCGTGGATGGATCGCCACGTGTTACCCACATTCTCCGGCCGTATTCTTGCGATTGACACTGCCGTCGCCCACCGATGCGCGGCGCTTCACGTACCGGCGCTTAACGTGCAAAATCCGCGCTCCGATCGTGACGCCCTCATCGCGGCCACTGCCCTGGTGCACGGTCTGACCGTCGCGACCAGGAATGTAGCCCACTTCGAGCGTGCGGGAGTTGGCGTCCTCAACCCTTGGGAAGCTTGAGCAGGACTTCGCGTAGTCCGTCTCGGCAATTCGGCTATGTGGTTTATGCCCCTGGGAATCCGAACATCAGCCAGGACTGATTAGCTACCCAATGCGGGTATAGCTCCGTCATCTGATCGAACAACTGCTGGTCGGACGTCGCGGTTTTCTGCAGCCGATCGAAGTCCTCGAGGTAACGCTTGGTATCCTGGATGGACGAGGGAGAGTCGGGCGCGCCAGTCTTCTTATGACCGGCGACAACCATCGTCGGATTCAGCGCTGCTAACCGGTCCAGGTCCGCGATCCAATTCTTTCGGCTCTCGGGGGTGGTGTCGCCGACATACATGCGGCATTGGTTGTAGACAACGTCGCCAGCGACGATCAGGCCGATCGATGGAACGTAGAGCGACGTCGAATCGGGACTATCGGTGCGGCCCTGCTCGATGATGCGCAGTTCTTGACCCTCGAGACTGAACGTGTCGTGCTCATAGCGCTCAGGTGGAACCAACTTAGTGGCCACTTGGCCAGGAAAGAGCTGGCGGGCCAACCGTTCCACTTGGGGAGAGAAAGAACTCTGCATGGCGTTCACCGTCTTGGGCGTCGCTATCGCTCGAG